>JBAYHC010000001.1:0-460121 GCA_041666325.1 Patescibacteria group bacterium
CCCCTTCTGACAGAGCAGAGTGAATCAAAAACTGTCTGATCAAAATCGAGATTAGAAAAGTCCTGGCTATAATAGCCAACGCAGACATCCTTTGAAATTTTCGTATCCTGATTTTGGCCAGAGACCAGCGAGCGCAAAAATGTGCTTTTGCCCACACCGTTCGGTCCGGTGACCAAGAAATGCATCCGCTTGTGCATGGTCTTGTCGACCTTCTTGGTGCGGGGTGAGTGATCACGAAAAGCGGTCAGAGCGTTAATCTGGACTAGGTCGCCGCCAATCCCCTCTTGCACCGGTATATGAAAATTGCGGATAGTTCGGTCGTCTTGTCTGACATCAACAACGCTTTCCTCAAGCTCTTCAGCTTCATCTTTCAGCTTCTGTGCTAGTCGGCGCATCTTGCCGCCCTTGTTGGAGAAGAAGTTCACCTTCTCTTTGCGGTCGATAATCGAGCGCTTGAGTTGGGCGTTCTTCCTTATCTCGCTTTCGACCTGCTTCTTGATCTCCTCGACGACTGAGTAATAGTCGCCGACATAATATTCGATTTTGTGGGTAAAAACATTGAGATAAATAACGCCATCGGTAAAACAGTTCAAGAAGTCGGCATCATGAGAGATGACGATAACTGTTTTGTCGTAGCGGATCAAGAAATCAATCAAATGTTCGATGCCGGCTTGATCAAGATTGTTGGTTGGCTCGTCAAGCAGAAGGATGTCCGAGTTCTGGATCAGGGCGAATGCCAGCAAAAGCCGGGCTTGCTGTCCGCCAGAGAGGTCCCCAACTAGCTTATCAGTTGGGACATCTAGATTAACCGCTGTCATAACCTTGTGGATTTTGCTAACCAGGTCATTGGACGGAACACTGAATGCCTTGGCGAAATACTCTACTACGGTCAGCGCGAGCTCGTCGCGGGCGATAACCTGTCGGGCGGTGGCGATAGTAATATCTTTGCCGATGTTGATTTGTCCAGATTTCGGTTTGAGCTCACCGGTAATCATGTTAAACAATGTGCTCTTGCCAGCGCCGTTTTGGCCCATCAGGGTGATCTTTGAGCCTCTGTGGACGCTAAAACTGGCTTCATCCAAAAGAGGCTTGTCGTAGTGATATTCAAATGTGACTTCGTCAAATCGTAGTATTACTTCGTCATTCATACAGCTCTCACAAAAGAAAAAAGGCGCGAATCACGCCACTAATATTAATATAACACATTTTGACCAAAAGTACAGCTAAAAGTAATCCTTTATCCATTCATCGATATTATGCCTTAGGTCGAAGACGATGACGTTTTCGCCTTTGCCGGGTGGGTCAAATCGCTTGGCCGAGCGTTTGAAGCGCTGATTACTGATGTCATGCCTCTCAGGCACAATTTTATTTTTTTTGTGTCTTTCCTGGCGGACTTTTTCGGGGATATTTACGTAGACGATTCTGCTTTCGGCTCCGACCTTCTCTGCCAAGGCTTGCAATCCTTCTCTGATCTCCAGTGTATCGCCAAGGTCATCATAGATAACTGACTTGCCATCATTAAACAAGGCCAAAATCTGCTTGTGGGCAATGGCCGTCACTTGGTTCCAGTCAAGCCATTTGTGGAGTTCCTTATTCTTTTCCTCCCAGATATCATCATATGAAACACGCACAAAACCAGTCGTCTCCGCAAGCCGTTTGGAGAGATATGTTTTGCCAGAAAACGGCAATCCGGACATAATTACTAGAGTTGGCATTTGTAGTTCTTGGCGGCCAATACCACTATCACAAGGTTTTAGCTGTTAGCGGCACGGCCTACTCTCCTGTTTTCTCGCCGTGCTCGGCTGCTTCGGCTGCCTCAGCTTCAGCCTTGGTCACATGGATCGTGCCTTCGGGGTGGTTGGCGGGAGAATAGATGGTATAGAGCTTGAGCGGTCCATCTCCGGTGTTAACGATGTTGTGTTCTGTGCCGGCGGGTATCACGACAGCCCAGTCGGACTCAATCCCTGTCTCTTCGCCGTCCAGGATCGCCTTGCCCTTGCCGTCCTCAATCCGGATAAACTGATCTACCTTATCATGGACTTCCATGCCGATATCTTCGCCGACCTTGAGGCTCATGACCACCAATTGGCTGTTTGGTCCGGTGAAGAGAACCTTGCGAAAGTTATCGTTCATGTCTGTTTCTTCCTCGATGTTTGCGATGTATCCTACCATAATGCTCCTTTTGTGTAATCTGCTAATTATAATCTGATTATACCAGATGTCTCTTGCTTGGGGC
This sequence comes from Patescibacteria group bacterium, assembly GCA_041666325.1. Classification (GTDB taxonomy): domain Bacteria; phylum Patescibacteriota; class UBA1384; order XYA2-FULL-43-10; family 1-14-0-10-43-13; genus JBAYHC01. The sequence continues at coordinate 2,237 of JBAYHC010000001.1, forward strand.
TAACAATATTACCGATTCCAATCTTTTTCATCTCATTTTCCCTCTCGTAAATGTTGACAGATAGCCTGATACAATCTAACATAACGTACATCTGACTGTCTAACCACTGAGACAGTGAACGGAGGACAGACGATGAAGTGGCCAAGCAAAATCATTCTCGTTAGGCACGGCCAATCCGGCTACAACATTCTACGAGAGAAGAAGCTCGCAGATCCTGCATATCGCCGATTTGTCGCCGGTTTCGACAAGAATCCCACGGGTCTGATCACGCGTTATCGTGCGTGGCGCATTTGGCACAAATACAGTCTTGGTTATGGCGATTGCGATACGCCTCTGACAGAGGCCGGGGCGGCTCAACCTGTCGTTGTCGGGCAGGCGCTCTCGACGGAAATTGAGCTTCCCGAAACCATCTTCGTTTCTCCGTATGATCGCACGCACCAAACTCTTGCTGGCCTAATCGAGGGTTGGCCCGAGCTTGGTGGTGTCCGGGTTGTTGAGGAGCCGCGCCTAAGAGAGCAAGAGCACGGGTTAGCGCTCGTCTACAACGATTGGCGGGTTTTTCACGCGCTAAACCCATCTCAGCGTATTCTCTTCGGCCTCGAAGGACCGTATTGGTATCGATATCCGCAAGGTGAAAATATTCCAGACGTGATCGAGCGTATGCGCTCACTGGTTGGGACCATGGTTCGGGACTACAGCGAGAAGAGAATTCTGTTTGTGACACACCATGTCGGCATCCTGGCCTTCTTTGCCACAATCTTTCGCTGGAGCGACAAAGAGTTCATCGAGTGGGACAACAATCGTAAGCCGATAAATTGCGGGGTAACCATCTTCCGCGGTAACCCTGATGTCGGAAGGGACGGCAAGCTTGAGCTTGTCGAGTACAACAAGAAACTATACTAAGCCATTGCGCCAGCAATTTCTCCCATCCCGCCCGATCTGTAACCAGACGGGCCTTTTTAGTTGGACAGGCAAAAAATTTAAACCCTTGCCTGCCAGAGAACCGTCCCCTTAAGTCTGTAATATCCCCCCACAAGTGGTCTATTCGTACTTAATTCGTTCAATAAGCTTGATTTTGTCTGCTGTTAAATATTTGGTCTTTGGAAATTGACATCTTCGCAAGATAATTGCTGCTTCTTCTCTTTTCGTGATTAAATTCATATCACCTGTTGACCAACTGTCATTTATGGCGCGGTAATGTCGGTCGTTCATAAAAACATAGAGCGTAATGAGCACGGAATTAATATCTGAAATAAGTACATTAATTTGCAACTTTTCTCTTTTATCAATTTTGTTAAAAATTTCCTGGCTATTTGTCCCGTACTTAATCAGCAGCTCATCGATGTAGTTCTCAAGCTCGTAAAATTTCTTAAAGAAAGAAATGATCTCTTGATTCGACAGACCACTGCGAGACAGTTCCTTATTAGCTCCAAGCGTCAATCTTATTCCAATCACAACTCCTGCCAATGAGCCTATGATTGTTAGCAATGAAGTAGTGAATGTGGTATTCATTAGAGCATCCCATTAATAATGCATACTCGTTATTCTAGAGCCAGGATCAATTTCACAGCGGCAATTAGTTGTCTTATCGCAAATCCACGTTCGATTGGGGAGCGTCCCCGAGTTCCCTTTTCGCTGATTGCACGCATGGTAGATCTTGGAATAACATGGATCTGATCCAGCGAGGCTGATTGGCACTCAATGCCCAAGCTCCGAATAAATTCTAGCATCCTTTCATTGGTGCGACTAAAGAATAGCTGAAGAAACCCAGGCTTCTCCTTCTCGGTGCTGGCGATCAGCTCCCGAAGTTGTTCCGGGAAATCGCTAAAATCTTGTCTCTCCCGATGCTCGCGCAAGGCGCTTTGAAAACCTTTCCTCTCCCCATCTGACAAAGTTTTATAAATGTTTGGATCAGCATAGATCTCAGGCATTTATCCTCTCGATCATTAATTATTGTTATTGGGGACGCTTGTCCCCGATTACCCCCGATTACCACGTTTATTTATTCCCCCCAATCTTTACAAACGGTTTCTGCTTGAAGCAAAACCAGTTGCGTGGCGCCCTCTTGCTGGTCTGGCGGGTAGTTGTATTTCTTTAGCAGCTTCTTGATGTAAATTCTGATCTTCGCCCTAACATTTTCTCGGAATGCCCAATCGATGGTTGTGTTATCACGGAGCATCTGAACTAATTCCTTGGCGATTAATTTTAATATTTCATCGCCCAATTCAGTAATTGCCGACTCGTTCTCGGCGAGTGCATCATAGAAGGCAACTTCATCATCGGTCAGCCCTAAATCTTTACCTTTCTGTGTTTCTTCACGAATCTGCTTTGCCAAATCAATCAATTCGGTAATCACCTGAGCCGCCTCGATTGTCCTGTTTTGATATTTGCGAATTGTTGATTCAAGGAGTTCTGCGAAAGACCGAGACTTAACCATGTTTTTGCGCGAAAAAGACTTTATTTCATCATTTAATAGCTTTTTTAATGCCTCTAACGCCAAATTTTTGTGTTCCATTCCCCGCACTTCCTCCAAGAACTCGTCGGAGAGAATTGCCACATTCGGTTTATCCAGACCGGCAGCTGTAAATACATCAACTACCTCATTGGAAGAAACCGCACTGGACACGATTTGTTTAATAGCGTAATCGTAATCTTCCTTTGTCGGCCCGGAAACAATCGTAAGTTTTACTATACTCGCCTTAACCGCCTGGAAAAAACCCACCTCATCCCGGATCTCCAAGGCTTTGTCATGCGGAACAGCCAAAGAAAAAGCTTGGGATAATTCAACAACCGCTTGAAGGTACCGCTTCTTGCCATCGTCGAGCCCTAGGATAAAATCAGCGGCTTGTCGAATAATGCCCGGCTTTTGGCCAGCCGTGGTAGTAAAAAACTTATCGTAATTAAAACCGTGATACATCGCTCGCACAATCTCATTTTTCTCAAGCATCACAGAGACAGCTTCCTCCTGCGGTATGGCCGTTTCTTCCTGGTCATTCTTGGTATAATTCGCCAACGCTTCTTTCAATTCCTGCGCTATGCCAAGGTAATCAACAATCAAACCGCCTTGCTTGTCTTTGTAAACTCGATTAACCCGGGCAATTGCCTGCATCAAGCCATGTCCCTTCATCGGTTTGTCAAAATACATTGTGTGGAGACTGGGCACGTCGAATCCGGTTAGCCACATATCGCGCACAATTACCAGCCTTAACCCATCAGCTGGATCCTTCATTCGGTCGGCCAATTTCCCCAACGCATCTTTGTTGTGTATGTGTGGCTGATAATTTTGCGGATCAGCAGCACTGCCAGTCATAACAACTTTAATTATTCCTTTGCCATCGGCAGAATCGTGCCAATCAGGCCGCAATCTAACAATCTCGTCATACAATTCAACGGCAATCCTGCGGCTCATCGCCACAATCATTCCCTTGCCTTCAATCGCCGACAAACGATTTTCAAAGTGCTCAACAATATCTTTAGCTACTAGCCTAATCCGTTTTTCACTCCCAACCATCGCTTCCAGCCGTGCCCACTTGTTCTTGAGCTTTTCCTTGAATTCAAATTCTTCGCCCTCGGTAATATCCTCAAATTCCGGATCGATTTTGGGTCGTTCCGATTCCAAGAGTTCAATTTTGGCCAAACGCGCCTCGTAATAGATCGGCACGGTGGCATGGTCATCGATAGCTTGAGCGATATCGTAGATATCAACATATTCACCAAATACCTGGCGTGTGTTTTTGTCCGTTAATTCGATCGGCGTGCCGGTAAAACCAATAAAGGTAGCATTGGGCAAAGCGTCGTGCATGCTTCGAGCAAATCCATCAATGAAATCATACTGGCTGCGATGAGCTTCATCCGCGATCACCACAATATTGCGCCGCTCCGAAAGTAACTGCTTTTCAAATAAACCTTTTTCGCAAAACTTTTGAATCGTTGTGAAGACAACTCCACCGGCAGTAACTTTTAATAATTCGCGAAGATTCCGGCGATTGCTTGCCTGCTTGGGAGTTTGGCGCAATAAATCGGAAACGCCACAAAAAGTGGTGAAAAGCTGATGGTCGAGATCATTCCGATCGGTTAGCACCACAATCGTCGGGTTGTCCAACGCCTCGATCAGTTTTCCGGCGTAAAAAGCCATCGTCAGACTCTTACCAGAGCCCTGGGTATGCCAAACCACTCCGCCACGCCGGTCACCATCAAGTGCCGTTGCCTTTATCGTCCGTTCAATCGCTTTATTTGTGGCATGGTACTGGTGATAAGCTGCCACTTTTTTAACAATATTGTCCTTTGATTCTTCAAAAACAACGAAATGGGTGATTAGATCCAGCAACCGTGATTTATCAAACGCCCCGCGAATTAGCACCTCGAGTTGTGGAATTAGATCCGATGCCTTTTCGTCGCCATCAATAGTTCGCCAACGCATAAAACGATCAAGATCGGAGGTAATTGTCCCAACCCGGGCATCATGGCCATCAGAAATAACCTCCAGTTCGCTATAGACAAAAAGCGAGGGAATATCGTTTTTATAAGTTTGAATCTGATTGAATGCATCCTTAACCCCGACTTTTTCATCGGCCAAGTTCTTGAGCTCAAAAATCGCGACGGGCAAACCATTAATAAATATCATCAAGTCAGGTCGGCGATTAGCGTTTTCAATGACTGTAAACTGATTCAGCACCAACCAATCGTTGTTCTCTAAATTTTTCCGATCAACCAGCCAAACTTTATCCCCGGCAATCGAACCGTCCGCCCGGCGATATTCAACATCGACACCATTAACCAAATACTGATGGAAAAGCTTATTGTTCGAAGTAATCCGAGAACTTTCATGCGTCACATTCAAAATTTTCTTCGCCGCTTCTTCCTGTGCCTCAAAGGGAATAGCGGGATTGATTTTGGCTATCGCCGCCCGCAACCGCCCAACCAAAACTACATCAGAGAAGTTCTCCCTTTCCGGCTTTTCGCTCCCCGGCTCAATATCCGGCCCAAAAGCATAGCCATACCCCAGCCCTTGAAACCACTCAATCGCCGCCTGTTCTAAATCTGATTCGGTGTATTTCATTTATTTTAACCTATCAATAATTAGTGGAATGGCCACGAGCGTAGCGATCGCTATGAATATTTTCCAAATATCTAGCCTAATACTTCGGCCAAACTGAATTTCGCCCTCAAGAATTAATTTCGGGTAAATTCTTGCCGGCCACGAAGCAAGAACCAACCAAAGGGCGGACGGAATGAAGTATACATACAAGGGGGTGTTCGCTCCATGCAAAATCACTATTTTGAAAAACAAAAACACAAAAACAATTGAAATAAAGTGGATTACAAACAAGGCTGGGTAAGAATGGAAGAACCAGTTCCAATTACCTTTGCCCAAAAGCTGAAGAAGCCGATCTTTGTAGTATGCGTAGTCTTTTCTGTCAGAAGTCTCAATTTTTAAGCTTATTGAGTCCTGAATAAATCTGTCAAAACTAAGGCGCAAACTCGTTGCGCTGCCGTAGTAAACAAGTGTTAAAGTTTTTAAATTTGGAATATTGCATTCTCTGAATTTATTTAAGAAGTCACTTTTATTATCTTCTGTACATTCATAGCCGTTTTTTAACGAAAAGCTAAAGTCAGGCTCTCGATGGTATGATTTACTAGCTTGGTTTTCCTCTTTTGCAATACTCTCAAATACATCTATGATTGATTCTAGCCCCTGCAGCGTTAAGTTTGACGATTTAATGTCATAGGTGAAAGATTCTTTTCTCATTTTAACCCCAACTCCCCACCCAACAATCTTTTTGTAAAAGAATTATTGTTCTGTCTTTTTTCTGTAATCTTTATTTGTCGAAGCATTTCCTTCTCGTCCTCCGACCAAAAATCGTAGAAACCTAAGGTAAAAACTTTAGTGATTGCCTTAACGTTGTCGCCACTTATCCGTAGCTCGAACTCATACTTTCCTGGTTTGACAATATTTGGTCTCTCGCCTCTAGCGACCATGTTTGGTTCGACAATTGTGTCGAGTTTCAATAGACATCCGCCCTTGCCCTCTTGGACAAAATGACCAAAGTCACAATGGCGGAATAGAGCACTCGGGATTCTGGTCAGATGAGTTGATGGTTGGAAATGGCTCCATTTCAGATTCATGGGTAAAAAATGCCCTACTGGAACAACAGATCCATTCTTCTTTACTGCATTAAATTTGCTAACCATCACTTCGACATTTTCTCCTGGCCTGTTATTGATATTCTCGACCAAGATGCGAATATAAATTGCGTTGCCAATCGGCAAAGTCATGATCTGGTTATCCCGCACAAATTGACCGGTTAGCATAATCTGATGGCAGTCAGGAGGGGTCAAATTTATTTTCATATCAAGCAAAGACTGGTTAAGCCAATCCTTGATTTTCTCTTGAAAAAGTGCCACCACCACCGCCAAAAGGGTTATGGCCGCTAAAATTACTTGAATCCAGAACCCTTTTTCGTCTGTAAGTACGGGGATAATGTTTGGAGCAGAGGTTATTGTCATGCTTGTCATATAATCCTCAACTTTCCGCTCATTAGGTGAGGCAAAAAAGAATCACGGATTTGGGACAAGGTTTCTATTTGATTCATGTTATCAACCAGTTTTTGCATGATTGGATTTGCGATTGTGCCAAACTCTTCCAATGCATCATCGCTCGGTAACTCCAAATCAACGCTTGCTGTTTCAATAGGACTTAAATTCTGTTGAGCTGTTCCTTTTGAAATGGCGATCAAAAAATCCTGAAACTCTTTTTGACGAAATAGAAAGTACGCAAAAGCATAATCTCTCTTATCGTATGGGACAAGTTTTGCCACCCGTTGGTTTAATAGATAATCGTCTCTGCCGTAAACTAAACAAGTTCTGCCGACATTACCAGTCAAAGACAAAATAATATCTCCACTTTGCAGGATATCGGATAACGGCATTTTGGAGGGTGGGTTTTTGATTCTATTTGTACATTTTGTAACAAAGTTTCCGTCTTGAACATTTTTTATCGTCACCAAACCAAACTTTCCATTGTCTCCAAAATTTTCACTTGAAAATGAAAAACCAGAAAGGATTTTGATAAAATTTCCAAGCTTCACCGATCGCCAATCATCTTTGTTTTCGAAATCAATGAACCACTCTTTAAAAATCGCCTGGCCGAGGGATTCTAGGGTTTTGTTCATTTTCCGATTGAGCTCAATCTTATCATCCAGCGCCCCCAAAACCTCCGCAATTTTTCGTTGCTCGGCGAGTGGCGGAAAAAGTATTAAAGATTCTCTGATCGATTCAGTCGTCAAGTTCACCTGGACTCCACTTCTCGCCGTTTTTCTCAACCGCTCAATATATTCGTTTGTGTTAATGTAGAAATACAAAAACAATGGATCGATGTTATTGTTAGGAGTAATTTTACCTACGCGTTGGTTAACTAGAAACTTTTCGCCTCGTATTCTAGCCGAATGACCAAGCAAGTTCATTGACGCTTTCATGTCTGTCATGCACATTAAAATATCGTGTGGCTTTGCAATAAACCTGTCGAGTAAGTGAGCCTTTTCTTTTGGGAAGCAATCTTCCTTTCCAGTAATCTTTAACCCACCGCCAATCCCAATGTTTCCCATTTTGAAAACAGGCAGAGCGTCGTTCGATTTGCCAACAAAATCTTTACTGATAAACGAGTAGCCATTACAAAAATTAGCTACTTCTTCAAGCTTTTTAATTTCCCAATTCTCCGGAATCAGGCCGAGTTCGGTTTCTTTGAACTTTTTTGTTAATAATGTTTTCATTTGGGAAGAATATTTTTTGGTACTGATTGTGTTATTTCATAAATTGGGCCGGTATCACTTTTTGTGTCGTTATAGTTATCGTAACCAGTTGGCAAGTGCTGAAACATTGCATTTACGCCTTGTTGTATCATTATGGTACGCTCGTCCGACTCGGCGCCAGCACTAATGAAATCATTCAGGGTTTCTGCAACATTTTTCCTGTGCTTATTGACCGACTCCAGATGAGCGTTAATACGATAATTTTTTGAAGCATAAGAAACCGCATAGGACAACAGCGAGACAAGCGCGAGTTTAAGTATTCCGTACTGAATATTAAATACTGTGCCGGTTTTTATTCGCCAGCCCCCGATATCGCCCACAAGAAATAAAATTAGGTAGACAACAATGTTGGCTACAATAATTCTCATTAACCACTTGAAGTATTTATCTCTGTCAACTTTCCAGCGCTCCTTCTCAGCGGAGTGAATTTTTACTTGAGATTCAAAATATTTTCCAGTGGTCTTTGCGGCAATCTCGCCCTTTGCTTTGCTTACCTCGTCGCTTTTTGTTTCGAGTTGGGATATTTTACCCTGTAATTCTTCAATTATCTGCTGGTACTCCTTTCGTGCCTTTGTCACCTCGGCTTGCATTGCAACTAGCTCTCTTTGCTTGGGATTCTTTTGTAGCGAACGCTGCCTCAAGTGTATTAGAGACGATATAATATTTCTGAAAACCTGATTATATAATTCAATAATCATTTGTTCGAAATTATTTTTCTCACCGGTTACATCACTACTCTGTGATGGATCAAACGCTTTTAGCCAATTTAATCTTTCTAGATACTGGGTTAACAATGAGTCTACAGCTTTTGCTTGTTCATCAGGCAGCACATCTTTATATGAGTGCATAACAAAATCCGCAAAGATATCTCTCAGTTCCTCAAGCTTTGGATAAATAGCATCAAACGTTAGCGTTCCAAGCTTGTCCTTATTTAACGCTAATTTTTGAATATCAATATTTTTCAGATTGTCAGGAGAAACTAACTGGTCAAGATCCAGAACGATGCTCATATTAATACCTCTGAGTTGAAAGGCTTTTTAAAAACCAATTTTTGTTAAGTTTTCTTTAATTTTTTTCTCAAATTCTTTAGATTTCTCGAATTGATTGTTTAATTCAGAAGTCAATCGTTTCATCTTTTCTTCGAAAACTTCGTCGTCTTCCTCGATGATTTCCGATCCGACATAGCGGCCTGGCGTTAGGACAAAGCCGTTTTTCTCCACTTCCTCAATCTTGGCCGCTTTGCAAAAACCCTTTTTGTCTTCATATTTGCCATTGATGTTGCGCCAATTGTGGTAGGTTTCTGAGATTGTTGTTATATCTTCGGCCGTCAATTCGCGGTTCTTGCGGGTAACCATCTTTCCCATTTTTCTAGCATCAATAAAGAGAATCTCGTCATGGCGGTTACGAAACTTGTGGTCATAACGGTCTCGGGACACAAACCACAGGCAGGCCGGTATTTGAGTCGAGTAAAATAGTTGGCTGGGCATCGCCACGATGCAATCAACAAGCCCTGCCATGATAAGATTTTTGCGGATCTCACCTTCGCCGGAAGTGTTCGAGGACATCGCCCCGTTGGACATAACAAAACCGGCAATACCGGTTGGCGAAAGATGGTGGATAAAGTGCTGGATCCAGGCATAGTTAGCCGAGCCGGTTGGCGGTACCCCATATTTCCAGCGGACATCATTGCGAAGTAGCTGGCCATCCCAGTCGCTATCATTGAACGGCGGATTGGCAAGGATAAAATCGGCTTTTAGATCCTTGAAAAGATCGTTATGAAAGCTGTTGCCGTATTCGATATTGCCCCGAATGTGCCGTAAGGCAAGGTTCATTTTGCAGAGCCGCCAAGTGGTGTGATTTGATTCCTGGCCGTAAACCACAATGTCATCCTTGCGTCCTTCGTGATTGTGGTTAAAGACTTCTGTTTGGACAAACATGCCGCCGCTGCCGCAACATGGGTCATAGACACGGCCAGAATAAGGCTCGATCATTTCAACTAAAAGCTTGACGATTGATTGCGGAGTATAAAATTCGCCGCCGCCCTTGCCCTCGCTACCAGCAAAACGGCCAAGGAAATATTCGTAAATCCGACCGAGCAGATCCTTTGATTTTTCTTTACTTTCAGCTAAATCAATGTCACTGATGATATCGATAACACCGCCAAGCCTGAGTTTATCGAGGGCAGGGCGAGCGTAATCTTTTGGCAAGACACCCTTAAGATCGGGATTTTCTTTTTCAATGGCGATCATGGCGTCATCGATAAGTTTGCCAATTTCCGGCTTCTTGGCACTGTCACGCAGTGAATTCCAACGAGATTCGCGAGGCACCCAAAAAATGTTTTCGGCTATGTAATAATCCTTATCTTCGGCCTCATCTACCCCTTCTTCTTTGACCAACTTTTCATGCAATTGTTCAAATGAGTCGGAGATATATTTGAGAAAGATCAAACCGAGCACAATGTGCTTGTACTCTGCCGGATCCATATTGTTGCGCATCTTATCAGCCGCCGCCCAAAGCTTCTCTTCGAAACCGATATTAGCCGATGTTTTGATTGCCATTTTTAGTCCTTTCGGATATCGATTAGTTGGAGATTGGAACCATCGGCAACCAGATATTGATAATCATTTAGCAATACCATCTTGTGGGCGGTGGTGTAGAAGTTGGGAAGACACTTTTTATAACTCTCTTTGAAGTGGTCGCTGCCCCAATGCGGGAAGACGATGATGTCGGTTATCCCCAGCCCCTTGGTACCTTTGAGTAATGGGGCTTTAGCCAGGTCGTCGAGATCTTCGGAGGGAGCAAGGTCTGGCCCGGCGACGATTGAGCCGGCCGATGAGCCGATGTAGTACTTGCCCTCTTTGACAAATTGACGGAAGAGCTCAAGCGAGTCGGTCTGCTGGAGTTGTTGCAGCAAGAAGAAGGTATTGCCGCCGCCCATCACTACTCCGTTGACTTCGGCTAATTGCTTGGCAATGTCATCTTTGGTTTTGCTGGTTAGAGAATAATCGGCGACCTCAAATCCAGCCTGGACCATCGAATCAATATCCAGCTTCAGCCAGGTTTTGTCGCCCTCTTCGACCTCTGATGCGGTAGTGATAAACAAAAACTTGGCCGGCTTGTCGATGTGCTCGCCTACCGATTTGGCCACCGTTTGTAAACTTGAGGTCAGAAAAATATTTTTCATAATTGATTCCCGTCTCTTAGTATAAACACCATCAGGACTTATTATTTTCCCAACCACCATATCACTTTTCGGGCGTGAGTGGAAGGAGGGGGCGCACGGTGTTGCAGGCTGGTATTAGTCGCAAAACCCCACCTAGCCTCCCCTTCCGCTACCCAAAAAGTGGAGGAACAGAGGGTATTCCGTAAGCAAAGGCCGCGGTGATTTAGTCGGTGTTGTGGATTTCGAGGATGCGGTCGAGACGGAAGCAACGCTTCTCCTGCCGCTCGTGGCAATACGCCTCGATGCCCAAAAACGTTTGACCCATGTAGTTCATCTCGCCTATGACATTGGGCGAGATGGTGCGGCGAGACTGGACATCGTTGGACTTGAGGTAGGTGATCTCGAGTGTGCCGGCGCAGTCGATGGCGGATTGGATGGCGGCGGTTTTCGCGTCCGCCGGGCATGTGTCAGCGGTCAGTCCGTATTGGTATGTGGTGATAAAGTTGTTTACCCGCCAATCCATGATGATGTGGCTCTTCTGCAGCGGCTTCTTCAGCACCAGGCCCTCGAAGCTGGTGCAGCGAGAGAGTGCGACATAGGCTTGGCCGTGGGCAAAGGTGCCGTTGCCGATATCTAGAATGACACGGTCGAAGGTCTTGCCCTGGCTCTTGTGGATGGTGACAGCCCAGGCCAACTTCATCGGGTATTGGGTGAAGCTGCCGACAACCTCGGAATCCAGAAAGCCCTTGGTTTCATCATAGAAGTAGCTGTACATTTCCCACGTAAACGGCGCCACTTCGACGGTCTTGCCGGTCGAAAGCTTGACATCGACTATGGTTGTTTCGATCTCCGTGTCGAGATCTTTGTCCAACTCGGTTACTGTCCTTATATTGATAATTTGTCCGATCGAGCCGTTAACCCAGCGGGCAGAGGAATCATTGTTGAGCATCATTACTTGCGAGCCAACCTTAACTTCGAGGTTTTGGGCCGTAGGGAGATTGCGAAGTTCGAAGTTGCCACTTACCACTCCCTCGGAGACGAAGGAAGTGCTCTCGACACCAGCTAACTTTTCTTGATTGATGCCGTCAGCCAGGGCGTTTGTCGGTGTGAGGTAGACATAGAGTTGGTTTTTAGTTTCAGTAAAGTCTTGGTTGACTCGGCTATTCAATTGGGTAAGTTGCTCCGGGGTGATCGAGTTGTCGCGAACGGCATTGAGCAGGCCAATAAATTCTGTGTCACTCTGGCGGTAGATCTTGTCCAGCTCGACAAATTCCATTGAGAAATCGGCGGGAGCATCAATGTCCTGCAAGAGCACGCCTTGCGTTGCCAATTGCCCTGCTCTGGGCGAGAGACCAAAAACGTTGGCCGAGAAGAAGTAGGGCGTTGGATAGAGACTGGCAAATATATCTTTCTCTCCGTTGCTGACGACCGGAGGCAATTGGTAGAGGTCACCAATAAAGATCATTTGGACACCGCCAAAGGGAAGATTTTGGTGATTGCCATTCAGGCGCATGAATTTATCGATGCAGTCGAGAAGATCAGCCCGAACCATCGATATTTCATCGATGACAATCATTTCGAGTTTCTTGCAGGTCTTGGCCTTCTTGTCGGTGGACTTTAATTGTTTAATTTTCTGCGGGGTGATGTCCGGCCGGAACCCGAAGAAGGAGTGGATAGTCTGGCCCTTGACGTTGAGTGCCGCCACTCCAGTCGGTGCCAAAACAACAAGCTTCTTCTTGGTGTGAAGCCGGAAGTGTTCCAGGAGAGTTGATTTGCCTGTCCCGGCCCTGCCGGTGATAAAAAGGTTTTTGTAGCTGTTCTCCAAAAGATTGAGCGCTGTTTTGAACTGCTCGTTTAACTCGATCGTCTTTGTCTCGTGTTTTGATTTGGTCATGGTGTTATCGTTCGTATTTTGTTTGGCTGGTGTCTAAATCATCTTACCATTGTGCGACCCATTGTTAAATGCTCCGTCAGATTCCATCCTTGCGATAACTTGATTAATCATGACAAAAAAGAGCACCCATGGTGGTGGGTGCGGGGCATGAAGGTGAAAGATCAAATGGTTGGGGTGGGTGGAATCAAGTCTTCTCCTTGGTTTGTGTTGGCATTGCTGCCTCTGGTTCAAGACCTGTTCCCGCTGGCGCGCTTGCCGCTTCCAGCTCTATCGGTATTTCTGTGCCAGATCTGATTCGGTCGATCCTCTGAAGGTAAGGTTCCATCACGGCGTCATCTATAGCATTACGGAAGTCGATTACGCTGCGAATTAGACGATACTTCGGCACTGGTCCAAGCACGATGTCGCCGCTGGCAGTAGTTGGGCCAGCTACTGCAGAGATAAGGAAGGCAAACAATCGATAGCAAACATTGATTATTAAGGCGATTGCATAAGTTGTCACACTGCTTGCCAGTACCATCACATGCCTCCATTGCAATATTATCACACCGTAAAAGACAAAAAAAGATTCAAGAAAGTCACAGTCAATGTTAAGAATGTTTTGGGGCTAGACCACTTATACAAAAAGCGCACCCGCGGGACGGGTGCTGTGAGAAGACGCGAAACAGTAAAGCCGTAAAGCAATAAGGCGGTAGAGCTCAAAGGTTGAAGAAGTCGAAGGCGGCTTCGGCGGATAGGCGCCCGGGAAGGCCGAAGATATCGCGAAACATCTTGGCCAGTGCTTTCTGGTCGGCCTTGAGCTTGAGGTGAAGAATCGAGGAAAACTTGATCTCGTGAAGTTCGATCGGTGTGCCGGCAGCTAGGGAGTCTAGCTCTCTGCGGCAACGCTTCTCGTCGCAGCAGGTGTAGTGCAAACCGATTGAAATGCCGCCGCCGTAGCTTTGGTAAATGGAAAAGTAGCTAACTGGTCTTTCGTTGCAGAAGTGACAGATCATCTTAGGTTGACGGGTCTCGCCTTGCTCAAGTAGCCAACCAAGATGGCGATGTAATCGGTTGGGATTCGGGCTGTTCGTCTCGTCGAGACGATCAAGCATGAATCTTAGCCAAGGGTAATCACTAAACATTATAAGCTCTGTCGCTTCACCCTTCTTCTTTCCGGACCCAATGGTGTACGGTCCGGTCGGTGTGTATTCGGGCAACTCTCGTTGTTCCTCTCTCCTCAGGATGAGCTTATTATACTGAGTTAGGAAACAATGTCAAGATAATTCTCCCTGAACCCAGAAATTCGATCCTATTTATTAAGTCATTCTGAGCCGAAGGCGAAGAATCTAGGCGCAGCCGTGTGTATTGAACCTTATTCATTTCGCTTCGCTAGATCCTTCACTTCGTTACCACTCGTTCAGGATGACGGAATTAGCTAAGTTTTAGCCTCGAATTTCTGGGTTCGCGGGATGCTAGGCGTAAGGCAAAAGTAATACAGGAGTAAGACGTCAGGGTGAAGCAATGTACGCCAAAATGCGCCTCGTATGATTAGGGTGCCGATATTAGCCAGCGAATAGATTAGTTAATCTTCAAAGTAGTCGATGTATTTGGCCTTGATTGTTGCAAAATCGGTCTGTTCCAAATCGATGTGGCGGTCTGCTAGGGTATTCATACTATTTAAGAGGTCATAGTACTCCTCTTCCGAGGCAACCTTAAGACCGAGTGACTCAATCTCTGCTTCGAGTTGTTTGTCTGACTTTTCTATTTCGTCTTCATCCGCCATGATTTCGGCCTCGAAGTAGTAGCCCCAGCCTGGAACTTTGACAAGCGAAAAGATAATATCTTTATAACGGTAGTCATATTTAGTATTGGCCATGAGGGCATATTTGGTGTAGCCGAGAATTTTGAGAAAACCGATGAAGTCGTCATACTTTCCGTTTTCGAGCTTAAATTCGTATTCTTTGCGAGCGTCTTTGCCGCCCCACTTGCCGTATTTCATCACGATCTCCGGCTGTTTGTTGGTGATACGTAGGCGTAGATCAATTGTCTCGTCCTTGAGGTCTCTGGCTTCCTCCGTGCCGGTGCTGTAGATCAGTGAAAATCGTTTTTTAGTGCCCAGAAACGCGCCCTTTTGTCTGAAAAGATTAGTTAGTTCGTCAAACTTTTCTTGGCTTAGGTGTCCGCGGTGTTCAACTTCAACCTTGATCATTGGTCTCCTTGGTGAATTTTGTCTAATTTAGCCTGAAATTGTAGGTTGTTCTAATTTAGGCGGCTGGCCAGAGCACATCCAACTCGTCCATCCCCTCTTTTGAAAGGTAAACCGGTTTGGCATATTTTTTGGCTGAGTACTGCAAATAGTCCGAAAATTTCCATCCGCTCGTATCCTGCTGTGTTGTCTTGTTCAGATACACCCTAAACAGCTTTGCCAAAACTTGAGCGAATTGTTTTTTGTTCTCGGCCAATCTTAATCTTGCTCTGTCTTGCTGGGCCCTGAGCTGATCCTGCCTGCCGGCATTTTTCATGTCCAGATACATTTTGATATTATCGCGCTGCGTCTGGGCGAATTTCTCAAATTGTCCCGCCATCCAATTGCCCTGTTGGTGGTATTCGGCTAACTTTTCCTCTAATTTAGCTGCCTCTGCCTCGATGCCGTCAATTTTCTTGATATGTTCGCCCATTTCTACAACAAACTGTTCGTCCTGCCAAATCAATGAGGCTAATGTTTGAATCGTGCTGTACAAGGGTGCCTTTTCTCTCAATTTGCTCTCGTCAGCATGGATGAAGCCGGTGGATTTAACCGCTCCTGTTTTCGCTGTGATCACATCCTGATTGAGGTCGGAATCGACTTGCGGATCATCCATGACGCGTGATGACTCGATAATGATGGCGCGCGCAGCCCACATCAAATAATCGATTCTTTTACTTAGATGCAGCATTTGTTGTTCACTGTCTTCGTCCAGATAATAGTCGATGAGGTCCTCCATCGATTTATCAAGGAGTTCTTGCTTAACAACAATTCCTATAATATTTTCTGGCTCAACTCTTGTGGTGAGCGCTTCTCCGTCCCAGCCCTTTTGCCGCAGCGCCTTTGCCGAGATTTTGTTCAGTCCCGGGGAAATGAGTAGGCCGACATTTGATACTTTTTTCAATTTTGATGCCCATTCATTTTCGGGCATGAGTGATTGGTCATAAACGGAGATCTGGTGTTGTCTATCATTGATGGTTTGAGTGACTGGCGAGTATCCAACCGGCATTAGCCTCTTCACTCTTTTGCCCGATTCTTGGTGTTTGGTGTCTTCGATGGAGAGTATGCCGTTGGCTAGTATTGGATCGAGTGAAAATAAGCCTGTTTCGTGCAGCATGAAGCCCTTCTGCTCCTTGATTGGGTCAACGAGCATTGATCTGGCAGTGTCCTCTGGCGATTCGACTGGAGCGGCTTCCACTGATTCAACGATTCCCTGAGGTAGTCCTCGTTCGTTCATTGTCTCCTCCTTGCATAATTATCGCTCGCTTAATCATAGATTATATTTTTGATCTTGACTATTTTTTGGTCAACAAGCCGACACATTCTAGGTGGTGAGTGTGAGGGAACATGTCGATTGGTTGAACCTTCTTGAGCGCAATTCCTTGTTCCTGAAATAATTTGATATCTCTGGCGAAGGTAGAAGGATTACAGGAAACGTAGATCAGGCGCAGGGCGAAAGGCGTAAGTTTGGAGAGAGAGTTGATTAACTTTGGAGTAAGGCCGGCGCGGGGAGGGTCGAGGATAATGGTAGAAGGTGGAGAGGGGAGGGTAGAAGGGTGAGCTGACAGACCACAGACAAACTCTTCGGCATCGGTGCAGATGAAGTCGCAGTTGCCAACCTTGTTGACGCGAGCATTGTCCTTGGCGTCGCGGATTGCTGCAGGAATAGACTCAACACCGATAACGCTTTTCGCTAAAGTTGAAAGATAGATGCCGATAGTGCCGGTGCCGCAATAAAGATCAAGTAGTACATCCTTGGGAGTGATAGCCGCGTACTTGTTGATGGTGTCGTAGAGTGTTTTGACGCCGAGCGAGTTGGTTTGGAAGAATGATTCGGGGGAAATTTGAAATGTGAATGAGCCGATCTTCTCGTGAATTACCGGAGAGCCGAAGATAATGCGGCGGCGAAGGTTGCGCAGTGATTTGGCCGGAGCGATGGTGTGGTAGATAGACTTGATGCCATCAATCTGGGTAAGAGCTCCGACAATGCCCTCTCTATCGGGCAGCTCTTCACCTGAGGTGATTATCTCGACCATAAATTCATTGGTGAATTTACCTTCTCTGATCTTGAGTTGCCAGAAGGAAGATTTTTTCTCGACATGCAAATTAATGTGGGATTGGAGTGTGTCCAGTATCTCATTGCATGTCTCTGACTGAAGCAAGCACGAATTAACAGCAGTTAACCCGTTTTCGTGAATATAGTGATGGCGGGCAAAGGAGATACGTTTTTCCTTATCCTCAAGGAAGAAGAAGCGGATAGAATTGCGGTAATATCGATCACTCTCTGATCCGGGGATAATTTTTTCTGGCTTCGTTTCTATCCTTGCTCGCTGCAGCGTTTCGGTGAATAGTTCTTCTTTGAATTTGAGCTGATCGGTGTAGGCAATATTCTGGTGTTCGCATCCGCCACAGGCATCGAAGAATGGGCAGGGCGGATTGATCCTGGAGTCGCTTGGCTCGATTACGTTCTCCAAAACGGCCTCGGCATAGCTTTTCTTCTTGCGGTTTATCTTTACTTCAAGAAGATCGCCCGGGACGGATTTCTTGACGAAAACGGCCTTACCCCTCTCGTCGTGACCCATGCCCCAACCTTCGTTGATAAGTTTTTCAATTTTTAGTATTTGGTTTTTGCTCATTTGCTTAGATAAAAGACAATTATAGCAGCGGAGGTAGCGACATTGAGAGAGTTGGCCATACCGTGCATTGGAATCTCAATTGCCGAGTCTGCAAGAGCAAGGACCTCTTCTTCTATTCCCTCTACCTCATTGCCAAGGACTATTGCTGTTGGACTCATGTAATCAAATTGACGATAATCGACACTTTGGTCAGTTATCTCCAGAGCGACGATTTGCACTCCCCTACTCTTTAGCTCAATAATTAGCTCTTTGCTTGATTCGTAATACTCCCATGGAACCGAGTCAACTGTGCCAAGGGCAGTCTTTTCGATCTCTTTATTGGGCGGTGTCGGGGTAATGCCGCAAAGATAAACTCTGCTTACTCCTGCTCCGTCACAGGTTCGAAATATTGCTCCGACATTATGGGCAGAGCGAATGTTGTCCAAGATCAAATAAACCTCGCAACGAGGTCGATTTGTCTGCTTGAATAACTCTTTGCGCGTTTTGTTCTCTTCGATAGTGAGCTTGTGCATAAATTTAGGCAGCAAAGCGGTAAGATAATAAAGCAATATGGCGATAAAGCCCTACTGCCTTAATGCTCTACTGCCCTACCGCCACATATTCTAGCCCTTGAGCCTTTTCTTTACTTCTTCGGCTAAGAATTTGCTTGGAAAGACTTCTTGGGTTGAGCTTGTTAGGTCGCGTAAGATTGCCTCGTTTTTCATGGCTTCACGCTGGCCAATGATAGCAGCGTATTTGGCTCCGAGTTTGGCTGCTGCTTGGAGCTGCTGCCGCAGGCCATCATTTGAGGGCACGAAGTAAACATTGATATCTTCTTTGGCGAGAGAATCGTAGATTTTTTTGGAGATCTCTTTGGCTTTTTCGCCGAGCTGCAGGATGGATATTTCAACACCGCGTCGTTTTGGAACCTTGACTCCCTGTTCCTTCATGAGGCTAATGACTCGTTCAATGCCTATCGAGTACCCAACCGCGGGCGTGGCGGGCCCACCCAGAAGCTCGATCAGACCATTATATCTACCGCCACCGCCAAGCACGCTTTGGCGCCCCTTGTCGGCTGCGACTGCAATTTCAAAAACAGTATTAGTGTAGTAATCCAAGCCTCGAACAAGATGAGGATCAAGATCATATCTAATATTGAAGTAATCAAGATATTCTAATGTATTTTGAAAGTGAACTCGGCACTCGGTGCAGAGCGAGTCTAGGATTACGGGAGCATCCTTGGAGACTTGTTGGCATGGCTCCTCTTTGCAGTCGAGCAGGCGGAGTGGGTTTTTCTCGTAGCGCGTTGTGCAGTCCTTGCAAAGTTTAGCAAGACGTTCTTTGTAATATTTTTTTAACTTGGCTAGGTATTTCGGTCTGCATTTGGGACATCCGATGGAGTTGGCGTATACGACAAGGTTTTTCAGGCCCACGCGACGCAAAACTTCCCAGGCCGACATGATGGCAAGGTAGTCTGATTTGGGTGAGTCATCACCAAATATCTCGGCTCCCAACTGAAAGAATTCACGGTAGCGCCCCTTTTGTGGGCGTTCGCGCCGAAACATCGCTCCAGAGTAATAGAGTCGAACTGGTTGAGACCAGGATGACATGCCGCTTTGCACATAAGAGCGAACAGCGCCGGCTGTGCCTTCTGGGCGGAGCGCGTAGCTCGTCCCCTCTTCGCTGCCAGATTGTTGCAATAGAAACATCTCTTTTTGCACTATGTCAGTTGCCTCACCGATGCCGCGCGTATAGATCTCGACATTCTCAAAGTGTGGTAAGTCAATCCGATCAAAACCAACACCCTCCAGTGTTCTTGCTGATACGTCAAAGAAATACTGCCAGTAAGACTGTTCGGTTGGCAATATGTCCTTTGTCCCTCTCGGTGTCTGGTAAGATGGTTTGCTCATTACTTCTCCATTTAGCTGTCTGTTCAATAAAGAGGACACGGCTCCGTTACAATTATTACAAGATATAAAAGACGTAGAATCATGGCGTAACAAAGGGTTGATACCCCGTGGCCATTCGATGGTCACTCATGGTCTCAAAGACTTGCTGCTTAATCTTGGGTCCAGAGCTTGTCCTGGGGTATTATACCCTTTATTTAAGGACACCAATTGATTAAAAGCGAAAACAATTTTCTTCTTGAAATACTAACAACAAATTGGCTATAAAGCAACAAAGACGATAAGGCTGTAAGGCTAGTAGAGCTAGTAGAGCTAGTAAGGCAAATAGTCGTTCACCGTCCTGTTGCTACGTTGCCGTAATGCTTTATTACTCTATCGTTTTACTGCTTTATTGCTTTACCGCCCTATTTCCTTACTGTTTAATCATATCTCGATCAGTCTGCGGGGATCGACGGAGATAATCCGTTTACACTGTTTCTTATGTATTTTGATGATGTGTTCCTTGGTTAGATACCCGACCACATTGTCTTGTTGCGGTGTTGGCTTGCAGCAGCCAGCCATGACGTGTTTGATGTTGGCCAGAGAAGCGATGCCGGTGCTTACTTGTTGCCTTCTTGCGAGTTTTTTCTCGGATGTGTTCAACTCGGGATATAGGACCTTGAGCAATTTCAATTTCTGCAGTACTCCCTCGGCAATGGCGACATAGGCGGAGCCAAGATCATTGTAGGGTAGCACGGAATTGGCGACAAACTGATTAGCCTTTGCCTTATCTAGCGGCTGAAATCTGTGCTTGCCGATGAGCTCAGCAATCAACCTTTCCCCCGTTTCCAACATGAAATCGTAGTTCTTGGCTCTGATAGCGTTGCGGATGTGATGCTTGGCATTGGAGGTTTTGACGAATTTGAGCCAGTGGCTTGAGGGCGAAGCCTTTTTTGATGTCAGGATCTCAACTACGTCACCGGTTTTCAGTGCAGTTGAGATTGGCATAAGGCGATCATTGATCTTGATGCCGGAGCAGGTATTACCAAGGGCGGTATGGATACGATAAGCGAAGTCGAGTCCACATGATCCAGTTGGCAGTTTGACTATCTCACCCTTGGGGGTGAAGACAAAGACCTGTTTGGAGAAGAGCTCTTCCTTGATTTCTCGAATAAGTTCTCTCTTGTTGTGGATGTCGTGGATCTTCTTCAATTCAGCTAACCACTCCTGTCGATTGCGTTCTGCAATCTTGGCATTTTTCTCGACATAGCTGTCCTTATAGCTCCAGTGGGCAGCTGGTCCATATTCATTGATCTCGTGCATCTCCTCGGTCCTAATCTGTATCTCAAACACATCGCCGTTGCCATTGCTGACTTTGGTGTGGAGTGATTGATAGATGCCATTTTTTGGTCTGGCGATGTAATCATCAATTTGACCGGGAATGGGTGGAAATACGCCATGGACTAGACCAAGGACTCTGTAGCAATCTTCAACCGAGTGGACGATGATGCGGAGGGCGATTATATCGAAAATGTTGGCAATGTTTTTGCCCTGTTTGACCTTGTTGTAGAGGCTATAGAGGTGCTTGGCACGTCCGGCGATGTTAGTGTATTTGATTCCGGCTTTGGTGAGGGCCGAAGAGATTGCTGGAATCGACTCGTCTATTACGCGCTTGGGGTTCTTGTAAGCCGGTTTTGCTATCTTGATAAATTGAGCGTACTCATCCGGGTAAGCAAATGGAAAGGCAGAGTCCTCTAACTCGCCCTTAACAATACCCATCCCAAGTCGTTCGGCGATTTGAGCGTAAATCTCGATTGTTTCGCGAGCATAAAACCGACGCTTCTGCTCGGGGATAAATTCTAGTGAGGCAGCATTGTCCAGGCGGTCATAGAGCTTGATGATTATAACTCTGATGTCCGAGCTTGCAGCCAACAGGATCTTGCGGTAGTTGTCGGCCTGGCGCAGATACATAGTTTCATCGGAGTGGGCCAAACCCTTACCCTTGGTTCGGAGCGCTGAGATTTTTGTTACGCCCTCGACCAGATTGGCAATTTCCTGTCCGAATGCCGTTTTTAGCTCGTCATAGGTAGCGTCCGTGTTTTCGAGCACATCGTGCAGCAGTGCTGCGGCGATCGCTTGGTAATCGTAACCGTCATTTGCTAGGCGCGCCGCGACTCTGAGCGGGTGCATGATGTAGGCGCAGCCAGAGCGTCTTTTCTGACCCTTGTGCTTCGCTTTCGCCAGAATATAGGCATCAAAAACCACCCTTTTCTCTTCCTCTGAGAATGAATTTTCCTGACGAGAAAAGACCTTGGGAAGAATCACTTTTCTTGATGATTTTTGGGTCATAAATCTGACTTAATACGGCTATTTTGTGCTCAACCAAAATTGCTTTGTCGTGTGTTGCAAACGTGCTCGTTGTTATTGCAAGATATTACAGTAGAAAACTCGGTGTCCACGGGGGCTGCCAGCTCTTCACGAAGAGCTAATAGCCGGCAGCTTGCTGCGTAATCCTAGGCCCAGAGCTTCTCTTGACCATGAACTCGGGATCGAGTGGTGACAGGGGTAATACCTTTTATTTCGTTCGAACTACTACTTTTTCCGCTTTGTGGAGATAAATATGATCCCCCTTCTTCGAGATAACCGCTACATTTCCAGGCTCAAACTCTTCCTGAAGGATGGCTTCGGCGAGCGGCGTCTCGATGTGATCCCCGATTATTTTGCGAATTGGTCTTGCGCCAAAGTCTGGATCAAAGCCATTTTCAGCTAGCCACTCTTTGGCGGGTTTCTCTACTATCAATTTAATTTTTTGTTCGTGCAGACGATTTGCGAGTTCCTTGATTTGTAATTCAACTATATCGATGATAGCTTCACGGCTCAATGGTCGGAATACAATCACTTTGTCGACACGGTTTAAGAACTCGGGTTTGAAGAACTCCTCCATTTCCTCGAAGACGCTGTTTCTTAATTTTTCATACTCTTCCTCTGATTCTTCGCCCGTTGCAAATCCGATAACGGCTCGTTTGTCGAATATGTTTGTACCCAGATTCGAGGTCATAACCAGAATGGTGTTTTTGAAATCAACTTTGCGCCCTTTAGCATCAGTTAGTTCTCCATCCTCCATAATCTGAAGGAGGATATTAAACACCTCGGGGTGGGCTTTCTCAATTTCGTCAAAGAGAATGACTGAATATGGTTGACGTCTGATTGCTTCGGTTAATTTGCCGCCCTCTTCATATCCAACGTAACCAGCGGGTGCGCCAATAAGTCGTGAAACATTGTGGCGCTCCATGAACTCGGACATGTCTATTTTCACCAGAGCGTTGCGGTCTCCCAGCACTTCGGCCGCAAGAACTCTCGCAAGTTCGGTTTTGCCTACACCTGTTGGTCCCAGGAAAATGAAGGATCCTGTTGGGCGATTGGGGTTGGCTATGCCAACGCGGGCACGTTTGATTGCCTTCGTTACCTCAAGGACTGCCTCGTCCTGTCCGACAATGTGCTGTTTGATTCTCTTCTCTAGATCAAGATATCTTTTCTTCTCCTCTGCAGTAAGATCCGTGACCGGGACGCCAGTCCAGCGAGAAGCAACAGTGGCGATATCGTCGACCGTAATAATTTTTTCCTTGGATGGTTTGTTTTCGAGTTTAATTAGTTTAATAGCATTTTCGATGCGAATTTCATCTTCGCGAAGACGGGTTGCTTTCTCGTACTGTTCTGCCATGATGTACTCTTCTTTGCGTCGAAGAATTTGGCGCAGTTCCCGTCGTAGGTTCGCTAGATCCGCAGTGCTCGAGGAGACGGTGTTGGTCGCAGCTGCAGCCTCATCAATAAGGTCGATCGCCTTATCGGGCAAAAATCGGTCATTGATGTATCGTTTTGATAATTTTACGGCAGACTCAATCGCTTCAGCAGTGTACTTAACATTATGGTATTTCTCGTAGCGTGTCTTGATGCCGCGCAGGATTTCGATTGCCTCCGGCACAGTTGGCTCTTTGACCACGATAGGTTGGAAACGTCTCTCGAAGGCTGGGTCGCGTTCGATGTGTTTTTTGTATTCATCAAGTGTGGTTGACCCAATAAGGTGAAGCTCTCCACGCGAAAGCATCGGTTTCAACAGGTTGGCAGCATCAATTGAGCCCTCGGTTGAGCCAGCTCCGACGACGGTGTGAATCTCGTCGATGAACAGGACTACATTTCCGCTCTTCTTGATTTCGGCCAAAAGCTTCTTGACTCGGCTTTCGAACTGACCGCGATACATTGTCCCTGCCAGGAGAGCACCCATATCAATCGACAGAATTTCTTTGCCAACAAGTTTAACTGGCACTTTGCCGTCGACAATTCTTTGGGCTAGTCCCTCAACAATCGAAGTTTTGCCAATGCCAGGCTCGCCAATCAGAACTGGATTATTTTTGGTCCTGCGGCATAGGATTTGGATCAATCGTTCTGTTTCGTTGTCCCGTCCCACGACAGGGTCCAGCTTGCCGTTCTGAGCCAGCTTGGTCAGGTTGGTGGTGAATGAGCTTAGAAACGATTCGCTTTTTGTCTTGGTTGTGGATTGGCCCATGTTAGAAAACTGCCCCATCGGATTAAACGATTCCATCTCGGGCATATCTACGCTTGGAGGATTGCTGCTCTCTGTGCTTTGGTCCAAACCTTGGCTAAGCGATTGCAGCGTATCCTTGATTCCGCCGAAGATGGTTTCGATCTGCTTCTTGAGATCATCGGGATTGACTCCGATTCGCTCAATTACAGCGTACGAATTAAATTCTTTGTTCGATAGAAGCGCCAGAAGCAGATGCTCTGTGTCAACGGCGTAGTGTCCGTACTGTGAAGCGATGGAAACGGCTGATTTGATCGCTTCTTTGGCTTCCTCTGTCAGCCCATCTGGTGCGGCTTGTGTTACACGTTTGCTTACAAGTGAAACAACTACCTCGACTCGATCTGAGGCTATTTCAAAGCTGGAAAGTATCTCGTAAGCGAGCGTATCCTTTACCATTAGCAGAGCCATGAGCTGATGCTCAGTATCCATAACCGTGTTCTGTTCTTTGGCGATGCGTTCGGATGTAACCAGAACCTTTTTCAAGTTATCGCTAAATTTTTTAAATACTCCTAAATCCATTTTGCCCCCGTGACATTTTATGTTTTAACACATGATTGTATCAGTAATTTATAATCTTTGCGAGTCTATGGCCAGTCAATATTTCGCGTGGTCATTAAAATATTCCCCTAGCTTCCCGATCTTTGGAGATGGCATTCTTCTGTTTCTAGAACTATATGACCGAAGTTACTCTTCTGTGGCTTCGTCTGCAGTTGCGCCCTGGTCGGCAACTTCGATGTCGATGCCCCATCCGGTAAGCTTGGAAGCTAGTCGCACATTTTGACCATTCTTGCCAATGGCCAGCGAAAGACTGTCCTTGTCAACGAAAACGGTCGCTTTGTTGTCGCGAGCTGAGATAGCTATATTTTTGGTTTTTGCTGGAGAGAGTGCGTTGGCAATGAACTGCTCAACATCTTCGTCCCAAAGTACAATATCAATTTTTTCTTCGCCGATTTCATCCAAAACCGACTGAACTCGAGTACCGCGTTGTCCGACACATGATCCAACTGGATCAATTTTCTCTTCGTGGGCTGTGACGGCAATTTTGGTACGGGAACCAGGTTCTCTGGCGATGCTTTTAATTTCAACTGAACCAGTAGCGATCTCTGGAACTTCAACAGCGAAAAGGCCGGCAATAAGCTCCTCAGCGGTGCGCGAGACGAGGATCTGTGGTCCCTTGGTTGTCTCGGCAACTTCTTTGACATAAATCTTGAGTCTCTGTCCGACGCGATAGCGCTCGTTGCGGATCTGGTCGCTTGGATACATGATGCCATTTGCTTTTCCGAGTGAAACGACGATATTGCGTCCCTCGATTTGCTGAATAGTGGCATTAACGACTTCATGTTCCTTGTCTTTGAATTCTTTGAAGAGCAGGCCTCGTTCGGCTTCACGGATTCTCTGGATGATAACCTGCTTGGCTGTTTGAGCGGCAATACGGCCGAAATCTGTTTGCTTGGGCAGTGGAACGACGATCTCGCCACCGATTTCTATGTTTTTGTCGAACTTTTCTGCCTGATCAAGTGTGAGCTGCTGTTCTGGCTCTTCGGCTTCCAGTCCCTCGACAACTTCATAAACGCGAAACATATCTGCTTCACCAGTTTGTGGATCAAGCTTGGCTCGAATTACCTGTTTTGGTCGACCATAATCTTTGCGATAGGCTGCGGCCAGAGCAGCTTCAACTGTGTCGATTACAACATCCTTATCAAGGCCCTTCTCTTCGCAGAGATCATCGATTGCGGCCATAAACGGGCTAATTTTTTGAGTCATATTCTCTCCTCTTTGTGCAGATTTAACTGTTCCGCTACTTAAATTATATCAATTCTATTAATAAATTACGAATTCAATTTAGCTAGTAATGTAGTAAAAATGGCAGCCTTTCGGCCACCACATCAACGTAACAATTCAAAGTATAAATCAATTCGGTGATTATGTCAATGGGAGTGCTGGCAGAGTCGAAATGGCCTGCCTTTCTAATCACTTGTTACAAACTAATTATACGGTTCTTTGTGTTTGGTTTAGTGTGCCCGTAATTCTTCCATTGACTAAATCAACAAAATATGATATAATTCCTGCATCTCGCGTATCCAACTCGAATCCTCGGGCTCTGGAACTATGCGATTCGTGGAGGGAACGGTTCATGTTAACGCTTACGAGGGCGGCCAGCATCATGTTGCTGGCGGGATTGGTTCTTAGCGGATGCGGTGGCAGCACCTCCCCCATGGTGGGCTCGGGCGTGACTTTCGAGACTGCGCCGTTGCCCGCTGGCGAGGAGCCGGCAGCAACGCGCGGTGACGGCAGCGTCGCCCTGTACCTCTATGAGTGGGATGAGCTCAGCGCCAAGTGGGCAAAAGCCCTGCTCGTTACCGAGCCGGGTGTCACCGCCCACTACCGCTTCCGGACCGGAGTCCGATTCTGCTGGGTCGTGTCCACCCGGCGTGGCACTCCGGCCTTCAACTTCGTTCGTTCGGAGCTGACGCGCGCCATCGCCCTGAACGGGGTGGTGCCGCCGGTTGCGCCGCAGCGCTACCGGCTCAACTACACCGGCGACTACCACTTGTCGATCGACGGGACGCGCGATGGTAGCCCATGCTCGATCGGCGTTGCTATCCGTGTGACCGAGTACGGGCCGCAGTTTCGCAACTTCGACGGCCTGATCACCGGCTCAACAGACGGCTCGAACTGGGGCACCGGCGTGAGCACGGCGTCGTCAAGCCGGATCAAGGTGCGGGTGACCATCTGGAACGACGGCATCGCCACCGCCACCCACACCAGGGTGCGGATCGACGATTTGTCCATGTCCCAGCGTGATCACTCTGTGTTCACCTACGTGAACGCCAACGAGAGCTGGCTCTCCAATGAGCCGATCCGGTCACTACAGGTACATACGCCAGAAGCGACAGTTGGCCGGGTGGTGCGCCTGACGAGCAAACTCTATGACGCCATCGATGGCAGACTGATCAGAAACCTGCCGGAGGGAGTCAATGACTATCATGGCGTCGACATCGGTAGCGTGCCTCCGGGCTCCGGGCGGATCGTCGAGTGTGAGCTGGACTTCCGGGTGCCGAGTTCGCCCGATGCAGAGACGTACGCTGTCACTTTCCGGTCAGCCGAGGCGCTCTACGGCACCTACAGCGACTGCAGGAAGCTCGGGACAGCGCGGTACGTCACGACGGCAGTCAAATCGTATGTCATCCCGGAGTGTGGGCCTGCCTTCGAGGTCATCACCCGAAGCGTAGCGCCCTTACCTTGGCCGCCGAATGGCTGGGTGGTGACCAACACGGCGACCGGCCAGCAGGTGCCGCCGGCTGGCACAATCGGCTCGGGTACGGAGGTCTGGCGGCTGCAGCCGGGCATGTACAACTTCGCAGCTCCTTTCACCGCTCGTGTTGGTGACGCCGTCAGGCTCACCAGCTACGAGGCGACAATTCTGGTTGCTGCCCCGTAAGAAGGGCTGCATTCGTCTTCGCCGCTCCCGGCTTCGCTGGGGGCGGTTCTTTTTATCCAAATATCGATTGAACTCTCTGCATTATTGGCGTAATATACAGAGCTATGGCAAAGAAGAAAAAACAAGACATGTCGGTCTATTGGCGCAGTCTCAAACCCTATATGGGCTTGATTGTGCTGACTTTGATCTCGCTTCTTGTCGCTAGAGCGGCCGCGACAATTGAGCCATTGTATCTGAAGAAGATAATCGACTACATCGTATCTAATCCGAGCACACAGCTGGTCGGCAACAGTGCGTTGGTTAGTTTAATCATCGTCTTTTTCTCCTTGCGCATTGTTTCCTTCGTCTTTGAGTTTTTGCGTGATTTTTTCTTTGCTCCTGCTCAGATTGGTGCCGGGAGGGACATATCCAAGAAACTTTTCGACAAATTGCTTGGTCTCTCGATCAGATATCACCATGATCAGAAGACCGGCTCCTTGGCTCGGCGTATTGCTCGCGGCGCCCAGTCCATAAACTTTATCTTGGACATTATTGTTCTAAGCGTGTTGCCGACACTGGCAGAATTGATGTTTGTAACAATACTTCTCCTTCGCCTTTATCCGCTGGAATATACACTGGTGACTGTCAGTACGGTTGTTCTCTATGCGCTCTTCACTGTTTACACCACGGAGCTGCGTCAAAAATATCGCTTGGCTGCCAATGTGGCTGACGATGAATCTTCTGCTATTCAGATTGAGACTATCTATAACATGGAGACGGTTAAATACTTTGGCAACGAGGAATTTCAACGCAAGAAGTTTCTCGACAAAGTATCAGATTGGTATCAGTCAAGCGTCAGATCCAACCAACTTTTTGCTGCTGTCAATGCCGGCCAAGCCGCTATACTGCTTGTCGGATTTGGTTTGATCATCTACTTTGCTATCGGTCAGGCATTGTCGGGCAGATTGACCGTTGGTGACCTGGTCTTGCTTACGACC
This sequence comes from Patescibacteria group bacterium, assembly GCA_041666325.1. GTDB lineage: Bacteria > Patescibacteriota > UBA1384 > XYA2-FULL-43-10 > 1-14-0-10-43-13 > JBAYHC01. Next base: position 30,849 of record JBAYHC010000001.1, read on the forward strand.
TATATAGTGCGCCTAGCAACTCCGATCAGTATGCTTGGCTTTGTTTATCGCAGAATCAAGGACGGTGTGACTGATCTTGAGGAAATTTCCAAAATATTTAGTGAACCGCTCGACTTGCAGCCGGATACCGGCACCAAGAAACTTTCCCGGTTTAGTGGCTCGATCAAGTTTGAGGATGTTTATTTCGGTTATAAAAATCGTCCGGCCCTGCGCGGACTAAGCTTCGAAGTGCCGGCTGGATCGCGCGTCGCGATTGTTGGTCCCTCTGGCGCCGGCAAATCAACCATCGTCAAGCTGCTTTTCCGTCTCTATGATCTGGAGAAGGGCAAAATTAAATTCGATGACATCAATATTACCGATATTGATGCGCGAGCGCTCTATAGCTTGATTGCTCTCGTGCCACAGGAAACAACCCTGTTTAATGATACGATTGAGTACAATATTCGTTTCGGTAAGCCTGACGCCACGAGTGATGAGATCAAGCGCGCTGTGAGATTGGCTAATCTTGATAAGTTGATTTCTCGTTTGCCCGATGGCCTCGCAACCGTGGTTGGTGAGCGAGGGGTCAAGCTCTCGGGCGGGGAGAAACAACGGGTTTCTGTGGCCCGCGCAATTCTTAAGGATCCGAAGGTTTTGGTTTTTGATGAGGCAACGAGTAATCTTGATGCAGAATCGGAGGCAGAGATTATCAAATCAATCAGAGAGGTTTCGAGTGGAAGGACAACTATTTCGATAGCACATCGTTTGCCTACTATCATCGACAATGACGTTATCTTTGTTCTAGACAATGGCTCGCTGGCCGAGAAGGGCACCCATCAGGAACTTCTTAGCAAAAAAGGTGTCTATTGGCGCCTGTGGCAAAATTTTGAAAAGGAAGAAAACAACGTCGTTCAGATTATGTAGCATGGACCGAATCTTATTCTCTTCGAGATTGGTTACGAGGCGGCCTCGATTGACTCAATCGTTTCTCTGATGGTGCTGGCCGAATCATGCAATTTCTTTCTTTCGTCCAAAGAGAGATTGATGTCCAGTATTCTCTTGATGCCGGTTGATCCAACAATTGCCGGTATTGATATATAGATGTCTTTTAGTCCATATTCTCCGCTCAGGTATACAGAGACAGGAAAAGCGTGGTTCTCGTCGTAAAGTATGGCCCTAACCACCCGTGCTACAGCCAATGCTATGGCATAAGAGGTATAGCCTTTCTTGGCGATAACATTAGCCGCCGCATTCTTGGTTGCTAGGTATGCCTTCTCAACCTTCTCTTGAGTATATTGCGGCAATGATGCCAAGGGTTCACCCATTACATTGCAGTGAGAGTAAACTGGCACCTGGCTATCGCCATGTTCCCCGATAAGATAGGCACCAACACTCTCTGTGGCTAGATCGAACTCCTCGGCCAAGAGGTGGCGGAAGCGAGATGAGTCCAGGGTTGTTCCGGTACCAAAAACTTGTGAGCTTGGAAGGCCGGAGGCCTTCATTGCAACATAGGTCATGATGTCCAGAGGGTTTGTGACAACTAGAAGAACGGCACGATCGGTAAATTTGCGGACGTTTTTAGCAACATCGGCAACAATTTTTGCATTTTCGCTGGCAAGGTCCAGGCGAGTTTGACCCGGTTTTTGAGCAAGACCCGCACAGATCACGACCACTCGTGCTTCCTTGCAATCCTCGTATGTGCCGGCCCAGATTTTGACCTCTGAAACAAAGGATAGCCCGTGTTCCAAATCGAGTGCCTCCCCTTCGCATTTGTCTTTGTTGGCGTCTATTAGGACAATCTCAGAAGCGGCACCCTCGACCATGAGGGCGAATGCTGCTGATGCTCCGACAGAACCGGTACCAACAACCACGACGCGATTGCCATCGTTTTGTTGAAAATCTGTCGCTCTGTGGACCTTTTTCTTTCTTGAAGTATCTTTTATCATTATTACCCTCAGTATATTATTAGGCTATAGTGACTTTATCATTTCTTTAGCTTTTTCATTCTCTGGATCCAAATTTAGAATCTTGTCTAGAGCAGCTCTTGCCTCGGTTGCATTATTGTTGCGCAGATAAGCTGCAGATAGTTGCAAGCCGATTTCACTGCGTTGTTTGGTGCCATCGTACACACTGGCAAGTAAAGCGATTGCGTCATTGGTTTTGCCTTGCAAAGTGTAGAGATGTGCCAGGTTAATAACGGCCGGGAGTAAGTTCGGGTTAAGGCTGATGGCTTCTTTGTAAGCCGTTTCAGCCTTGTCGTACTGGTTCAGATCGCGATAAAGGTTGCCTAGGAAATTCTGCGTCGTAGCATCATCCTTGTTCATCGAGAGGGCTTTTTCATAAGCAGAAACTGCCTCTTCTCTTTTCCTCTGCTGCTGGAGAACGTACCCATATTCACGCCACAAGGCAGAGTCGTCGCTCGCCGTGCTTAGTAGTGTTTTGTACTCTTTTTCGGCTTCGGCAAAGTTATTGTTCCCTGAAGCGCTCCTCGCCAAAGCAAGATGATCAATCGAATTTGAACCACTTTCTTTGTTTTGCTTCTGCCAAGCAACAAGCATAATTATTCCGGCCGATATCATCAAGATTAGTCCAGCTATTGTTACAAGCCTCTTTTTCCGCAATTTTTTGTCTGCTCTTGTCATAGTTCTCCCAGCACTATCGATACTAGCCGGCCGATTGCTAAACCTAAAATAATGGTAAATAGGTATAAGCCAAGAATCAATCCTACCCAGCCCATAAAAAGCATGTTGCGGATCTTATTCATAGCGCAAAGCCTCTAGTGGATTTAGCTTAGCGGCGCGTCTAGCCGGCAAAAACCCAGTCGAAACGCCAACCAAGAAAGAGAAGCCAAGCATCAGGGCAATGAACACTATCGGCGTCAAAAAAAGATCAACGGGTTCTCCTCCTACACTTTTTGCCAACACGTTAATGGTCAAATTTACGAAACTGGAAGTTAGCCAGCCCAGGGTAAGACCAACAACGCCGCCTGTCGCAGATATAATGATGGCTTCAGATAAGAAAATAAGGTAGACGGTTTTATCATCCGTACCAGTTGCTTTCATTATCCCAACGTCGCGAGTGCGCTCAAGCAAGGCGATTGTCATGGTGTTGAACATACCAATCGACGCGACAATCAAAGCGACGCCGCCAAAGACGGCAAGGACAATCTGAATAATTCTAAAGACGCTATCGAGCTGGCCGATCGTATCGGCCACTGAGGCAACGCCATAACCGGCGTTTTCAATCTCATTCTTAAGGGGCACCAGATTTTCACGTTTGCCCACTTTTAATTTAACTTGGCTCACATCAAGCTCGCCGGTTTTGTCCAATAGATCGGGGGTAATATATGCAGCAACCGTCGAGTCGTCAAGATAGGTGCCGACAACTTTAAGATTTTCTTCAATTGTATTGACTGCAGAATTCTTGTTCCGAACAAAAAGCTTGAACGCCAGGGACTTGTCAACAGCGTTGCTCGAAGCAACATTTAAACCCTTTGCCAAGCCAGTTGAGATCGCAACCCCTTTACTCTCACCTACCCCATAAAAGGTTCCGCTCTCCGGCTTCAAACCCTCTAGATTAAAAAAATCTGTCGGCACGACGCTTGCCACGCCATCGAGTACTTTACCCTCGAGAGATACTTTGATTGGTACAGAATTAACGACCACCACTTTCTCAATCCGGGGGTCATTTTTGTATTTCTCAACAAACGCCTTGTCCGGAGCAGCAACTTTGCCAGCCGAAACATTAACCGTAGTTACTGCTTCGATCGAGGCGACTCTTTTGATGGATAGGTCCTGTAAGCCATAACCCAGTGAAACCAAAAAGACGATTGTGGCAATACCAACCGCAATACCAAGGATGGTTAAGGCACTTCGCATTGTGTTCCCGCGGAGGTTGGTAATTGAGATTCTAATAATGTCAAGCAGTCTCATTTGTTCTCCGCTTTCTGCTTGCTTGCTTTATCCGCTTCCTTCTCATCATGAAAAACGAGTTCCTTGAGATCATCCAGTCCTTTTATCTCCTCGCCAATAGATTCCCGGTGACGGTTAACTTGAATCTTTTCAACCAATCCGTCTCTAATAAAGAAGACTCTATCGGCTTCCCTTAAGTACTCTGGGTTATGTGTGACCATAATAATTGTCCGACGGCTTTTTTGGTTCAAAATCCGGAAAACGGTCATCACGTCATTAGCTGAATGGCTGTCTAAATTGCCTGTCGGCTCATCAGCAACAATAATCCACGCATTAGTCGCCAAAGCCCGGGCGATTGCCACGCGCTGTTGCTGGCCACCGGAGAGTTCTGATGAGTGGCGATCGGCAAATTTTGAAAGTCCAAGCATTGATAGAATTCCAACTGCTCGATCACGCCGTCTTTTTAGCGGCTCTCGATCATTGGTTAAGGGAAAAGCGACGTTCTCCCAAACCTTGAATGATTTGATGAGGTTAAACTGCTGAAATACGATGCCGATTTTATCCCGGCGGTATTTGGCGAGCTGTTTACTGTTAAATTTGGCAATGTTTTCCCCGCGCACGACAACCTCGCCACTAGAAGGTGGCTCGAGACCGCAAATTGAATTTAAAATAGTACTTTTGCCAGAGCCTGAGGGTCCAAAAAAGATAACATACTCACCTGAGTAGATTTCAAGATCGACACCGTTCAGGACTGGTACCTCGTTGCTGCCAAGTAGGTACTTCTTGGTCACGTTTTTGAGTGCTATAACCGGAGTTTTTGGCATCTCCATCCCCTCGCTTATCCTAAGTATTATAATATTGATATTCGAAGCTCATTGCAACTAATTGCGCCTGAACTTATTTATCAATGGTGCATCCTTCAGCCTCTTAGTCCAGCTGAAGGTCTCTTCCAGGGATTTAACAACCAGCTGAAGAAGTGACTTTTCTTTGGTCGGGGTGATGATGGTTTGGTCTTGGGACTTGGTCATGTTGCCGGAAGCGTCTTTAGAGATGATTCTGAACTGATAGGAGGCGTTGGGACGGATGTCGGGGATGATGACGGTGTGGGTCATGTTGAAGGTGGTGACTTCTTCAGTCTTGCTTTGGTACTCGTCAGAGATGCCTTGGCCGTATTCGACTTGGCTGGTAGAGGGCTCATCTGTCTCCCAAGTGATAATAGCCATGATCTTGGCGCTCTCGCCCGAACCGGTCGTGGTAACCTCGCTCTTGGTGGTGGAGATAACAGGCGGGGTGGTATCGGTGGGGGCAGTGAAGGTGGCATCACTTGAGGTAGCAACATTACCGTAGGAATCGGTTGATTTGACTTGGTAATGGTAACTCTTGGCAGACTCTAAGCCGATGATGGTGACGGAGTGGAGAGTGGTAAGATCGGACTTGCCCTGTTCGGAGGTGTACGCCCCGCCTGCTGGACCAAAACTTACCTTGGAATCGGCATTGACGTTTGTCGTCCAGGTGATGGTGGCTTGGGTTGGTTTTAGATCTTCGATCTTTAAGCCAGAGATGGTGGGTGTTGGCGGAATGGCAATGGCATAGTCATCAGAGGTGGTAGTGTTCTCATCTGCATCGGTCGCTTTAATCCTCACGTGATAAGTAGTACCTGGGGAGAGGTCTTCGAGCTTGATGGCGTGATCAGTGTTTTGGTTGGTCTCTGACTTGGTCGAGCCATAGCTCGTGGTGGTGCCATATTCCAAAACGGTAGTCGAGAGTTTGTTCGTGGTCCAAGTGACTGTAGTAGAGGTGTTAGTCGTCGCAGTGGGTGTGACTGAAGAGAGAGTGAGCGGAACACGTTCAGGGGTAGTGACCTCAACCACCTCAGAGGCACCAGTAATCTTGACTTCGTTTTGGCTTAGAGTCTTAAAGTAGTATTTAGTGGAGGGCTCTAATTGCTGGACCAAGACAGAGTGAGAGAGGGTTGAGTCAAACTGACCGACGACCTGGGCGGCCGTGCCGGATGTGGTAGTGGTTCCCGTACCGGATTCTAGTGGTTCCTTACTGTAGACGACAAAGCTATCAGCCAATTGGTCGGTGTTCCAGGTCACGGTAGCCCGAACTCCATACTCCTGTTTCCAGTTTTGGAGAGTGATGGTTGGACTTGCGGTAACGTCGGGAGCAGCTCCTGGTTGGGAGGAGAGGACGGCTGTGGGGCGGGAGACATTGCCCAAGGTATCGGCTGTTTTGACACGGTAGTAGTAGCGTTGGGATTGGTTTAATTTAACATCAAGGTAACCATTCTTTGTCGTTGTATCGAGTTGGCTAAAACTGCTACCGTCTAATGACCGTTCGACAGTATAATTAGCAAAGTTAGAAACATCCGGATCAGTCCATATTAGCATCAGTCGGTAAGTGCCAACCTCTAAATTGCTGCCATCTTTCAAGGCAAAATCAGTCGGCGTATTGGTAATTGCGTTACTGGCAGAAAGCACGTTGTTGTAAGGATCCTTAAATTCAACATAGATGATCGCCGAATCTCCGAGGCTCCAACTTGATACAGTTGTCGGTTTAGCGCTCAATGTCGCCCACTCTGAAGCATTAGACATATCCTGGTTATTGGAAATTCGATACTGGATGGCCTGTTCGGTGGCGCCATCTTCCCGAGCCAGAAGAGTAATAGTGGCGGTGTTGTCGCCAGTGGCATCGACCAGAACAGCCGACTCGCCGTTGTTCACCCTTGGAGGCTTGGTATCCAAGAGAAGATCGTTAGATATTCCCTCTCCCGTTCCTTGGTTGGTAGTGCCTTTGACTTTAATCTTGAAGCCCTGAAGGGCGGTAAAGTATTGGTTTGGATAATCGGTAGCAATTTGGTAATACAATGTATGACTAGAAATTGCTTCGCTCCCAGTGATACCAGCGCCAACATCACCTGAGAGTGCTGCTGTTGTAGCGTTGTGCCAGGTGGCGGTTGTGGGATTGTAATATTGAACAGTGACTGCTGAATCATATCTTAGACCATAGTCGACCTTGATTTTACCAGTACTCTGTTGGATGGCAGTAACACTTCTGGGAGCAATATCGGCAGGCATTGCTTCAACTTGGGTTGAGGCAGCAGATTCGATCTCGACTTCAGTCGGATCTAAGTGAACAGACTTTAAGGTGAAGTAATATGTTGTACCGTTGGTAAGGCCAGTAACAGCGTATTGAGAGACAGTGCCGGGAGTGACGCTCGGTTGACTTCCAAGCTTAGTGCCAAGCTCCCCCTGGGTAGTTGACTGATAAATATTCATCTTCGAAACTGCTGCATCAGTGGTATTCGTCCAAGCTAGGGTAACGGATTCATGACCAGCAGTGGCTGAGACTTGACTTGGAGCATGAGTTGGAACAACGACCACACCGGTAGTGGCGGTGTATGAGGTGCCCGGATCAGTTGAATCATCGGTTACTGTAATTCTGTGGTTACCGCCAGTACCGAAGATGAAAGCAGCGTTATCAAAGGTTTTTGCACCAAGGTCGGCCACTTGGAAGGTATACTTTGAGACTGACGTATTAGGCAGGGTTACTGCTGAATCAGTCGAGGTAAAGTAAACCTGGCCGGTGTAATCAGTCTTCACATTGCCCAAGACATCGTAGGCAGTGACAATGACATCAGAAGTAGCGGCGCTATCGATGGGCGCCGTGGTCATTGCTGGAGAAAAGGCAATGCCCAGACTACCCAGAGAGGCGGGTTTGATCTTGATTGGTAGGTTTGTTGGTGTAATGGCATCAGCACCGTTCTTGCCGTGGAGATAGAAGGCCAGACTTGTGCCACCAGTGCTTACAGTAAAGGCAGAGGAATCAAAGATGTGGCGGCCGTTGTCATATGTATCCCCTGTCGTAGTTCGTAGATCATGCTGACCATCGATGTAATTGCTGCTCCAAGTGAAGTCTAATTTGTTGGAAGCGGCATCATAGGGGAAGGTGTAAACCTTGTCTGCATCCATGCTAAACCAGATGGGGCCGCTGTAGTCATACTTAAGGTTCGAGTAGGCATCGTAGGTAGTAACGACAATGTCGTAAGGAGATTGAGAGCCTCCCGCCAAGCCGGTTGAGTTCCAGGGAAAACCGGCCGTGGCAAATTGAGCCGTGCCGGCTTGGGGATAATCGCTCATCCCATAGTGGTCTAAGTTTCCTGGCCGAACCTGAATAGAATAGCGTTGATCTGTGGGTGATTGATCAGATAGTGTGCCATCAGTAACAGAAAGGCTAATGGTTTCAGTCTTCTTCAAGACGATTGAGGTGGCAGCAGAGACACCGGAGGTAAAGGTGGTAGTTGTTGTTGTGCCGAAGTTGATTGGTGTTGAGGTCTTGTCGGTCGCAGTTGGATAGATCGTTCCGCCGCCTGGGGCAGCAGCGGCATTAGCCGCTCCCGAGAAGGTAATGCTTTTGTCCCCGGTGTAGTCAGTGGCAGTATTGTCATATTGGTCATACGCCGTGATGGTGCCGGTCAAGGTTGCACCAGTTGTTGTAGAGGCAGGAGAGCCAGAAATGGAGAGTTGAATGCGAGAAGCGACATCAGCGGTGATAGTTGCGGCTTGGGTTGCATTGGTCCAGGATTGGCCGGCCGGATCAGCAGTCAGAGTAGCTGAGCCGACAGTCTCATCGTAGAAGTAAAAAGTACCGGAAGAGACATTTGTCAGGGTGATTGAGGTAATGACCGCCGCCTTACATGCCACTGCCGAGGAGTTGTCCGAGCAAAAGAGTCTAGTTGTGCCATTGGTAGCAAGATCAGAGGTTAGATCTATCTGCTGGCTGGCAACTGTCACATCTTCATCGATCGCATTACGAACTACTGCAGTGTAAAGCGTTGAAACCGTGTGGGCAATGGTCGTTTTGGCATCATTAGTAAAGACTACCTTGTCAATCGCCGCAATAGTAAAGCTGCGAGTGGAAGCCGTTGAATATTGATTAAGCGTACCGCAAGCACCACTTGGATCGCAGGAGGAGAGTCGGACATAGTAAGCCTGACCTTGAGTTAGAGCTGAAGTAAAAGTAAAAGTTCCGGCAGTTCCCGAGGTATAGCCATCTTGAGTGCTCGCTCCCCCGCCGTCGTAATTCATGCCAGTATAACTACCTTGGTAGCCACCAGTATTAAATGAATTAGTATCATTGGCTTGAGTAAAGGTTGCGGCATTGGCAGTAAAACCAGAGTCGGTAGCAATTTCAACCTTCATCCGATACCAATCGGCTGGGTTATCGGAATCCGTGGCAGTAAAACTGATTGTTGGTAATTGGGATACATTGGTCGCAGTATCGGCTGGGGAAGAGAAAGTGACAGCGGGAACATGCTGAAAAGCAACCGTTCCGATAGTACCATTCCCATTTTTACTTGCAGTTGCGCTACCCTGCGAATATGTATCGGTTCCTGTTGGATAAATTGCGATTGATCCGCCAGAGCCATCTTTATACACACCGTTAGCCGTAATTGCACCGCTGCCAGAGAAACTAGACAATAGCATGTAGATGCTACCGCCGGAACCGCCGCTAAATGCCACACCACTGCCAGTTGTACCACCATTCACGCTAATCGTCCCACTCTGAGCGAAAGACGTGTCCCCGGTAATAATAACGGCAATTCGACCGCCACCACCACCGCCATAGCTGTTTGATGTACCGCCAACCGCTGAAATCGTGCCGGAGTTTGTTAGTTGATTGGCTGTGATAAAGATGCTACCACCAGAACCATTGCCAGCATTGCCGCTGACGCCATTGGCACTAATCGTACCGCCATTGTTATTTAGAATACCGGACACAGTGAGCTTAATGGCACCACCACCGTAAGAACTGCCACGACCACCCGAACCAAGACTCAGCGGCGAAGCAACGGTACCATAGGTTGGTCCGCTTGTCCCGTTCTCATTGCCACCTCGGCCACCATAACTACCACCGGCATAGTTATTTACACCCTTGCCAGGTCCCGCATCAGGCGCAAAGCCCTTGCCATCAGCATTAAGCGTACCACCAGAATTGATAGTAATATTTGTCGCAGTAATGGAACCGCCAGTACCGCATTTCACCTCAGTAGAACAACCGGTTGGAATCGGATCAGGGTTTGTAGACGCATTGCCATCCAGAACAAGCGTGCCCCCGCTATTTATAGTGATGGAGGAAAAAGTATATGAAACTGCTGTTGGCGGATTTTGTGTTGAATCCGTATTACCAAGAATGAGAGAGGTCATATTGCCGGCACCACCCAGCGTCAAATTGCCCGAAGCTCCCATCTGCGAACTTGGCAAAGAGATAACACCCGCCATTCCGACGATCGGTACAGCATTAACATTTACACTGCCGCTAGTAACAGTTAACGCACCGCTATATGTTGTCGTAGTCGCAACAATGGTAATATTTCCGCCATTACTAGCATAGTATCCATTAGCGCTTATCGCCCCTGCTCCCTCGAACGTCCCGGCATTAATATAAACTGATCCGCCGGCACCGCCGGATGTATAATAAGCACCGCTAGAAGCGCTGCCACCGTTAGCCGAGATCGTATTACCCTGTGTTAAGGTGCCAGAAATCGATAGAGCGATACGTCCACCACCGCCAGCACCATAGCTGTTAGTCACGCCACCTGTGGCTGAAATGGTTCCCGTACCAGACATTGAAGCAGCAATAAGGTAAACACTACCACCGGAACCGTTACCGGCATTGCCGCTCCCGCCAATTGAAGAAACAGCGCCATTGTTTGTTAAAGCTCCCGAAACCGTCACCTTGATCGCGCCGCCACCAGCTGTGCCGCTTACCCCGCCCGAGCCGATATTTACCGGCTCGGTGCTCGAACCATAAACCGATCCACTAACAGCGCTGCCAGAACCGTTGCCGCCACGACCACCATAACTACCGCCGGAATAGTTTCCTGATCCCTTGCCTGGGCCGTTATTCGCCGAATAGCCCTTACCATCGACATTAATCTTTCCTGTAGAATCTACTGTCAATGCATCAAAAAGTAGGTTCATTTTATAAGTTTCACCTGCTGCGTCAGTAGAATTGGCATAATGCGTTAGGATTCCCCCATTGGTCACTATCCATGTACCAGAACCGGTATAGTCCTGAACACCAGCAGAGGTATCCGGAAGCACAGTGCCGGCATTAACGGTTTTACCGTTATTGTTAATGGTGACTGTTTTAGTACCGTCAGCCAGTTGCTTATAAATTGTTCCGGCACCGCCACCAGCATCAGAGCTCACCCCATTACTTCCGCCATAAGCTTGAGCGGCAACTGAACCAGTGTTGTTGCCACTAGTTAGAGTGATTGCAATGCGACCACCTCCAGCGCCCCAAGTACCGGTTCCGGTATAGGCATTTGCGCTGATTGTCCCGCCGCCTATCATTGTACCGGACGTGATATTTACTGTACCACCGGAGCAAGAGGCACTATTAGAAACAGTTTGCCCGCCTGCGCTAACTATGCTGCCAGTCACCAAATTAGTTTGGCCCGTAACATTAAGAATGATCGCGCCGCCGCCAAAGATATCACTCCTACTACTACCTGAGCCAAGGCTAATTGGGTTTGTTACCGAACCATACGTCGAACTGGCAACCTGGTCAACGCCAACACCGCCATAGCCAGAGGTCAATTTGCCAGCAGTATAACCTGGCCCCTGACTCTGGCCATAACCCTTGCCGGTAACATCAATTTTGCCAGTCGCGTCAACTGTCAAGGCGTCAACCGAAAGCTTCACTTTTTTGAGTAGATTATCAGCCGTTGCGGTGACAGCGCTCGAGTTGGGTAATGAAGTTAGGATTGCCCCGTTCGTAATCGTCCATGTGCCGGTGCCAGTGTAATCCTGCACTCCAGCTGAGGTATCAGGCAAGATTGTCCCGGAGTTTGTTGTAATAGCATTATTATTAATCGTGACTGTTTTTGTGCCGCCGAGACTTTGGTAAACAGTTCCCGCCCCACCACTCGAAGTACCCCCGGCTGAACCTACCGCTCCGTAAGCCGTCGGTGTCCCGGAGTAAGTACTTGTAGTTGCTGTGATTGAGATTCGCCCACCACCGGAAGCGCGCTGACCCGCTCGGCCATTAGCCGTAATTGTACCACTACCGGACATTGAACCTGCGGTTATGTAAACACTACCGCCGGCGCCAGGATCATCAGCACCGAGGCCATTAGAGGAAATCGAACCGTTATTAGCCAAGGCCCCACTAACAGTAAGCTTGATTGCTCCGCCACCGGATCCGCCAGAGCCGCCGGAGCCAAAATTAACCGGCGCCGTAACTGAACCGTAGGTATCCCGACTTGTTGTGGACTGCCCGCCTTTGCCGCCATAACTGCCACCACAATAGTTCGAACAAGCCGTGTTTGGACCCTGGTTGTAATCATAGCCAAGGCCATCAACATTGACTATGCCGTTAATCGTCAAGTCGCCCGTAATGGTCAGATCAATTTTATATGTCTCGGCAGTACTATTATCCGAGTGTGACAAAATACCATCGGCCGCAACAGTTAAATTGGTAAGACCGGAAATTGTCCCGGTCGAGTCGGCATTAAAGGTAACCTTCGAAATTGAGAAGTTTGCCGAAGTTGTTACTGTTCCACGATTAGTAATTGCCCCGGCAGCGGTGCCGCTGCCACTAGAGAGAGCAGTCTCCGAATCCATGATTAACGTTGTCCCGGCAATGACAATCAGCTCAGCTTTGCGATCCACGGTGACAGTATCGAATTGCCATGTCTGACCGGTCGGAATCTCTGTGCTATAACCGGAACGCACCAAATTGTTATTGTCGACTATCAAGGCTCCGTAAGTTTGGCCGCCGGTGTTTTTATACACCGTTCCGGCGCCGCTCTGATATGTATAGGTTGAAGTGCCGCAATATGCGGAAACTGTACCGCTGTGGGTATTTGTCGCAGCAATAATTGCCACGCGACCGCCGCCGCCGCTTCGTTCGTTGGAGCTGTTTCCGCCATTGGCACTGATCGTGCCATTACCGGAAACCGAGTTAGCACTGATAGATACGCTTCCACCAGAACCGGTCTCAGCCACAGCAGCGCCATTGGCACTGATCGTGCCATTTTGGGTGAGTGAACCCGTGATTGCCAATCTGATCGCGCCACCGCCCGCCGCCCCTCCTCCGTCACCGCCGGAGCCTAAGGCTAGCGGCACTTTCGGGTCCCCATATGTGGCCGCGCTTGTCCCCCAACCCTTACCGCCATAGGTTCCGGCGTGCCAATCAGCTCCGGCACTACCGGGACCGGTATTTTGGGCAAAGCCTTTTCCGTCCGCGCTGATTTTCGCCCCTGTTCCAACGGTTACATCATTGGCAACTTTAAGGATTATCCCTCTTCCGCACTTTGGTGTTCCCGAAGAACAACCATTTGGAGTGACGACACTGCCCGAATCATCAGTCGGGTTGACGGTGGTATCGCCGGAAAAGACGAGGGTGATGCCACCAGTAGCAGCTTGGTTGAGGGTGATGTCGTGTTGGATATCCCAGATATGGGCGGCGGTGCCGCCGGTGATGGGGTTTTTGTCAAAGGTAATGGTTTGGTTGTAGTTGTTTTGAACGATGAAGTCGTAGATGTTGTTGTTGACAGCTCCGGTTGAGACTAAAGCAGCTGAGCCGTTGCCTGGGGTAGTGTTGGCAACAGCGCCATCGAAGATCACATCGTCATTCGCCGCGGGAGCGTGGCCGCAATCCCAGTTGCCGGCTGTCGTCCAGGCGGCATTGGCAATGCCCTGCCAGGTGCAAGCGACCCCACCGGCCCCAACATTCGGGTCAACAGTGATCGGGAATTCGGCAGTGGCTAGGAAGTCAGGATCAATGGTGTATTTAATAATCTCTTGATTACCCCTGTTGTCATTCTGAACTGAAAGTGAAGAATCTAGCAAAGCGTTTGCATTCGTTCCTTCGGAACTAGATCCTTCGCTACTCTCGGGATGACGAACAGGAAGAGCAGCATCTTCTATGGTCATGCTGATCTTGCCCTGTTTCTTCTTGGCATCTTCAATCGTTGGAGCATAGAGGCGGAAGACTGGGGGAATGGTTTCGTTCTCTATCTCGTTCTTCTTGCCTCTATCTTCTTCTCGGTAAGCTAGCCATGAACCGTCTTTGTCTGGGTCTTCGGTGAAAAAGAAGTTATTGGTGGAATTAAGGGAGAATATAAGAGTGCTGGAAATCTTTTCAGAATTGTCATTCTGAGGTGAAACCGAAGAATCTCCTGATTGAGGGGATCCTTCGCTCTGCTCAGGATGACCAGAAGAAACCTTAGGATGACTAATTAGAGCTTCCTTAGACTTGATAGTGATGAACTCTTTAACCTTGTTGGATTCCATGACATAACGAGCCGAGATTTGGTCGGTAATATGGTAGAGAACACCCTGGTCGCCCAAGGGCGTGACCTCGGTGTTGGCAATAGTGTTTGCGGGCAGGGAGTTGTTGTCTGGTATTTGGGCGGAAGAATCTTGAGCCTTGGCCTTTTGGGTGTCATCCTGAACTGATGAGGCTATGAGGTGAAGGATCCCATCATATGCGTATGTAAGGGGATTCTTCGTTTCACTCAGAATGACATCATTTTCCCTATCCGATGGAGACGGAGTCCATAATCCGCTGACTTGCTGTCTAGATGACATGCTTACTTGCTTGAGTGTTTTCTCCTCCGGCACATTAAGCCCATCACTAAGGAGATTGATTGAGAGCTGGTAGCTTGCGGCATTAGGGATACGGTCAGAGGTGGAGATGATATTAGCACCGACGGTTTTGGCTTCTTTGTTGGAGAAGCCGATAGTAAGATCATCATTGGTGCCGGTAAAGATAGTGGTGTCTTCCGGAGCGGAGGCAGCGATGTATTTGACCGAGGGCTTAAGTCCTGGGATAGAGGTAAAGAGATTGGAGTAGTTGGAGGAGATGGAAAAAGAGAGTGAGATGATGAAGATTAGGAGTGCGGAGATGTTTAGTTGGGAGAAGTAGGGGTAGGCATGAAGTCTATGATAGAGTTTGCTCCGCATCGAGAGATAGACATGGAGGCGGTTTAATGATTTGAATGAGGTCTTGCCCGATTGCTGAAGTTGGATAATTTTGCGGTCGATTGCCTCAATCTTATCGGCTTCACGGCGTAAAGCATCGACTGCCTCGTCAATTACGACGGCGGTTTTTCGATCGACTCCAGCCTTTATATTTGGTGAATAGACTTTTCTAAAATCAACTTTAACAAAACGCCGAAAGATAGTTGTGGATAACTTTTTACTCATACCAGAAAAAACAGAAATAATACCTAAAAACTTCCGTTTGGTCTTCCCAAAGGTGTGATGTTTAGTTTGAGAGTCCAATTCCCCATCCCTCCTGATTCATTTACTGTAATCAGTATATAAAAAAACACTGATTGCTGCAATGCATCTTGCCTAAGTGCTTCCCTGGAAATGGTATCATATTCCGTAAAGGTATTATCGTTAGTACTAATTTCGTTTTAGGCAGACGGCGCTTCGTCTGATCCAGAGTCCGGATTTCCCTCTCTCTCAAGTCTGTCAAGCTTCTTTAGTACCTTGGGTATGGCCGTAAAGTCTAATTTGAATTGATTTAATATTGTTGTGCCGCGGAGTGCTGCTGCCGGATGATACATTGGGATAAGGACCCTTCTTTTGCCGGCAAAGTTGATCCACTTGGGTTGCCCGTGAACTTGGGAAATCTTCGTGTCGGGCAGGAATTTACCCATCGAAAACCGCCCTAGGGTAACGATTACCTTGGGGTCGATAATCTCGATCTGCTTGTCAACAAAGGGCTTGAATGCCTCTAACTCTTCGGGTAGTGGATCTCTGTTCTCGGGTGGACGAAAGTAAACAACATTGGAGATCCAGATATCTTCCCGCTTAATGCCGATCTCCAAGAGTGTTTCATTGAGGAGTTTTCCTGCTCGGCCGCAAAACGGAATACCTTGTTGGTCTTCGTTAAATCCAGGCGCTTCACCAAGAAAGAAGAGTGGTGAATCAGGGTTGCCATGACCAAAGACAAGATTGGTCGCACCGGCTCTTAGGGGCAGCGTGCTTTCGGCGCTGATTTGATGGCGTAGTTTTTCTAGCTCTTCAATCTTAGACATAATTGTTTTCAGTATAGGACGAGATCGGACAAAAATCAAAAGTGGCTTACAGCCATTGAGTTGGCGTTTTAAGAAACTGTTCTATTGTTTGACCTACCTCGGCTGCATTGCTTGTTTCCATTAATGCCATTTTGAGTTCTTTGGCGCCATCGTAGCCTTTTAGATAGGAAGCAAAGTGTTTGCGCATGAGCATAAATGGCCGAGAGTTACCCAGAAGTTGTTCAAAAAGCTTGGTGTGCTCGAATAGAACTGCTAGAACTTCAGCTAGGGGTAAGTCACCTTTTTTGATCTCTTTGTTGAAAAACCATGGATTGCCAAAGATACCGCGGCCAATCATAGCGCCATCGATCTTGTAGGTCTGAACTTTTTTTATGGCTTCTTCGGTACTCCTGACGTCACCGTTGCCAAGAATGACGATATCACTCCCCCGTGCCATTGTGGCAACTTGTCCGATTATGTCCCAATTGGCTGGAACTTTTGACATCTCTTTCCTGGTTCTGCCGTGAACTGTGATAGCTGCTGGCTGGGCTTCCAGTAATGCCGGAATCCACTCCTCGATGTCGATCTTGCTAAAGCCGATCCGGGTCTTGACTGAGACGGGCTTCTCTCCTGCGCCTTCCTTGGTAGCGGCGATAACCTCTTTCGCTAAGGTTGAATCCTTAATTAAAGCCGATCCGGCACCCTGCTTGACAACTGATTTGTCGGGACATCCCATATTGATATCAATACCATCGAAATCTAACCCAGAGACTATCTTCGCCGCCAAATAGAAGTTTTCCGGCTTAGATCCGAAGAGCTGAGCAACGATTGGTCTCTCTGAGTTATCGTATTGAAGGTCGAAAAGAACACGGTCCCGTCCCTTATTTGAGACAATGCCGTCAACTGAGGCGAACTCAGTGAACATGACGTCTGGTTTGCCATACTTGGCAATTATTTGCCGAAAAGCGGCGTCTGTGACGTCTTCCATTGGCGCGAGTGCCAAAATCGGCTTGGTTAAAGTGGGCCAGAAATTAGTGTTCGACATGTCGTCAAAACATAGCACATTTGAGTCTCAAATTATAGACCATGAAAGCAGACGTGTTTGTTTGAACTAAATTAATATCTCGAAGAGATGGGACATCAATTCGGCTTATATTTGCTTGGCAAAGATTATCCAGCGCTTGGATGTTGTGCCTGGAGGCCAGCAGGTCATAAGGGTCAAAGTCTTGTCGTCTTTATCGTCTGGAGTGGCATCAGTAATGCTAAAGTCATCGGCTGCCACGGCCTTTGAAGCTACTACCTCATATTCGTAGTTGTCTCTTTTGTAAAAAACTACAAACCTATCCCCAACTTTCATTGAGTTGATGTCCTTAAATACTTCTTTGAAATTACCCGGCCTGTCTTTGTAGTATTTGGAGTGGCCAAAGATGAAGAGATTGCCCTTTTCTTTGGGCGACGTGGCATGATTGCGGCTGAGGGCAACACCATTCTCGATTGCTTTTAAGTATTGTGCTTCGTTGTTGTCGTCAACATCAGGAATAATTGGCGCCCAGATATTTATCTGGGGAACAGATAACCCAAACTCACCAATATCAGCTTTGATAGGGGTATTGTCCTCTGTTGCATAGTCTATGACGCTGGCGATAATTGTCTTAGTGTCAGATTTTTTGATCCGCTTGTAATAATAAGCAGTTCCTATCGCTGACACGATGACAAGAAAAGCAATCGCGGCCGGCACACCGATAATTAATTTCTTATTACGCTTTTTGAAAGTGAATTTATAATCCATTTTGTCCTTTGTACGATTTTCGACACGGAACGACCCCGATATCCGGGGCCGCTTCCGTACCGATGTCTTCAGAATAGATTGCTTGCTAGATTAACCATCTTGACCCAAATTGCCTTCAATGTCCCCTCTTCGCCCGTGAGAGGCAGAACACCAGGTGTTGCACTCACTTGATTAGTATTTGTTGAGATATTGCCAGCTGTGTCATAAGAGCGAGCTGTGTAGTAATACTTCGTGCCATTGGTTAGGCTGGTGTCCTCGTAGCTGGTCGTTGTTTTGCTATCGACTGTCTTGACAAGGCTTCCCAGGGAGCCCTCTGTCGTTGACCGGTAAATCTTAACACCTGTTAAATCAGAGTCAGTCGAATTTGTCCACGAAATAGTTGCCTTTTTGTCGCCAGCCGAAACAGCTATATTGGTTGGTGCTGACGGTGCGTTTGTGTCTGTCGAGGCAACAACTGCGAAGTCTGTCAGGTGGGTTGTAGCAAATGTAACAGTGTTTGTTGTTGTGTCAACTGAGCTAGCAGCAACGGACTCCCACTGTCCACTATCCTCATTGAAGGCCTTCACAACCAGATTTGCTTCTTTGACGCCAGTTGGAATATCACCGTCATTGTAGTGAATTGTGCCTGTCACCTGAGAAGCAAGAGTTGTAATAGAGTTACCGCTACCATCAATGGCTTCAACGGAGATACCCTTAATTGGAACATCGGCTTTTGTGCTAACAGCCTCTGCTTTCATTGGGGTTACCGTCAAAGTTGCGCTCGATGACGAACTACTGCTCGAGCCCTCTTCGCTGCTACTGCTTGAGCTTGATGACAATGCTCCGGTTGGAATTGCCAGAGAAGCATCAACTGCGCCGGATTTCGTTAGCTCAACAGTTGCTGGAGATGAACTACTAACATCTGCTGTTACTGCTTTGGCCAAAGAATCAGTTTTGGTCTCGGCTGTTAAGGTTAGTGTCTCTGTCTCACCCTTGTCAACGACTATCTTGCTGAAACCGCTCTCTGTGACCTCGCCGTTTTCTGGATTGTCTTTGCCTGCTTTGACTGAATATGCATCACCGGATTTATTTGATGGTAGATCAAACTTTACTGCTCCATTGATAGTACCATCTTTATCTTCCTCTGATCCATCTGAAATCTCGAAAGCAATTGTGCCCTTGTCATTGAAGATCTGGACTGATGCTTCCTTGAGATCAGTACCATCGCTCTTGTTGATTTCTATTTCAGCACTCGCATCAGCTTTGACCAGTGAGATTGTAACATCTGCACTCTCTTTGGACTTGATCTCGACCCTCGATGTCTCCGTTGCGAATAATCCCTGTTCCCGAGCATTCGTTACTAGATTATATGTATCCGGAGCGACGCTGATAGCGACAACACCATTTACGTCAGTAACACCGGAAAAACCGAATTCTGGACCCTCTGGACCCTCTGGTCTTGGGCCGCCAGGACCTTCATCGATAATATCAGCAAGTTTGTTGTTGGCAAAAACATTTACGCCCTCAATTGTATTGCCATCTTGATCCTTGACGGTGACATTAATGGTGGCATCAACTTTAGCCAGAGTAAGATTGTGTGTTGTTGTGCCTCCGTCTGTTGTTGTCAAAGTCTTAGGACTCATGCTTGGAATATACTCAGAAGTCCCTCCCATGATAGCATTTGCAGGAGCTACACCGACATTAACATCTGTAGCAGGTGGAACCTTGACGGTGTATGTACCAGTCGCAGTATCAACTGAGCCTTCACTGAATCCGCCCTTCCAGAATGCACCTACCATGAGATTAAGCTTCTTGGCCGTTTCGCCCGTGATCTTCACATTATCATTTGAAGCATCTTGGATCTCGCCGGAAACTGTACCGGTCTTCTCTACTACTACAAGCTGAATCGTAGTATCGCCAGTAATCTCAACTGATTTTTCCTTGCCGGCGTATTGAGAGTTTGGTGGATAGAAGGCATTGAAAGCGAATGTGCCTGTGGTAGTGTAAACAGTTGCTTGACCGCCAGCACCAGGTCCGCCAAATCCGGGACCAAATTGAGGTCCGCCAGTGCCAGTTGGGCGGGCATTAATCCAGTTGCCATCAGAAACAAGATTACCATCACCGTCTATGGTTGATACGGTAATTTTTTTGGTTGCCTTGTCGAATCTGAATGTTAGAGTATCTCCGCTTGAACCCTTCTGAGGACCTGTTGTTGGGAAAAGTTGGTTTGCGTCCATTGCACCTGTTGGTTTGCTGGCGGGACCTTCGGCCATTGCGCTTATGGTCCACTCCATCAATCCCATACGCTCTCCGCCCTTCTTTCCTCCACCCTCTTCGCCTCCTTCACGCATGCCTGGCCCGCTACCACCGGGATTCGCCATGACACGATATGTCTTGCCCTTCATTACCTTGATCGTGCCAGTTCCATCTGAGCCAGTGAAAGACATCATTGGAGGGCCAGGATTCTTGGTGTCAAAAGCCATGATTGGCGTGCTAGCCAGTGCCGCGTCGCTGCCGCCATCAACACGATATGTTTGAACTGCGATTGATCCATCGAATGCCTGTAATTTGATCGTTCCAAGGCTATTGGCGCCCTTCTTGACTGCAAATCTGGTTTTGGGCACATAGTATTGTCCGCTCGGATCAAAGCGATGAAGCTCCCACTCTCCGGTACCTGCAGATGTACTGAAGCTGAACGACCCATCGGTTGGATTAACCATCAATGGCTGGAAGCTATGTGTACGAAAATTCTGAGCTCCTGCTCCTCCTGATGCTGGCGTGCCATCTGGATTAATCAGTTTGCCGGTAACAGTAGCATTTGGCCGATCGACTAGCATCTCGAGCGAAACTGTCTCAGCTTCTGCGGCAGCCTTATTGAAGCTAATTGGCATCGGTGGCTTGGCTACAAATTCCGCCGGTGCTTGTTGCTGCTGCTGTCCTTGTCCTGGAGGAGGTGCGAATTGGGGCATAGCAGAGACCATCAGATTGCTTTTCTCGCCCTGAACAGAGACCCGAAGTTGCGCGACACCACTGCTGTTTGTCTGAGCAAAAGCGAAGCCACCACCACCATTAGAGAAAGCATTGACGTTGGCCCCCTGGATTGCTGCTCCGGTATCAGCATATTTGACAGTAACTTCGATGATCTTGTTAGATCGTTGCAGAACAAGATTAATTGTCTGTGTCGCTGGAATAGTGATATTTTGCGGTTCGATCTGCATATATACATTAGTAACATTCTTTGCGGTCTCGCTGTTTGGATCAACGCCATGGCTGGTTTCCAGAACAAAGGTACCATCTGTTATACCGTAGAAGGTAGCATCACCGAGTGCATTGCTGGTTGCTCGCCACATGCCGCAACAGCTTTGCGGGTGGACTTCTAGCGGATAGCCCGCAACCGGCTGGCTATTATAAGAGACATTAACAGTCAGCGAGGCTGTACCAACATTGATTGAAGCGTTATTGTCGGGGCCCTTCTTGCCATCAAGCGCAGAACCGTTATTTAGGGTGTATGTGTTGGTAGACCAGCTACCGCCTTGTGTCGGGTTTGTCATGCCCGTGAACTCCAGGGTAACTGTGCCGGCGGGAACTGCTGTCGACCCGTTCTGGATCGCCAAAATCAAAGAACCATCACCCTCTGGATATATCTCCATTCTTTGGTTCTTGAGTGCAGTGGTAGTGTTGCTCCCGAGGGTTGCGTTCCAAAAATCAGGCGGTTGGCCACCCATGGTGTTGATTTGGATTTCAACACGTCCGGTAGTGGCCGGAATTGCGGTTGCTGTTGTGAACGTGTGCGTAAATGTCACACTTGTCGCACCAAGTGTCGAACTGCTTGCTGCCCACGTCGGACTGGTGATGGCGCCAGCCTTGGCATGGGGTATGCCGAACCGAGACGGTTTATCTCCATTGCTAGAGATGATTGCATAGCCAAAAATGAGTGCTAATAATAGCACCTTGGCTAAGAGCTTTCTCTTTCTAAACATTTTCTCCCTCCTAATTAATTTTCCTACTAGAAACAAAAAATTCGCTTATTTAGTATTTTATTCTTTAGTGCCAAATAGTCAATTACCCCCATGGCAGGTACGGGACTCATTTTTATCCACAGAAGAGGCTGGAATTTATTCCAAAATAAGATAATTCTTGGTCAATATTGATGGCTGTTTCACTTGCCTGAGTCCCACCGGTAATCAAGCCGCTAACAACTTCCTCAAAGTGACCAACAGGGACAACATGGCGGTTCGGTGCCATTCTTGTTCCTTGTCCTCCTCAGAGATTTGTAGGCTTATTCCATCACAATGTTTGATCTCCGTCAATCTTATTTTAGTCCATATCTATTGACAAATGTTATAGTTTGTGTATAATACTTAGCGTGTCCGATGTTTGGGCTTGGCCCATTTCCCACGAAGGAGGAAGCACAGTGAGTCAGACAGGAACACAGAAAGAGAAACTGCCCGGATGGCTGATCTTGCGCAACGCCGCGTCCGAAATCACCGGCGCCGGCCAGAAGTACTTCCCGTTGCTCGACGATGAGGTGTCCGAGGGTTTGGTCGCCGACCTCGGCATCAACTGCGTCGCCCGTACCAACGAGGTCATCCCCGAAGAGCATCTCGAAGAAGTGCTGGACGAGGTGGCCAAAGCCCTCTGCGCGATCGGCAAGCCGTGGGACGCGACCTTTGTCGCGTTCTTCGTCTCGCACGAGGGCATCGACGGTCTCGCGGCTCGCGTCGAAGCCCTGGATGACTGGGGCGTCATCAGGTGCACCTGCGGCGACTGCGCCGGCATTACCATCGCTCCGCTGGCGCTGGTCGACGCCCACAACGAGAAGAAGCGTCTGCGCGAAGAGCGACAGCGCCAGATCGAAGAGCAGATGCGTCGGCGCGGCCCCATAGAGGCGCTCTTCGGCGAGGACGGGATCCTGAGCCTGTTCACCCGCCGCGGGTCTCGGCCAGACGACCGCATGTCGCCCGAGACCGAAACCGTGGCTACCGGCAGCGACAACGGCCACTAGGTACGCCGCTTAGGAGTCGGCCTTTCAGCCGAGTCGCTTACGTCAAGAATATGAGGGGTTTGATTCCGGGGGTCCTGTTGCGAGCATCGCTCGCGCCGCAGGACCCCCTTCTTTTTTTGCCTAAATTAGAGCGAGTGTTATTGACAAATCAATCTTTTTTGGGTATAATTCCGTCGTGTTCAGTCTGGGTTCAACCCATTGCCTACGACCAAAGGAGGAGACAGATGACGATTCGTGAGATGATTGCCCAGCCGAAGAAGCCGGGCTGGCAGTTGCTGCTTGAGTCCGCTAGGGCTATGACGGCGCTGGTGGAGCGCTCAGCCGAGGAGATCGAAGCCAAGTTCGACGAGGCGATGTCGAAGCTGACGGTCCACTGCTCGGCTCGCTTCAACGAGGTCATCCCCGAAGAGCGCCTCGAAGAAGTGCTGGCTGCCGTCGCGGAGGCCGCGTGCGCCATTGGGGAACCGTGGTCGATGCACCTGCTCATGTTCCATCTTGCCCACGAGGGGATCGATGGCCTCAAGACGCGCATCGGCGCCATCGAGGGTTGGGGCACCGTCGAATGCGGTTGCCACGAGGAGCAGTGCATGGGCATCATGGTCGCTCCCAACGAGCATATCGCGCGTGTCCGGGAGAGAGCGCGCATGATGCAGATGATGGAGCAGGTCGGGGAGGCCAGTCCCCTGGCGGCTGCTTTGCTGAGCCCCGGTGGTCTGGTAGACGCACTTCAGGCCGATGGCCTCGATGTCCGTGTCATCAGCCCGGGTGATATCGCCGGGTTGTTCGGCGGATCGGACCTGAAGCCCGCAGACTGAGCGGTGACCTTGTGGCCACTGTCGCGTACCAAGGTTTGCTTCCCAAGGGGGTCCTGTTGCGAGCATCGCTCGCGCCGCAGGGCCCCTTCTTTTTTTGTTCAAAAACAAAAACGACGTCCTTGCGGATCGTCGCGGAAAAAACACAATTCTCGATACAATCAAGAGCCGAATTGCTCTTGCGCGGACTCGCTCATGATCGCATCATGTGCCATTCTTTCGCCCTTCTCGGTAACTCTAACAAATCCCCTTTCGTCAACCGCAAAGAAGTCATCGGCAATCAGTGAGTTTATCTCTGGTACTGGACCAACTGGTATAATGATCTCCTCGCGCCTGAGCTCAATACCGGCTTTCACTGTGAGCAGGTAGAGGTTCCGAAAGTACTCCAGGCAGTCGGCATCAATCTTATTGTATGGTCCGCTACTACAGGCGCCAATATAGTAGCTCAAATCAGTTCTTGCTGGAAACGCAACAATTTCGAAAAGACGTAGAACAAGCAATTTGCTCAACGGGTATTGGCGAAGCGTAGGCCAATTGCCCGGATGGATTCGCTCGGCCCTTTCTCTGGCAATGTCGAGATAACTGCGACAGATCGAGATGTCGTTACATGCCACGTGGAGATGATCAAAAGCCTGACCGAAAGTTATCTCGATGCCGCTCCTGAAGCGGCGGGGAAGAACAACAAACGGTGTGTGAACTACCTGGCAACAGCCGGAATTGAAGGCATACGTGGTAAGTTTGCTGGGATCGAGCATCTCGGGCTCATTTTCGAAAAACCAGGCCGCAAAGTCAGGCGATTCGTTGGCAAGAACCTGCAATGCAGCCTTGGCATCGACGCAGAAACCGTTTCGTTCATCTCCGTCGATAACTCCCAGGACACAATTGATCCAGCCCAATTTGGTTTCAGCACTCGCGCGGCCGCCCTCCGGACGACCATGAACAAGAATCCATCTCCCCATTGTCCATGCCTCCTCATCTCAGTCTCAAACGCAGAGTACTTATTTAAGTTAGCTCTGTCAATGAGTTATTCAAAAACCCGCCGAGAGCACAGACGGGTTTTTGAATTTAGCTGTTACTCCTTTTCTTCTTCCTCGGACATCATCTCATCATCGGAAAGCTCCTCTTCCTCAATGTCCTCTCCCGTATCACCAAGCATGCTGCATTCAACTCCGCCGTCTGTTGGAACTATCTCAACGACGTTATGGCCCGGCTTACTCTCCATGTGCGATCTAGCATCAGTCTCACTTTCGCTAGCAAAGTCACAGCCGGCGTGAAGGCAAATATATTTTGTCGACATTTTGGCTCCTTGTTATGCAATTGCATCCCTCCGCGTTTCAATTATATCAAGAGTTGAATAGATGTAGTCCTGCGTGACGCGTTTGGCTTTCAGGGATTGCTCCCGCTAAACAGACGCTAAATTGATAATTTTATCAAAATTTGTGGCAGGCAACTATATGTAACGAGAGTGTGTTTACGATTTCTTGACACTCATTTGAGCCCAATGTAGCGTAGATAGTGGTCGATTGGAGCCTGTCTAAAAACTCATCTGAAATGATCACAAATTTCGCCTCATGAAGAGTTATCAAACAGACTCTAGGGGATGCAACATTTCCCATTTTTTTTAACGGAAAACGAACTCATATGAGCAGTAGTGATTTAACGAATGGCTTGGGCTCTTCCGGCATGACTTTTCTGGCCTGGTTTGCCTATGTCGGCTTTCTCTTTTTGATTAGCTTTACTGTCGTTGCTATCAAAAACGCACTGGGCAAGAAACAAGAGTAGGGTTTTCGTTCTAGAACAAAAAAGAGGCGCCCCACAGCCGATGGCTGGGGGCGCCTTGTTGATGGCGCGACCGAAGGCGGTCACTGCCTGGTAACCCGCTTGTAGACGGGTACCCTGAGGTGTTGCCCGGGGAAAAGATTCGAAACCTTTTCCTCCCGAGCATCTCGAATCTCGTGGACCACCTTGCAGACATACGCCCCCTTCGGGTTGTACTCCTTAGCGATGGACCAGATTGTGTCACCCTGCTTGACCGTGTAGTCAGTGTAGCTGACCACGGTCACCGGCCAGTTCGCGACGGCGACTTTCGCCGCCAACGCAAACATGGCCAGAAGTACGAGGCAAAAGAGGCTGAAGCGAATTCGCGCCTCGCGACGCGGCATCTTGCGGGGCATATCTGTTACTCCTGTGCCAGTCCTAGAGGATTCAGTCCGCCATAAGCAGACTAATTGGCCGGTTTCCGGCCGCTGGCAACTGCTCTCAGCACAAACGCGTTGCGCCGAAAGCGTTGCCAAGCGAACGATCCCAATACTCCACATTTTATATTATAGCACAATTCTTTCATGAAGTCAATGCTATCGGTATCACCATAATAGTATGTCTGACCCATCATCACATTTATACCAAATCTCCATGGATTGTCCACAAATTTTGACAGGGCTTGCCAAGATTGGTTGTTTGGTGTATAATTTGGAAATTGTTTAAAAAAATTGACTACTTAGGAGGTAGCTCATGAGAACGAAAATTGTAGCATCGGTCGGTCCAGCCACTGAGTCAGAGGAGACGATTAAAAAGTTAATCGAAGCCGGTATGGGTGTTATGAGATTAAATTTTTCTCATGATGTTCATGAGGCGCATGGTCAAAGAATTGATACTGCAAGAAAAATTGCAGCTGAATTAGGCAAGGACATAGAGGTTCTGTGCGACCTGCAAGGTCCCAAAATTCGCGTACGCGAATTCCCTCATCCCCCACTAATGCTTTATCCTGGTGACATGATTGCACTCACAACATCCTCTAACCCGGACATTAAACCAATGGACCTCGTTATCGAGGACCCATATCTGCATGAGGACGTTAAGCCCGGAGATCCTATCCTTATGGATGATGGCCAGATTGAATTGGTGGCTGAGCGAGTCGAGAACCATAGAATTTATTCAAAGGTTATAGTTGGCGGCGAGCTTTATCCAAGAAAAGGCGTCAACCTGCCTTATACCCAGACAACCACCTCCTCTTTGACCGAGAAGGATATCAAAGATCTAGAATTTATTCTGACCAAGAACCCAGATTGGGTTGCCATTTCATTTGTGCAAAGCGCCCATGATGTCGAACGAGTCAAAGAGCTTATCGGTGATCGCCCGGTACGAGTTATGTGCAAGATCGAGCGCGCCAAGGCAATTAGCAATCTATCAGAAATTATCGATGCCGCAGATGGCGTCATGGTTGCCAGAGGCGATCTTGGAGTTGAAATACCGATCGAAAAGTTGCCAATTATTCAAAAACAGATCATCAAGAGAGCTAACTATGCCGACAAGCCGGTCGTGACCGCTACACAGATGCTCTCAACTATGACCCACAATCCGTTCCCAACTCGAGCCGAGGTCTCCGATATTGCCAATGCCATATTTGATGGAACAGACGCTGTTATGCTCTCCAACGAAACTGCTGTCGGTGAATATCCGGTCAAAGCGGTCGAGATGATGACCAAGGTTATTCGCGAGACAGAGAATTATCTCTTCAACAGGGATAACAAACTCTAATAGACAAAACAAAACAAAAAAGCCCCGACACGTCGTGGGCTTTTTTGCTAGGAGGAATATCATTCGGTGCTCATTATCGCCTTTGCCAGGCGCGTGGCATGGGAATCTTTCGAGCAAAAAGTATTCCCTGGTGCAATTTGCTTTGCAATTTGCGGTTTGAACGTTTGAGTAACTCTAGCGGTCGGAGTGAAACTGTCGGAAACTGAAAGGCGGCATAAGAGTAATTGTACGATCTGGTCAGCGTTCCATTTGGTCCGATACTGAAACTGGGCAAAACAGGCATGTGGTTTTTTAACATGTGTCCTCACTTTCTATATATCATGGAAAGCAGGGCCGGCCGACCTTTGCATATCCCGTTTTCAATAATTACTACAACGGATGCTGCCGTGTTCTTTCATCAAAAATGTCGGAATTAGCTTTTTTCTGTTCTAGTCAATTAAATTGAGTATCATTCTGCTAGTGCCAGTGAAGTATAATAAGACGGTCGCAAAGAGGGCAACGAAGAGAACTATTAGGACGGTCCAGCGTCGGCGATATTTGTATCCCATGTCAGTTAACCGGAATAGAATGTAGGCGAAGGAAATAGCAACGAAGGAGAGCGATAGCCAGAGAAGTGGCAAGTTGTTGGTGGTAAAGGTGGCAAGCCTTTCATTGAATGATTGCGAGAGTGACCAATCTAACGCAGCTAGTCCGTAGATATTGACGCACAAGAGGATGCCATCAAAGATGATAAAAAAAGCGATCAAGAGCCAAATAACCGCATTGTAAACGAGAAAATACGACCTGGGTTTAGGCTTGAGTTGTTTATCGCTTATCTCTTCAATGATTTTTTGGGAAACTTGGGCCATTTTATCTTTCTTTTAGTTTCGGTTGTTTCTTTTTCTATCTCCTCGCGAAGAGATTTCTTGGCGCGATTCAGTAATGTAGCGACCGTACCCATCGGTTTGCGCAAGATATCCGATATTTCTTTATAGTCTTTGTCCTCGAAATATTTGAGAATAATAACATCGCGATAGTTTTTGTTAAGCTTGGTTAGTGTTCGCTGGATTGATGCGGCGTCATCTTGCGACCACATCTCCTTCTCAATATTTGAGTCTGAGGCGATAAATTGCAAAATCAGTTCATTGTCCTCAGTGGAGAGGGTTATAGGGCGCGTTCGCGCCTTTTTGAAGTGATTGATCGTTTCGTTGTGGGTAATACGATAAAGCCATGAGGAAAATTTAAGTTTAGGGTTGAAGCTATTTAAATTGAGATAAGCTTTAATGAAAATATCCTGAAGAATGTCTTCGACATCTTGGCTCGAAAAATTCGCAAGCCTTTTGATGTATCGAGACAGTTTTTCCTCATAGCGATTCGCCAAGTAAAAATAATTGTTTTTGTCAGCCAATGTGAGTGTGACCAACTCCTCGTCAGTCAGTTTTGAGCTTTCGATCTTGGTTATCATTAATCATGTTTCCCATGGTTCTTTATCCACCTTAAAGGAGCGTGGTATGACTTGTTGTATCTTGATTGCGCGCCGAGAATCTACCTCTTTCTTGTATTATTACACAATTCATTCTCTTTTTCTTTCAACTGGGCTACCCGCCACATCTTTATCAGGCATATATTTAGTGCTAAAATAATTATCAGCGGTTAATTAACAAAGGATATTTATGTTATACGGTGTAATTATGGCAGGTGGCCAAGGAACTCGATTGTGGCCGCTTTCTAGGGCTAAGGCGCCAAAACAGCTACATTCCTTGGCTAGTGAAAAATCACTTATTCAAGAGACTTATGACCGACTGCTTCCGATGGTAAAAACTCCGGACAGGATCTATGTCTCGACCAATCCTCTCTACGCCGAGAGAATCAAGGAGCAGTTGCCGGATGTGCCGGAGGAGAATTATATTATCGAACCATTTCCGATGAATACTGCTGCTGCCTGTATTTTGGCAACCGCGGTTCTATCCAAGAGGGCAGACAATCCTGTTATTTTCTTCGCCTACTCGGATCCAGCGATCAAGGACGAGGCTAGATTTCGAGAGATAGTTTTGGCCGGCGAAAAGATTCTAGAGGATCGTCCGAACAATATCCTCACTGTTGGAATCAACCCAACCAAGCCTGATACAGGATTGGGATATATCCAGTTCGGCAAGGAGATCACTGAGAATGGTAGTGAGATTCGGGCCTTCAAGGTAAAGAGGTTTGTTGAAAAGCCAGATTTAAAGACTGCGGAGAAATACGTCGCATCATTCGATTATCTCTGGAATTCCGGTATGTTTATGTGGCACACTGACTACCTTTTGAAGTTGGCAGAAGAGTTTATGCCAGATACTCACAAGACAATTATGGGCATAGCCGATGCTTGGGACACACCAAATCGCGATGAAATATTAGCTAAGGAATACGCAAAAGTTGAGAAAACCTCAATCGACTATGGCATCATGGAAAAAACAAAGGACATTCTTGTCATTCCTGGTGATTTCGGTTGGAGCGATATTGGATCTTGGGGTACTCTCTATGAACTTCTGTCCGACATGACCGACTCAAATGTTGTGTCTCGTGGCCACCATATCGGTCACAATGACACCAATTGCCTAGTTTATGCGGGTGACAAACTTGTTGCTACTGTCGGACTCGAGGATGTAGTTGTCATTGATACGCCGGATGCCCTGCTGATTTGCAATCGCCATAAATCCCAGGAAGTAAAAGATCTTTTGAGCAAGATCAAAGAGGCAGGAGAGGAAGAATATTTATAAAAGTTAGTAAGTACGCGAGTGTAAGGCGAAAGTAATCAAAATCGCAGAGAGAATGAAAGGAAAAAATGGAAATCAACCTAAAGAGCATTTATCGATCGTACGATATTCGCGGGGAGTATCCGGAACAGATCAATGACGAGGTCGCCTACAAGATAGCACAGGCCTATGTGCAGTACGTCAAGCCCGATGGCAAGATCGCCGTGGGCATGGACGCCAGGACAACATCACCAGAGCTTCATGAATCTGTGATCAATGGTCTCATCGATGCTGGTATCGATGTTGTTGATATTGGTCCGGTTTCAACTGATATGTACTATTTCGCAGTTGGGTACTATAAGCTTGCGGGCGGAATCCAGGTTACAGCATCACATCAACCGGCGCAATTCAATGGGATGAAGATGATTAGAGAGAATGCTTATCCACTCTACGGCGAGGCTGGAATACAACAAATTCGAGATATCGTTGAGGCTGGTGAATGGGAAGTTTCAAGTGACAAAAAAGGCACTATCGAAAAGAAGGATATCTGGTCCGATTTTGCCGATTATGCCTTAGGATTCATAAAAACAGATGCAATCAAGCCGCTTAAAGTTGTCATAAACCCAAACTTTGGCTACCAGGGAAATATCTTCAAGTATATTGTTAAGCATGCAAACTTGCCTATCGAGATCGTTGGCATAAACGATGAGCCAGACGGCAGCTTTCCAAAGGGTCAGCCTGATCCATCTCTGCCAGAGAATAGGCCGGAGTTTATAGCACTGGTCAAGTCTAGTGGCGCAGACCTCGGGATTACCTGGGATGCCGATGGTGATCGCGTTTTTTTCTGCACCGGTTCGGGCAGATTTGTCGATCCATACTATACCAATGCCCTGCTTTACGCTAACACTCTGATCAAGAATCCTGGTGCAACCGTTCTCTATGAACCTCGATTCACTTGGGCGCTTATTGATACAGCCAAAGAATACGGCGGAACCGCAGTTCTTGAACGTGTCGGTCACTCATACATCAAGGCGAGAATGAAGAAGGAAGATGCCGTCATCTCCGGTGAATCATCTGGCCACACATATTTCAGAGATTTCTGGTATGCCGACAGCGGCATTATTCCCTCGCTCATTATCATGGAGACGGTCTGCGTCGCCGGCAAATCACTGGATGAATTATTGGAGCCGCTATTCAATAAGTATTTCATATCCGGAGAGATCAACAGTACAGTAAGTGACCACAAGTCAATGATGGCAACAATTCGCGACAAATATCAGGCAGAGGGGGCGGAAATATCTGAGTTCGATGGCGTCTCGGTCGAATACCCTGACTGGCGTGCAAATGTCCGGCCGTCTGCCAACGATCCTGTTCTGCGCCTCTGCGTTGAGGCCAAATCCGAGCAATTGATGGAGGAAAAGCGCGACGAGCTCCTGGCCATTATCAGAGCATAATACAGCTTGTGCATTACCTTTAAGATTAAGCCCTAGAAAATCAGAACATCTAGGGCTTTTTGATGCAACAAAAAAGCCCCGGGCGGCCGGGACATGGGTCAAAGATTCTGAAACTGAACGGATTCTAGCAGCTCCCTCAGGTGTTCGTCTGAAACAGTTATGTTTTCTGGCAAAAGGCGGCGGATAACCTCGAGCTCAATATCGTCATAAGGGCGCCAGAGGCCGTCGCCAATGATATCTTCATAGTAGCAAGGCATTCCAGTGGCATTCAGCGGTAGGGTTTCTCGACCTGATCGAACGACATGCCAATTCGGCAAATCATTGGCCAAGGCTAGATGAAAGTTTCTTCGACGTAGGTAGCTTTCTGCGATACTCCTAACTTGCTGACTCCTGCCCTCAATCTTGGCAATCCGATCGAACCGTGGATCAGCCACGATCAGGCCAATATCTTCTCTTGGCATGCCGGTTTTCTCGTACCAGAGATCGCAAAGTTCGCGTGCTTTCGCACTGGCTGTATCAAAATCGTCTGAACCCTCAGCCGAATATTTTGCCGCCCGATGCATGACATACTGTTCGAAAAAGATGTATATGCCAGCGTTAAGTGCGCTATCTAGGTAATCCAAAACTTCTGCGTACCTCGAGGTAGTCAGGCCGATGAGTACTTCGATCGGCACTGGCCCTTGTCCGTTTTTGTCCGCATAATCGCAACAATCCAAATACAACATCGTGGCAATATCTCGCTTCTGCGCCTTGATTCCAAGCTTACGCAAAACAAGCATAGTGTGCCGTTGGGCTTGCTCGGCGCTGTGTGTGCCATAGAAACTATCCATGGATACGAGTTTGCCTCTTTCGGGCATTGGCGTATTCCCCTCTCGTTTTCTCTCGTGTGCACTATATAACTTTTAGCCCAAAAAGTACAGTCGCATCAGGCGAGATGCCTGCCCGCAGTCGCTTCGCTCCAGACGATGCAGGCGGGCGAAAGCGTGACAGGCACAACAAAAACGAACAGATCACTCTGTTCGTGCTGCTCACTCTCGCTTTACGTCTTAATAACTTTCATCCTTATCTCAGTACTCAAGGTACATTATCTCTGGCTCGATACTCACATTAAATTTAGATTGAACTGCTGCTTGCGCCATTTTGATCAGCGACATAATGTCTGACGCTGTGGCATTGCCGGTATTAACAATAAAGTTTGGGTGCATGTCCGAGATCATGGCGCCACCGACGCTTTTACCCTTGAGATCACATTCAGAGAGGAGGTGCGCCACAGGAATCACTGGAAAAGGATCGTTCTTAATTACGTCTGCGCTCTTCTTGACGAGATCAGCTGGAGCCTTGGCGCAATCAATATTTTTGAATGTGCTGCCGGCACTGGGGTATCGCAGTGGTTGGCGAGAATTTCGATAAGCAATTTTTTCATTTGCGATACGTTCTATCTCTTCCTTGTTGCCAGGGGTTAGGCTAAATTTCGCCGAGGTGATCAGCTCGTCCTTGGCGGCATCTGTTTTGTAGATGCTGTGACGGTAGGCAAATCTGCACTCATGATTGTTCCGAACAATCGTATTGGTGGTAGTGAGATTAATGCTCTCGACTTCAAGAACAGTATCCTTTGTTTCGCCACCGAATGCCCCGGCATTCCCTCTGACTGCGCCGCCGACCGTTCCGGGAAGGCCGCCTGCCCACTCTATTCCGGAGAGAGAGTTCTCTATGCAAAAATCGATTGCCTCCTGAAAGAGTAGTCCTCCGCCGAAAACAACTTCGTTACCATCCCGATTCTTAAACTTGATGCTATTTCGAATAATTAGACCGTTATATCCCCTATCGTCGACCAGAAGATTCGTGCCGCTACCCAAAACAAATCTTTTGCGCGCTTCTGGCGGAAGGTCGGTGCTAATTGCGTGCCAATCTTTCAGTCCGCCAATTAACTCTTCTGTACTGCTGACCTCTAAGAAGTATCGGGCAGGACCACCGATCTTGTAGTGAGTGTAATCATTGAGTTGGATGTTTTCTTTTATCATAGTCTAGGACTTTTTTAGTTTATCAATTAGTACCAACAGGGTGAAATAAGGCAGTGCCAGCTGGCGCCAAATTCTACTCGGTTCTGCTATGAGGCGATAGAACCACTCGAGTCCCGACCGCCGCATCCAAGCCGGGGCGCGCGTCTTGGTGCCAGCGATAAAATCAAAGGCCCCGCCGACACCTATACCAATTTTGCATCCACTTTTGGCTAAGTTCTGAGACAGCCAATATTCCTGTTTGGGAGCACCATAAGCAACAAGGATAATGTCTGCTTTCGATCTTCTAACCATGTCAATCGTTTGTTGTGTTTTGTCTGGTGAATTTGCGCTTATACCAGCAATGCGTAAGCCCGGCACTTCTGTTTGCAGTATCAGAGCACATTGTTCTGCGATGGCAGGACCGCCGCCCAAGAGAAATATTTTTAACTTCTTGTCGGCAGCTATTCGAGCAATATCCCAAACAAAATCAGTGCCAGTAATCCTCTCGGCAATCGGGCGATAAAAATAACGAGGGCATATCGGGATAAGAATTAGGGTGAAGACCCATTGTATGATTGAGATAAGTTTTGAGATGAGTTTATTTTTCGGGGTCTTTAGGGTCTTGTACCTTGCAGCCCAAAGCAATCCAAAGCCATCGACAATATTCAACGAAGAATCTGAATTCAAGACGCTTCTTAAATCGTTATCCTTCTGGGCTTTAGTTACAATTTCCGTGTTTGGGGTACAGACAAGAGATGGCTCGCTTCCATTCGCGAAGTCATTTACTTTAGCTACTGCTTCGTCGTGAGTAAGCGCGTCAAGTTTAATGCCCAATATACTAATCCTGCTCATATGCCTTCTTATATTTAGTGTATGAAGAATTAATATGCTCCTCAATTTGGCCCAAAAAACTCTTTTTAGAGAACTCTTCCGCCCTGTTACGGCAGGTTCTGGGCACAAATTTTGTATAGTTCTCGCTAAGCTTTTCGATTGCTTCAATCAATGAATCAGCAGAGGGATTATCGAAGAACAAGCCGGTTTTGTTCTCTACCAGCGATTCGGTCACACCACCTCGACCATATGCGACAACCGGCCGACCAGCAGCCATTGCCTCAACGGGAGTCAGGCCAAAGTCTTCTTCTCCTGGAAATATGAGAGCATAGCAATTTCTTAAGTACTCAGCTATTGATTGGTCAGACTGCCACCCAAGAAATTCAATATTGCTGCCTGCCATGGCCTTAAGCCTGTCCTTGTCTGAGCCCTCACCGATAATAACAAGAGGACGCTTGAGCTTATTAAAAGCCTCAATGGCTAAATCAATTTTCTTGTAGGGTTCAAGGCGCGAAACGATCAGGCAATAGTCGTCCGGCAGGTCGTCACTAAATGCGATATCTTCTACGTTTGCCGGCGGGTATATAACAGTAGAATCAACTCTATAATATTTTTTTAATCGTTTTTGGGCTGTTTTTGATTGGGCAATCCAGACGTCTGTACGGTTTGCTGCTACTCTATCCCAAATTCTCAGGTCTTTCAGGATTGACCTGATTAGCAACCCCCTCAGTGAGTATGAAATTTTATTCTCTTCAAGGTACTGATGATACCAATCCCAAACATAACGCATTGGAGAGTAACAATATGTGATATGGAGCGTCGTCGGCCGGGTAATAACTCCATGGGCGTACGAGTTGGAAAAAGAAATCACGATATCGTATTCGGATAGATCAAACTGTTCTATGGCGGAGGACAAGAAAGGCAAAAATAACTTTGGGCGTTTGCGCAAGAAAGAGGGGTATTTATTCAGAGAAGAAGCATGAATTTGCCAGTCCTTTGCTTCAAATAATTGTCTCGTTCCCTCTTTGTCATAAAGAAGTGTATAAACCGGTGCGTCGGGATAGCGTTCGTGAAAAGCCATTAAAACTTTTTCGGCTCCACCGATTTTTGTTAGGAAGTCGTGAATGATTGCAATACGTGTCATTTGATTCCCTCCAGGATACCCAACAGCTTTTTAGCTGACCTCTCCCACGAAAAAAGCTTTGCGCGTTCGATGCCTTTTTTCTGCAACTTTTCAGCAAGTAGCTTGTCGCTTGTTATTATATCTATTGCATTAGCTATTTCTGACGTTTTTTCGGGATCTACAAGCAACGCTGCGTCTCCAGCAACTTCCGGCAACGAGGATGTGTTGGATGTAATCACGGGAGTGCCAGAGGCAAATGACTCCAGAAGAGGGAGGCCAAAGCCTTCGTAGAGTGTCGGAAAGAGTAATGCATCAGCATTTGAATAAAGCCCTGGCAATTGATCGTCTCTGACATATCCTGTAAAGATGATATCATTTTTATGCTTGTCGTAATCTTTTAGAAGCGTCAGTATGGCGTCAGAGCCGTATCCTGGCTTGCCGGCGAGAACAAGACGATGGCTAGAGCTGGATTTCTTCTTAAAAAGTATGAAAGATTCGATTATTCGCCGAATATTCTTTCTCTCCTCCAGGCGCCCGACATAGAGAAGATATGGCTTGGGCAGTCCTGCCAGAGAAGGCTTTTCGTCACTGTTATATCGCCCAGAATCATAACCAAGATGAATGACCGATAAATTGTTGGTTCTGCATCGATATTGATTAACGAAATCTCTCTTGGTTGACTCACTGACAAACACAAGCGCGCTCGCGTATTTTGCATTTCTCTGTGCGGCATAATGCTGCAACTTACGCTCTGTCCGGCTATAAGCATGTGGGTAATGTACGAAGGCTAGGTCATGTATCAGGGCAACACTTTTTATACGAGAAAGCCGCGGAACCATATAGCTGGGGGTAAAAAAAACATCAGGTTTAGTTCGAATTAACTCGATGGGTAACCGTAATGTGTGCCACAGCCTTGCCGGTGACGAGAGCAAAACGGTGACATTTTTTAGGTCGGACATTTTGCTCTCAATAGGCCTCGGCGAATAAAGAATGAGCTCATGCTGGTGGTTAAGTTTCGCCATGTGCAAAATCAACTGATAAGAGGCATTCTCTACGCCAGTTTTGTGTTCAGTTGTGATTGATGATGCATCAATGCCTATGATCATATATTTTGAGGCGAAAGGCTAATGGAAAACAAATTCGCGGTTCTCTTGCACCCGCCTGCATCGCCTGGAGCGAAGCGACTGCGGGCAGGCCTTACACCTAGTTACTCTCTTGCCCAAAGTACGGATCTTTTGAATGAGTCAATGTTTTCGATGGCAATGCCGGAACCTTTTGCAACACACTCAAGCGGGTTATTAGCCACCTCGCATGGCACGCCCGTAACCTTGGTTAGAAGGCCGTCAAGATGCTGAAGGAGCGCGCCGCCGCCAGTGAGAATTATTCCCTTATCCATAACATCGGAGGCGAGTTCGGGCGGTGTTTTCTGCAAAACATCTTTGACTGCGTTAATAATCTCAAGTAGTGGGGACCTGATAGCAGAGACGACATCATTTGAGGAAACCATCACGCTTTCGGGCAATCCGGTGATAGAATTGGATCCAGAAACTTCCATTTTGACTTCTTTTTTGACTTGTTGGGCAGCCCCAATCGAAATCTTTATATTCTCAGCAGTCTGTTCTCCGATGATTAGGCTATATTTCTTTCTAATAAAATTAGCTATGGCTGCATCAAACTTGTTGCCACCGATTCTGACTGAGGAAAAAGCAACGACATCACCAAGAGTTATGACCGCAACCTCAGTGGTTCCCCCGCCAATATCGATGATCATATTACCGGAGGGCGTTGCAATTGGAATGCCGGCACCCAACGCCGCAGCGACAGGCTTTTTAATAATATAAGTTTGTTTGGCGCCTGCAGCATTACAGGCATCGATGACCGCTCTGCGCTCAGTCGAAGTCACACCAGCAGGAACAGAAACCATTATGTCCGGCTTAAAGAGTCTAATGTTTCCAGAAACCTTGTTGATATAATAGCGAAGCATGGCTTCGGCGACACGATAGTTGGCGATAACTCCGTCCTGAAGAGGACTGGCAGCAATAATACTTTCTGGCGTACGGCCAATCATCTTTTTTGCTTCTTCACCGATGGCCATAACTTTGTTGTCTGATGCTTGAATTGCAACTACGCTGGGCTCATTAACGACAATCCCCTTCTTGGGAACATAAACAAGAATACTGGTTGTCCCCAAATCAATTGCAATTTTTCTGATCATATATTAAACCAACGTATACGCTAGTGATACTAAATGGCAAGGCACAGACTGCAGATCAATAATACGAAGGTCAACCATGGTCCCTTACTCTGTTCTATTGATCTTGGCGCCGACCGCCTGAAGTTTATTGTCGATCAGCTCATAACCCCTATCGACATAGTCGCATTGACCGATAGTTGTTTCACCATCAGCAATGAGAGCGGCCAAGACCAGTGCAACTCCTCCGCGGATATCGGGACAATTTATTTTTTTGCCTTTGTATTGTGTTGGGCCGGAAACGTTTACGATGTGAGGGCTTAGCTGCTCATATTTTGCCCCCATCTTCTCCAGCTCTGACAGATAAAGAAATCTACCTTCAAATATTGTTTCAAAAATTCGACTCTCGCCCTCTGCTTGAGTTAGTAGCACCGCAAATGGCGACTGCAGGTCAGTTGGAAAGCCCGGATAGGTCCTGGTATCAATATTAATGGGACGGAGTTTATTGCGCTTCTTCGTTTGTACATAGTAGAGGCCAGACCTTTGAACAACATCGAAGTTTGCCCCCATCAGTTCTAGTTTGCGCAGTACTATTGCCAAATGCTCCGGCACCAGCGGGCCAATCGTGATTTCCCAGTTGCCTGCAATAGCTGCGACTATATACGTACCCGCCTCTATTCTGTCTGGAAGAACATTATGCTCGACGCCATGTAATTCCTTGACACCATCAACTTGAATATCGTGAGTTCCTGCTCCACTAATCTTTGCGCCCATCCGATTTAGATATTTTGCCAAATCAGCAATCTCTGGCTCTGCTGCTGCGACACTAATTCTGGTTGTTCCTGGAGATAGCACCGAAGCCATAATGGCATTTTCTGTAGCAGTAACGCTCATTTTGGAGAGCACAACATTTCCAGCCTTCGGCTTGCCATCCAAAAAATAGTCTTCGCCTCTTTGCTTGATCTTAACACCGAGTTGGGAAAAGACATCTAGATGATCATCGATTGGCCGAGCACCGATAAGACAGCCCCCGGGCTGACTAAAGGACGCCTTGCCGAATTTGGCCAGGAGCGGACCAATTGTAACAATAGACCCACGAAGTTTCTTCATAAGCTTTGGGTCTGGGTGCGCCGAGTTAATTCCTGCCGGATTGATGGTAATTGTTCTGTCATTAGTCAAAACATCTGTGCCGATGCTTTGGAGGATATCCTCCATTCTTTCAACATCGGAAATTCTCGGAACATTATGAATTATTGACTCTGACTTTGCTAAAATAGCCGCGGGAATAATTT
This sequence comes from Patescibacteria group bacterium, assembly GCA_041666325.1. GTDB lineage: Bacteria > Patescibacteriota > UBA1384 > XYA2-FULL-43-10 > 1-14-0-10-43-13 > JBAYHC01. The sequence continues at coordinate 69,509 of JBAYHC010000001.1, forward strand.
TGAGAGCAGCATTCTTGGCGCCGCTGATTGGGATTTCTCCTCTTAATCTAGCTTTGCCTTGTACGGTCAGTTGTGTCATAGTGCCTCGCTAAAGCTAACGGTTTCGTATTAATCTGTTTTGGCCCAAGATATCAACCCATCAGAGGAAGCGCGCGAGCACAAGTTGAAGGCCCGATCGCATTAATTGTATGGTAAACCAGGCAATAATTCAATATATTCACCATGTTCCTCCAAAGTCTGACGTTGTCACCGAAGATACCGAGTGGACTTTAAAATTACTTGCTGTCTTGCTATAATCATGTAAAACAATGAATAATCGACGAACAAAAAACATTTATAAAATAATAATATCCCAGCTTGGCGTAGGCTTGATCATGTTTGTACTGGGTCTTGTTATTGTCGTCTATGCACAAGGCTATCGCATCAACCCGAAGAATTTAAAGATCATCAAAACAGGGATCCTCTTTGTATCCTCTAACCAAAAAGTTGCTGATGTCTATGTTAATGGCAAGGTTGTCTCACAAAAAATGCCCTATGCTACAAACCTTCTGCCTGGTACATACAGCGTTCTCATTAAGAAGGACGGTTATGCCAGTTGGTCCGCAATGTCTGATGTCAAGCAAGAGTTGGTTACAAGTTACAAAACAATCGTTCTTTTCAAGGAAAGTATTGTTTCGCAAGAATTGACCGACGAAAAGAAAATTGCCCTGCTATCTGTTCCTACCGACATCCTGGCAGTCAACGCAGAAAAGGCCCTTGTCTATAATGAACACGAAATCTGGACGAACGATACTTTGGTCACACGATTTTCCAAGCCTATAACAAAAGCCATGTGGTATCCAGACCTTGATCATATTATTTATCAGCAAGGTCAAGAGATTCGTGTAATCGAAAAAAACGGTGTCAATGACACGCTTCTGGTTAGACTAGCAAATGACCAGCCAACAGTCTTTACGATTGGAAATCATGGCGAAGAACTCTACTATCTCGATAATGGCGTCTATCGCTTTGCGACAATTAGATAGCCGCCACACTTACTATCCTGACCGATAGCATGCCTCTCCTTTGCCTCAAGCCCTATCTTGTCTTCGGCAGTTTTTGTTGTTTCCCTGTTTGGATACTCTTGTTGCTCTCATCCGGAGAAGGGCTGATTTGGTTTGCTCGAACTACCAGTCTTCTGAGTGTAGTCCCGACTGGCGTACATGTCATGAGAGTAAGGATTGGCTTGTCGGTTGATTCCATGACTGATAGGTCACTTGGCTCAACGACTTTTATCTCTGAGACTTTGTAAATATAGTCCTTGTTTTGGTACCTGAGCTGGACGAGATCACCAACGACTACCTTGTCCAAAAGAGCAAATATTGCCTTGTAGTCGCCCTTGTTCCAAGGCAGATCAGAACTGTGCCCTGTGACAAAGACATTGCCCTTCTCTCCGGGCATGGCCGTGCCATTGATGTGTATCAACCCATTTTGAAGGTTCTTCCTAACATCAGAATCATTGTTTTCTACCCGCCAGGTTACGGGCGCATAAACATTAATCGAGGGAACGGCGAGATGATTATCAGAAATTTCCGGTACCGATATGGTAACTGGCTTGCCGGATTCAACTTTAACCGCTAGCTTTTGGATCTCCTGTGCGTACGGCTCAACTTTGTACTCTGTCCGATACCAGTAAATAAGTTGACGGTATAGGTTTTGGTAGTTAATTGCAGCAAAGACCGTTATGTAGAGAAAGGTTAAAGAAAAAAAGACTCGCAAAAATCTCGTTCTTTTTGAAAGTCTTTTCTTCTTTTTTTCGACAAAGAGATCAAGAAGATCATCTTCTGTCAGGGTTTTTTTTGTTATTCGCCCCATAGTTTTCTCGATACTAAAGCTCTTGCACCAAGTGAATTTGGTGCCGCGGGTGGGAATCGAACCCACACTCCTTTCGGAACACGATTTTGAGTCGTGCGCGTCTACCAATTCCGCCACCGCGGCACAAATTTTTACTTGGTGTGTCTACTAGTTCCGCTATTCACTCACATTATTATTCCGTCACCATAACACATTTGCTTAACAACCGAAGTTGATTATAGCACAAATTTATCATGTATACCAGATCCTAATTGATCAAATACTTAACCTGGTGCTATCATAAACATCATTATATAGCACTAACTTCTTTTTATCTCCTTAATCTTTTCTGAGGTTAAATCATAGATCTGAGAGGGTCCGCTACTCTCGATTTGACCGCCATCAACCATGATGTCAATCTTCCCAATGTCTTCTGGCGAAAATTGAATTAAAATATCATCGACAGAAAAGCAGCTCTGACTGCCTGATTTGTTGGCTGAAGTTTGGACAAGCGGCGACTTGATCCGGTCCGATATACCGAGAATTAGCTCACTGTCAGGAATTCTGACACCGATGGTTCCATTGTGGCTGCAATAACGACAGATTGAGGCCTTCTGGGAAAGATTAAGGACAAATGTATAGCGACCAGGAACTCGTTGGCGAATAAAATCAAGGTGGTCACCGTGCATATCAGAGATATCGAGCAAACCCTCGACACTATTGATGACGACACCGAGTGGTTTGACAAAAGATCGCCCTTTAATCTGATAGATTCTCTCGGCGATTGTATCATCGTCCGCTCTCGCCAAAAAACCATAGACAGTATCGAACGGCAATACGGCAATGCCGCCGCCAATAATGACCATCGCCACTTCATCGATAACACTATTGATATTCGTTTTTGATAGTTTAATAACTCTCATATTTTGTGATTAATATTGTTTCCAACATATAGACTACTATCGCCACTTCGCTCCTTGAACGACCCGGGGGGTCCCTGCGGGCGCTGTATCAATAGCACATTACTTTATATCTTGTTATAATATTGGAAAGATAGCAAGGGTAGGAAGGAGATTAATGATCGACTCTCAATTTGAGAGCCTTATTGAGGAGCTAGACAGCGAACACATGATTGACCAGATCGAATCTTTTGGCGGTGACTGCGAGGCAGCATGGCGGAAGTTCTCAGATGTTAGTTTTTCCGATGAGTATTCTTCGTGCTCCAATATTGTCTTAACGGGTATGGGCGGGTCAGGTGCTGCCAACGAAATGATCAAGGAGATAGCTTTTTCTGCAGATGTCAGCATCGAGGTAATACATGACTACACCCTGCCTGGCTATGTTGACGAAAGATCACTCGTTATCGCTAGCTCTTATTCTGGTAACACAGAAGAAACAATAGCCAGCGTCAAGTCGGCCCTGGAGCTTGGCTCAAAGATCATCATTATTACAACTGGCGGCAAACTAGCGGCAATCGCAAAAGAGCACAATCTTCCCTGCTTAATGTTTAGCTTCCACTCACAGCCCAGAATGTCCTTTTCTTATCTGCTTATCGCACTTCTGGCCACCTTCTCTCGCCTTGGCCTCTATGAGACAAAACAAGATCTTGCACAGGTATTTCTCGATCTGAGCCAAAAAACAATCGCATTTCACAGAGAAACGACGAAGGATAGAAATCCCGCCAAGCGATTAGCCGAGAAGATGTATCAAAAATTTCCCATTGTTTACTCCTCTCCCCTGCTTAAGTCTTGTGGTTTGCGCTTCAAAACTATGCTCAACGAAGACTCCGACAGTTTTGCCGCGTTCGACTACTACCCAGAGCTCGATCATAATAGCGTGGCAGGCTACACCAAGCCACAGATTCCAGTAATCGTCGTTCAACTCGAATCCATGTATGATACGGAGAGAATCAAAACGCGGCAGAGAGTTACGCTCGAAATTATGAAGCAAAATAATATCGAGACTGAGAGAGTTTTCATTGAGGATGCCAATGATAGTTTGACAGAGAGACTGATTATGACTAACCTACTTGACGCTGCATCCTACTACCTAGCACTTCTGTATGGTGTTGACCCATCAAACACTCCAAATATTGCGTATATAAAATCCGAATTAACTTAAGTCTGCCGGAGGGGCATGATTCTGTCAAAAAAGAAACAACCATTCGTTTTGATAGTTCTCGATGGTTGGGGCATCGCTCCAGCATGGGGTGGTAATGCAATAGCACAGGCAGACACCCGTAATTTTGATCGTGCCTGGAATAGTTATCCTTCCACCATATTGCTTGCGTCAGGCGATGCTGTCGGGCTGCCAACGAATTCGCCTGGCAACTCTGAGGCTGGCCATCTTAATCTTGGCGCCGGAAGAATTATCCACCAAGACCAAACTTTAATCGACGAACAAATCGACAAGGGCAATTTTCAAAATAGCCCGGAAATTTTGGGTGCTATCTCGCATGCCCAAAAACACAATTCGTCGTTACACTTGGTTGGTCTTTTGTCAAAGACAGGAACACACAGCCATATCAAGCACTTATATGAACTACTCACTCTAATCCATACCAAAGGTTTCTCCCGTGTCTATATTCACCTTTTCTCTGATGGGAGGGACTCTGAACCAATGTCCGGCATGGAGATGGCCATGGAAGTTGAGAAGAAGATTAAGGAAATCGGGGTTGGTACAATAGCTTCTCTTTCTGGTCGGTTTTATGCTATGGACAGAGATAATCGTTGGGGGCGCATTGCAAGGGCTTACAATTTACTAACCAAGGGTGAGGGCCAGGTATTCGATTCAATTATTTCTGCTTTTCGGGAGTCTTACGGCCGTGGTGTCACCGATGAGTTTGTTGAGCCGTGCCTCATCGCGAACAAGGAGCAGCAGAGATCAACGATCGGCGATAATGATAGTATAATTATTTTTAATTTCAGAAGTGATAGAGTCCGGGAAATCACCAGAGCATTTCTGGAGGAAAAACTGCCTGAGTTCTCCGATCGACTCAAACTTTCCAATCTCTATATTGCTACATTCGTTGTTTACGACGACCACCTACTGTCCCACCAGGTATTCAAGCCCGAAAAGATTGATAATCCTATCGCAAAAGTCTGGTCTGATCAGAGTTTGCGCCAGTTTCATATCGCGGAGACGGAGAAGTATCCGCATGCAACTTACTTTATCAATGGAGGCGTAGAAAAGCCTTTCCCTGGTGAAGATCGATTGATGATACCATCTCCTCGAAACTTCCGGACTTACGATTACGTCCCTAAGATGAGCGCCGAGAAACTTAGTGCTATGTTGGTACATGTTATCAAAAGCCGTTCCCACGATTTTATTATTGCCAATTTTGCAAATGCCGATATGGTTGGGCATACTGGCAATCTTCAGGCCACCGTGCAGGCCGTTGAGTTCGTTGACCGTTGCCTTGGAGATATCTTTGTCGAAACAGTTAAGGCAAATGGGGCCGTATTCATCGTCGGCGATCACGGAAACGCTGAGCAAATGGTCAATCCAGTTACCGGCGAAGCAGATACAGAGCACACGACAAATCCCGTTCCGTTCGTGGTTGTCAGCGACATAGAGAAGATTAAAAATGCCAAGCTCTTAACAAACGGTGTGCTTGCCTCAGTTGCACCCACGATACTGGATCTAGCGTCGATCAAAGCCCCGGAGAGCATGGTTAACCCATCATTAGTTATCAGAGAGATTATAAAAAATGAACCCATCACCTAAAAACCAGCTGGCGCTATTATTAATAGAGGGCTTTGGCCTATCAACTTCCTCTATCGGAAATGCAATTTGGGCGGCAAATCCAAAAGCTTTTTTTGACCTGTGGAGAAGGTATCCTCACTTCGCGCTTCAAACACGGTCGGCCAAGGACAAAAAAACAAGTTCTTCTCACACTTCTGAATCAAATTTTTCTACCCTGGCCAGTGGCACTATCACAGAAACAAATCAGGAATACATCAATCGCGTAATAAAAGATGGTTCAATTGATAAATCTGGTCACTTGGCCAAAAAGCTGGACCAGAATTCCGTGCACATGGCATCAGTTCATCTTGTCGGATCAATCTCAAAGGACGACTCACTAGGCTGCATCCGCCACCTGGAAGCAATTATCGACGAAATATCCAATAAGAATGTTCATAATGTATATATTCATTTAATTATTGACGAGACAATCGATACAAAATTTGATTTGCTTGATCTCGTTGAGAAAGTTGAGAAGCTGGCTGCCCGCTCTGCCAACATTCATATCGCTACTATCGGCGGGGCTGATTTTTTCCGAGAAACTGTCTCTGCCAAAATTGACAAACTGTCGACAGGGTTTAAATCCATCTACCGTGGGACAAATAATAGTGCCCTCTCGCTCTCTCAAGCGATATCACTGTATTTAAAATCGAATGAGAGACCTTCTGAGATGCAGCCAGTATCAATCTTGTCTAACGGCATGCTAAGCGGACGAATCGGCGACTTCGACTTAATTGTTTTCTTTAACCACAATCTGGTTGGCCTAGAGAGATTGATGTTCTCGTTCGTTACAGACACAGGCATAAACAATCAGACAAGCCTGTCTCGATCTATCTCGGTTCTTTCTCTAATTAGTCCAACGCATGGCAACGAGCGTATTATTTCAATCATAGACCGAAGCTATGAGACTAATCTTTTCTCAACGATCAGCTCTGCTGGCCTGTCTCAGATTGTGGCCTCTGACAGCAGCCGCATGCAACTTCTCCAGAGCTACTTTCCTTCCAACAAATCAGGAATAGAGGAAATGTACATTCCTGCCCCGCTTGCCTTTAACCAATATCTATCCAAGTATCAACGTATTACAAACAAGGTTGCCGAAGGTGCTTTTTCTGCCCTCTCAAGAAAATCATGCGATTTTGCACTTTTGCATATCCCCTGCCTTGATATAGTAGCTGAGTCCGGAAGCCTTAACGATGCTGTTGCGGCGGTAAAATACGTGGATAGGTTAATTGATCTATTCGTCAAATCTGCGTCCTCAATGGGCATAAGAGTGATTATCTCCGCAAGCATCGGCCGAGCAGAAAAGATGACGCGAACCGCAAACCAGAGAGCTTGTGTTGCAACCTCAAACCCAGTTCCATTTATCTATGTTCCGGACGAACAGGGCACAACCAAAAGAACGAAATTCCACCCATCGCACGAGATTATTACCGAACTGCTTCACCCTAAGCATCACATTGCCGATATTGCTCCTACAATATTGAATATTCTTGGTCTCGAGACACCATCATATATGACAGGCAAGGCACTAACCGAATCTTTTGCCCGCGATATTGATTAATTGTCACATTTTAGATATAATTTGATCCGTCCTCGGCCAAATAACCTTCGGGCCCATAGCTTAGCTAGCAGAGCGCCCCGATAGTTATCGGCTAGGTCAGGGAAAATGAAACCCGAGATTTATATATTATCACTTGCAAATGGTCAATATTACATTGGCTCTACCCATGACGTCGAGCGCCGTCTAATCGAACACAATTCCGGCAAGACCAAGAGTATCAGACATAAACTCCCCGCGAGACTCGTCTTTCGACAAGAAATTGCCACATTACCAGAAGCCCGAAAGACTGAATATAAGTTAAAACAAAAGAAAAGCAAAAGGATCATCGAAACAATAATTACGAGCGGCAAAATTGAAATAAAATAGCTGGCGGGCCCATAGTTCAGTTGGCTAGAACGCATCGCTGGCAGCGATGAGGTCAGCGGTTCGAATCCGCTTGGGTCCACCAACTATTTTACTTCAAGAGCGAGCCGATAGTTATCGGCTAGGTCAGGAGTTCAAGTCTCCTCAGATCCGCCACAATTATTAATGACCCATGTGAGTCATTTTTATTATGATATAGTTTTGATATGAAGTTATACGCTCTCTACACAACAATCAGACTACTGAATGGTCAGGAGTGGCTAGAACGCTATATGAGCAAATACGGCCAGCCTTATGATTTGCACATCACCTTGAGGCAGCCATGTTTTATTGATGAAAAAGATGAGGATAAGCTCAAGTCCAAGGTCGACGCCTTGTTACGGGAGGGCAAAATCAAAAGAATGGTAACGGGCTTCACGAGGGTTGTTTTTGAAGAGCCAACAACCCAAAATGGCGGGTGTATTATGCTTAATGCCTCATCGTCAACCAGTCTATCAAAGTTACAAAAACACTTGGTGCTAGGCCTAAAAGAGTATGCAGAATATCAGTACCCGGAGAGGAAAACGTACGAAGATAACTTTATGCCGCATATTACCATAGGAGATAATCTTTCTCTTAAATTGTATAAAGAAGCAGTCGCGGAATTACCTAGTAAGATTGACGTAAAGGCCGAAATCAACAGTGTTGTCTTGATAGTAGTTGTTGACGATAGTGAGACCGAACGGAAAAATCCCAATAACATAACAACGTACAATCTGGTATAAATTCTCCTATCGACAACGAATAGTTTAAACACAACGACCAAGCCGCCCGAATGTCCTGGTCCAAACGATTGATGTTTATTCAGTTTCACTTTTGTAAATCTTAGTCAGTTTCAGTGTTCACTCAAGGATAGTGCTGATAAAATCATTCATAATTATTTGACCTGGGTCCACCAAAAAATAACTAGCACCTTACGAGGTGTTTTTTATTTTTACTGGGAGCGGTAAATTGTCAGCGCCGCGAAGCGGGAAAGGAAAAGATTAATTTACGAAAGCACTTCAGGAAACCAGTTCTATTTGTATTCCAAAATATCGCCAGGCTGACACTTCAAAGCTTTACAGACAGCCTCTAATGTTGATAATCGGATTGCTTTGGCCTTTCCATTCTTCAACACAGAAATATTAGCCATCGTAATCCCAACTTTCTCTGCAAGTTCGGTGACACTCATCTTTCTTTTTGCCAGCATCACATCGATGTTAATTATGATTGCCATGTGATTTTCATTAAACCGTTAGGTCGTTTTCAGTTTTTATATCTACAGCATTTTGCAGAAACCTCTCGAACACAACCGCGGCAGTGGTAATTACGACAGAGGCAAAAATCATAAAAAGACCCACGGCAACACCACCCGCAATGTCATCCTTGCCTCTAATAGCGATGAACAGATAGGCTTCAGCCCCCACGACAAAACTCACAGTGGCGAACGCACAATATTTTATAGTTCGCAAAGCGTTCACGGCCGCTCGCGAGAACACATTATTTTGCCCGATGTAGCCTAGTAGTCTAAACATTTGATGGAGCGCCACAAAAAATGGAATGGACGCTATATATACATACGCCAAAAAGGGGTCTTCGAAGTAAATCTCAAAGAGCGTGGCATGCACATTCCTGCCCTCGATGTGGGGTTCCCAAAGCATTAGGGCAAGAGCACTGATGCTGATGAGCACAATAACTACCTGAAGAAATATTGTTGAGCTTTTTTTCATTGTTGTCTCTTGTAAATTTTATGCTTCCATAATAATTTATAGTTTATCGTATGTCAATATAAATATATCGTTATGAGCGAATACGGCAAACCATAACAAATCTTCCTCGGCTTAGGTACCAACTAAAAGAAAATATTGCTAAAATCATTCGTAATTTTTTTCCCGGGTTCCAGCAAAAAAGTACCATGCAATTAGTCCTTTTTTGAAGTGGCAACATTGGGTGTGCCCCCAGCTATCGCTTGACTTCGTATTTTTGATCTGTTAAATTAAGCTGCTCTAAGCAGTTAGGATCTCGCGCCAACTTTTTGGAGGGAGCAATTTTGATAAGTGCACTCTGTTCTCTGCTGAGCCAGGAAGTGGTACTATAAGAATAACACTTAGAGATCTTCGTACTCACACTTTAAATGATTAACGATCTCGCAAACCGCAAGGAGGTAAATGGCATTTAGTTTTTTTATGAAAAGGAAGCCAGCAGAAGCAAAGTCGAAGCCGGCCAAAATACAGAATAAGCCTGCCCCAATCGAGGTAGCCCCGGCGCATTCACAATCCGTATCCCCGCCCGCAATTGGCAAGGCTGTCTATGCATTCATAGATGCTTCGAATCTTTTTTGGGGCGGACAAGAAAGTCTGGGATTTCGGATTAACTATTCGTTGCTCATCGAGGGCATGCGCAAAAAGTACAATGTCACGAAGGCATTTTATTATGGCGGAGTTCGTATCTTTGATTTTGAGTACTCTATTCTAGACAACAAACCCCTGGATTTGGCCGAGCTGATGGATCACTTGCTTGCACTGAAGCAAAAATCAGAACCAGCAGAAGCAGAACTTGTCGAGAAATCGATCAAGAAAATTCATTTTTATCAATTGCTCGAGGGCTATGGTTACACCATGAGAATTAAGCCAGCCAAGGTTTTCTACGATGAGGACGACGAGAAACAGGAACGACCAATCCTCAAGGCTAACTGTGATGTTGATATGACGTTCGATATGATGCGCTATATGTCTCAATACTCCGGCATTGTCGCCATGACTGGAGACGGTGATTTTGCTGCGGCACTCAATTACCTTAAGCACCAAAACCGTCAAGTTACAGTCATCTCTCGATGGGATCGTACAGCAAAGGAAATTCGCCAGATTGGCGACGAGAGCTTTATCGACCTATCTCACTTCTACCGCCAAATCCGTCACTAAAGTATTTACAGCAGGTGCAGAACATCGCTTGACTATACATTTTTTTGATGGTAAATTTAGGTGCCATACGGCAGTTAAGACCTCGCGCCAGCTTTTGGGAAGAGGCAGTTTTGTGAAAATAGTACTACCAACTGATCCGACCAATCAATCAAAAACCTATTGCATCAAAAAAGAGCCTGCAAGCAGGCTCTTTTTTGATTGAGATATATTGATTAGCCCTTAAATGGAGCTTTCAACGTTTCTTTGGCTTCCTCGAGACCCTTTTTGGCCGCATCGCCAATTGCCTCTAGCCCGGCCTCGCTGATATTGCCAATTGCTTGCTCTGCCTTAACCGTGACCTCACTGATGGCTTCCTCAGTTGTTTTACCGGACTCCTCTAGTGCCTTGACTGCACCGACATAAACATCCTTAACACCAGAAGTAACATCTAGTACGCCCTCTTTGCCCAAGTCAATAACAGCACCAAAGACATCACCAACGTCCTCTGTTCCATCCTTAATCAATCCTGACACTGCACCAATCAAGCTTCCAGCCACTTCCCCAGTACCTTCAATGGTGGCTTTGAGTGTTTCCTTTAAGCCCATCTCACCTCCTAGATTAATAACTTCTTCAACTCTAACCTTAGCATCGCTGCGACTCGATGGTCAAGTTGCATTTTGCCCTCAACCCCCGACGTACTATGTTGGCGAGGAGTTATTTTGAGCAAATATCGCAAAAGCTGGACGAACAATATTGCCACCTCATCTGTACTCTCTTGACTCAAAATTTCCCAACTGTTAAATTTAGGCGCTCTCATAGTAGTTAAGACCTCGCGCCAACTTTTTGGAAGAGGCAATTTTGTAAAAGCTTGCCTTGGTCCAACCAAAGAATATAGAATATAGTTGAACTAACAGTAAATATGAGGATACGATGAAACGAAAATCCAGCTCAGTTATATTTATAACATTGTTTTTATCCGCCGTTTTGATTGGCGTTGGCGCCTGGTTCTTCAGACTCTCAGAGGGGTGGAACTGGATTGACTCATTTTACTTCACCGTGATGACAGTCACAACTGTTGGATATGGCGATCTGGTACCAACCCACGACTTTGGCAAAATTCTAACCTCGATCTATGGTCTAGTCTCCATACCGGTAATGCTCTATGTTTTTAGCGTAATTGTTGGAAATAATGTTGATTCTCGTATTGGTCATCTTGAGCGTAAAATGAGAGAAATAATCGCCCGCGAAGAAGAGATCGAGGAAATTATCGAGGACGGCGCTGTAAACATGAAGAAAAAAAGAGCAAGCTTCTTCAGGCGTTTGCTCAGATTAGAGTAGAGCGCCAGCGTCAATACATGTTCTCTTATCGCTCGACCAGTCGATCATTTTTTTGTCCTAGGGCTCTCGCCGATTTCGATATCGCACCAGTCCAGAGTCACTGACGATGCAGCCAAAACAAAAAGTCCCATGCTCTACCAAGCAAGGGACTTTTTCTCTGCAACCTTAGCACTTCGCACTCTGCACGCTATGGCGCCATACACACTTCACGTCGAGAAGGCCTAGTAGTGCCTCTTCTTTCGAATACTCATACCTTTTCCCCAGAGAAAGGGACCCCAAGCAAGGTATGTGCCAGACCGCTCCTTATTCAATGTAAAAACTTAAGGCTAATCGCTGGCAAGGTACTAGAGAGTCACGTATCATGGTCCTCGATCCCTCCATTTATCCGCTCTCCCATCGAGGGGGTTATTTGTATTTTATAGTAATGTCGAATCGCCGTCAACAACACTTTCAAGATTTAGACAGAATAACTGGGGATAACTCATCACATTCAGAGCCACAAATAGTAATTCGATTGAAATATGTTAATTCCGGCGCAACCAAATCGTCGTCTCTTTTATGTGGTCAATCTATAAGCGTATAGTTAGATTATGCAAACAACCGAAAAGCAAGCAACAGACGTTGATGTAATACTCAATCGATTCATCGCACAACAGGAGGGCGGCACTGGTGCCAACTTGGCCGAGGTACCAAACGAGAAGTTTTTGCATGGCTACTCAATGGGTGCCCTTACCTATAGCGCAGTGTATTTTTTTGCCATGAGTGACTCATTTTTCTCATGGCTAAGCATTATTTCTGCGCTCGTTTTCTTCCCTGCTCTGCTTATTCTTCCGTTTTTTGCCAGAAGAAGGGCTTGGCAAAATCACCATTGGCAGAGCTACACTGAATTTGAACACACCCAAAAATCTTGGGATCGTGCTGGCTGGTACGGATTAATCACAACATTCGCTCTTCTCTACTTCGCCTATCGATTTGCTTACGCACCGGTTCTTCGCTCTTTCCTTCCTGACGGAAAAGACCAGCTGGAGCAGACAAAACAAGAGTTACAAGATTTACAAGAGTTACTAGACTAACAGCCCCCTCAAACCAATACACTGGAGCATGATGGCGCATGGCCTGCTCCACTTCATTAAATATTGGCGGGGCAACCTTTCTCGGTGTAGAGTCTGTTTTTGATGTGCTCTCAAATTATAAGTAAGCAGAAGGACCATGAGAGATAGCGGCCTGGGTATTATTTTTTGTCCTATTGTGAGATATACTATCTCTGACAAAGCAATGATTCATACATACGAGGCAGAAAAAGAGTTATTTGTGTATATCGAGGGCGAGACTAAAATTTTTAGGCCCAATTTTCACATGTTCTCATTTGAGAATACAACAGACCAGCCGGTGCAATTACTTCAATCCCTAGGCAGGTCATATCTCGTTGTTGTCTTCGACCCAGACCGCCACACCATGAACAACGAAGAGTCTTGGTGGCAGGACAATTCGATCGATGGCAAGGTTGGCTATTTTCGTTCGAGTGCCAGCGAGGCAATTGGCCACTACCAGCGGCTGGCAGACAACCTGGAACGAGCCATTGTTATTTTTGATGATGACAACGTGGACGAACCCGAAAAACTTACTCCGCACCAGATGATCAAGAAATCAAAACTCATACTCTTCTCCAAGATTGAAGACGAGAGCCATGACAGTGGTTGGCTAGTGATATTTGGTAAAATTTCGCGGGCGGAGTTCGATCAGAGAATCGACACGTTAAATCAAAGACTCAGATCAGCCATACAAAAAAGACGCGCTGCCGGAGAGGACAAGCTCTCGTGGAGCGAGCGAGTAATCGTCACGTTAAGTCCATTATGGATAATACTAATAGTGCTTCTTGTAATCGTTATTATCCCCTTCTTACTATTATCGCTTGCACTTAGCTCGATACCCAACTTTATTAAGAAAATAAGGCAGTAGCTACTATGACAACTATCGTACTCGGTACATCAAATCCGGCCAAAGTAAGGCTGATAGCCGGAGCCCTGGCAGGTGACGGTATTCACGTTCGCCCAATTAGCGATTTTGGTGATATCCCCGAAGTTGAAGAGGATGGCAAAACAGCCAAAGAGAATGCTCTCAAAAAAGCTCTTTCCTACGCTGATACAATTGATCAGCCAGTGTTCTCGATGGATAGCGGACTATATTTTAGAAACGTGCCAGAGAACGAACAGCCTGGTCTCCATGTCAGACGGATCCCAGGAGAAAGTGTGCGACCATCTGATGATGAGATGCTCAAATACTACACTCGGCTAGTCAAAAAGCACGGTGGCAAGATCGTTGGTTACTGGACCTACGCCGTTGCCAGAGCTCTGCCAGACGGTAGAGCAAAGGCCATAGAGCGTGTGTCTCCTGACCGCCATTTTTTAGCCGAGATCAGCCACGTCAAGATTCCGGGTAATCCGTTGCACTCGATACAGTTTGACCCAAAAAGCGGCAAGTTTCTGTCTGAGCTAGTGGAGGAAAACGAAGCTCTCTGGCGCGAGAGTGTTGGCACTATGATCAAAGAGTTGCTCAAGACAATGAGTTTATCGTCTGAACAAAGAAGGGAGAAACACCATGAATAACCCCGAAGCCAGACACCCGGAACAGCTAGATCGAATGAGTGCGATTGAGACCTTTAGGTTTGTGCAAGATCAAATTGGAAATTGTTTTATGGCTTTTCAAGGCCCGATGCTTCGTCTGTCGCTACCTCAGTACGAAGGGGACAAAGCTGCTAGCGTTGCTAGGCTACAGGCAAGTGCTGAATTGTTGCTTGCTCGGATAGATTCCGCTATCGAAAAATTCGGCACATCTGGTGCACCCGCCGGCAATGTAAATCTCGATAATCTGAACGCACTACGACAGGGAGCGGAAGCACTGAAAGCGAGCTTTGATAGCGGCGTGATTGACCAAGAACTGTTTAACCAGACTGAATCAATCTACACATCGATGATCGAGTTGACTGATGGAAAATCAAAAATCTAGAGACAAAAAATTATTGTTAATCAAACAATCTGGTCTTGTGCTGGTGTCGGTTTTCTTTTTCCTATATGCCTTCACGGCGACTTCGATTTATCTTTTCAGCAGAGGCAACCGAGAATGCGAAGCTGATACTGCCGTTGTCCTTGGTTCTGCCGTTTTCGGCAATGTGCCCTCCCCTGTTTTTGAGGAGCGGATCAACCATGCCATAAATCTTTACAATGAGGGCAAAGTCAGGAAAATCATCTTTACTGGCGGGAGAGCAGAAGAGGACAGCCTATCCGAGGCGGAGGCAGCCAGGGATTACGCATTGGCCAGAGGTGTTGGAATCGAGAATATCTTGATTGAGACTGAGTCTTGGACAACTTACAGCAATCTGAGCAATACTAAGAAAATCGTTGAGACAGAAAATTTGGGTAAAGTGATGATAATTAGTGATCCGCTGCATATCAAACGCGCGGAGATGATGGCTGAAGGTCTCGACATCGATGCTTGCACTTCGGGTACGCCAACAACCAGATTTCGCACCGCATCAACCATTATCCCCTTCCTGATACGTGAAACGCACCTCTATCTCCAGCACTATCTCATTAAGATTTAGTTAAAAATCGTCTGGAGAAGCCATAATCCATGGCAAGATCAGCTACCTCTCTTGACAACAGTAAAAATCTATGATATAGTGGATGCACTTAAGAATTAGCACTCGATTTTTAAGTTCGACTCGTTGCTTTTGCAACGTATGCACGATCTCAAATACTCACCAAATATTTTGGCATTACTATAGCCAAAGGGAGAGTCAACTAAAGAGACGACAGGTGACGAGTCGGTTCCAGCCACTGGTCTGGAGCCACATGATGTAACGAAATTGTTCTATAGATTTCCGAAGGTAATTAATATTCGAACTGATCCCTCAACAGGAGCAGGACAGGTCTATACAGCAAATTCGATCTTATTAATTATCTTTTGGCGCTTTTTAAGTGCCCGGAAAGTAGAAATGCAAAATACACGAAATGCTAACAGATTTAGCAGAAACAAATTTAGAAGCACGAGCTCTTCAAGTTTTCGTCCTCAAAATAGAAACAGAAATGTCTCAAAGAAATTTCGCGGCGAAGCTATCGATCCATCCCGTTTTATCAAAAAGGCTGTCAATACGCCCGAGACCATGATCGAAATCACCAACGCTTTCGCTGACTTTGATCTCGTTCCAGAGCTTCAAGTTAACCTCAAGAAACGAAACTACAAAACACCCACACCGATCCAAGATCAGGCAATCAAGCCAATTCTGGATGGTCGTGACCTCATTGGTCTTGCCAACACTGGTACCGGTAAAACGGCCGCCTTTCTTTTGCCGTTGATCAATAAAGTTTTCAAGAAAAAATCAGAACGTGTCCTGATTATCGCTCCAACACGCGAATTGGCCCAGCAAATTGAGACAGAATTTAGAGAGTTCTCATGGTCAATGAAGATCTTTTCAACTGCTTGTGTTGGCGGATTGCCAATCTACAAACAGATGTCTATGCTGCGCTCTAATCCAGGTTTTGTTATCGGCACCCCTGGTCGACTCAAAGATTTGAGCGAACGCGGCGCAATAAAATTTAGTTCATTTAGCAATATCGTTCTCGATGAGGTCGACCGCATGCTTGACATGGGATTCGTTGAAGAAATTACAAACATTTTGAATCAATTGCCTGAGAACAAACAATCCCTTTTCTTTTCAGCCACCATGCCAGTTAAGATTAAGGACCTTGTTAGGTTGTTCATGAAGGACCCGGTTATTGTCGAGGTCAAATCTGCTGAAACAGCAGCCAACGTCGATCAAGATATCGTCAAGTTCCGTGGTCAAGATGGTAAATTCAATCAGCTCAAAGACCTCTTGTCCAAACCTGAGCTCAAGAAGGTGTTGATTTTTAGCGAGACAAAGAGAGATGTTGAGCGTTTGACCGAGGACCTTATCCGCAAAGGCTTTTCTGCTGAATCCATTCACGGAGACAAAAAACAACACCAAAGACAGCGCGCCCTGTTGGGCTTTCGCAATAACGCTATCAATATCCTTATCGCTACTGATGTTGCAGCCAGAGGGCTTGATATCAAGGACGTCACACACGTCATCAATTATACCGTTCCGCAAACCTATAATGACTACGTCCACCGAATTGGCAGAACCGGTCGCGGTGACGCAAAGGGCATGGCCCTCACCTTCATCGAAGCCTAAACGAACTCATAACAATGTACTCATCTAGTTATCTCTTTCTGTGTCAACAGATCTAATTTTGTGCTATAATTGTAACAAATTTAGATCGCAATTATCAGAAAGGAAAACTATGGCTTCACCAAAGGTGCGAATTGACTTCACTCCAAGTTGGTTTGGCGAGGAAGACGCAGAAACAAAGATCAGAGAGTTGCTCTCCGAGCTTGGCATCGAGACTGAGGAGGTCCGCGCAATCAGATATCCAGACACAGGCAAGTACAAAGGTGAACTTTATATAACTTTGCCAGAAAAAGCAGACGCGGATGAGACTGCCGAACTTCTAAACGGCCAAGAGATCATCGAGGGTCACAGACTGGTAGCTCGACCTGCCACGTTCAAGCCGGCAGCAGAAAGTGCAGACGAATTAGGTAATGATGGACAACCCCCCGAGGGCAGTTTGCCCAGAATGTAGATTAATCCGAAACAACTAGTCCGGATACTGGGCTGGTTTTTGTGTATTCGAATCGATAGCCATGGATCGTGTCACAACTAGATATAAAAAGGCCGCGGGGTGGAGCCCCGCGGCACGTGGTGCATCACTGAATGCCATAGTACTGGCACACAGCGACGGTGGTCAGAATCAGTGCGCCCAATCCGGCGCACAAATAGGCGAATACGTCGCCCTCATCCATACCTCTCGACTTGAGCCAATCACGAAACTTACTGTCTCTGTTGTTTAGCCATTCGAACACAGACGCACCTCTTTCTGTTTGTAATAACGATTCTTATTATACCACATATCAAATAATATTGCAATAGCCGGAGCAAATGATGAATTTAGACCAACTAGAACAATTTATTTACGAGAGTTCAGCGAGGGGCTATGCTTCCGACAATAAGAATGAGCGAATCATGGAAGAGGATGGATCCACAACTATTGTCTACTCCAGAGACGACTGGCGCTCTCATGATAATTATTTTGGCGGAGAACCATACGGGGGCAGAACGGTTATTTTTTACAAGGACAAACCGGTTTGGATTATGGTCTACTATGGTGCGGTTGTAGAGAACATTAACCCAACTGATATCTATGGTTTTCTGCAGAAAGCACTTCGCAGCACGCCGCCGGGTCACATATTTCGAGGACCCAAAGAATTCTGCCATGATGCTTTAGTTTATAAAAATATTTGGCAAGGCGATACAAAATCTTACAGCGGCGAGGAAATAATCGAAAAAGAGGGTGAGAAAGTTTTTTACACCAAGTATTCGGGTGGTTTTGTCGATACTAGGAAGGACTAGGTAATTATGTCTCTATTGGTTTCTACTGCCATCACTATTTTTCTACTCATGGATTTCATCGGCGGTATTCCTGTTTTTCTGATCCTGACCCAGAAAGAAAATAAATCTGACCGCAGAAAAATTGCTATCCTTTCTTCTCTAATCGCCGGGTTGATGATTGGCTTTTTTGCGTTTTGCGGCCAGACAATTCTTGATTATTTTGGCTTCTCAATCGATGCTCTGCGCGTCGGGGGCGGAATAATAATGCTTTACATCGCTTTTGAGATGATATTTTCCGGCCAGATGATTTATGTGAAGGATAATGAAGCACGCAATGTCGCCATTTCTCCCCTGGCAACACCAATGCTAGCTGGACCTGGCGCATTATCATTTGCAATGACAACCTTTGTCTCCGCCTCGGGACCAGAAAAAGCCATCGTACTTATGGCAATCTTGCTAGCATCGCTGGTAGGAGCAATTATTTTTATCTTCTCACCCACGATCAGTCGCATACTTGGCAAGGAAGCAGTTCGCGGCATAGAAAAGATTGTCGCTCTCTTGCTTTCAGGAGTAGCTGCCGAGATGATCATGGGCGGAATACAGGGATACTTTGGCTGATGAAACAAATATTTGAGAAAATTTGGCAGCTAGCACTTCCCCATCAGGACAAAAGGAATGACCGTGGTCATGCAGAAACAACTTTGTATTTTGCCCATAAACTACTCGAAACCGAGAAGGGAGATGACAATATCATTATTCCAGCCATTATATTACACGATATTGGTTGGAGCAAAGTCCCCCAGGAGGTCAGCCTAACCATCTTTGGCTACACCACACCGCAAGAGAAGATCGCGATTCAAAAACGTCATGAAATCGAGGGTGCAATCATGGCCCGGCAAATTTTGACGCAAGTTAGCTATGACGGCACTTTGATCGATGAGATTGCGGAGATTATTAGCGGCCACGACACTCGCAATGGCTTCTTGTCACCAAATGATGGTATCGTTCGCGATGCGGACAAACTGTGGCGGTATTCACATCGCGGACTAGAGGTTGACGCTGTGCGCAGTGCCGATAAATCTGTCCAACGCAGGATCAATCATAAAGCAGAGAACATCGACAAGGACGGATTCTTTTATTCGGGGTCAGCAAGAAGAATTGCAAGAGAGGAACTAGACAAAAGAAGAGCAGAGTTGTTATAGGAGGCATTATGGAATATCCCCTTCACCTTAGATTCAAGTACTGGGCATTGGCACCACAGATATATATCGAGGACACAGCCGGTAATAATGTCTTGTACGTTCATCAAAAGCTTTTTAGGCTCAGGGAAAACATTGCTGTCTACCAAGACAAAACAAAGCAAAAACTTCTCTATACAATCAAGGCAGACAGAGTGATTGATTTTTCTGCCAAATATCGGGTCAGCGATCCTTCTGGTCAGGAGATTTGCACAATCAAGCAGCACGGCTGGAAATCGTTGTGGCGCACTCACTTTGAAATTTTTGTGGGCGAGAAGATGGTTTTTCGTTTGAGAGAAGAAGATCCTTGGGTCAAGGTTGCCGATGCAGTGCTTAGCGCCATACCGTTTCTAGATATATTTGGCGGCTTGGTTTTTCACCCTTCGTACAAAGTCATGAGGGTTAATGCGGATGGTTCCGACGCAAAAACCGTAATGCGCCTAAACAAGAAACCGTCTTTTTTCGAGCGTTTCTTCGAGATCAACAAAACTGAGGACATAGATGCGAAAGAAGAAGTCCAGGTATTGGCTTGCTTGTTGATTTCTACGTTATTAGAGCGCAATCGAGGATAAGACTAATATGAACAAAGTTTCTAGTTTCGCCAATCAATACTCATTAACCGTTAAGGTCTTCGTAACGCTGGTGGCGCTTTGTTTGTTTGTGAACTTGATAGACTACTCGGCCACAAACATCTACAACAACTACTATGGCACAAAAGGTATCGACTCGCCCGCCCTACTTAATGCGATCATGCAAACCACAATATACATCAAACTGCCCATGCTTCTGCCGTCGATTATAGCCTTCTACCCACTTTGCCTTCACTTCGGCGATTCAGACGGCTCGACTCATGGATGTGGTGGCCCGCTACCAGAAACCATATCAATAACCTTGTTTTATGCATTCCAGATCATTTTGCTTTATCTTTTTGCCACACTTATCGCGCGCATCATAAATCAGACGCAACGCAAATATTAGATAACCAAACAACGAAATCATAATGTGGTTTTACTCTTCTTTTCCCAGATACTCTCGCACTAGTTTGGGCAACGCTTTTTCAAGCTTCTCCCCCATCCTTACCTCTTCTTCCATGATCTCTTCGCAAACCCTAGCTGTCTCAGGCTCGTCGTAGTAATCTGCTGCCTCAGCTAGGGTCATGTATGACGCATGCTCGAAATGCTCTGTTGCGTGTTCAACGATGGCATTTTTGATAACCTTATCCTTCGCTAAATCAGGCATCAACCCTTGAACCGTGCCCATCATATCAGCTAGAACTGACTTTACCTTCGAAACCTCACCTCCCAATCTTTCGATCTCGTTCTTGATACGCAGTGCCTGACCCTTTGTTTGCTCTATATGATCCTCTATCATCTGTTTTGCTTCTGGATAGTCATTTGCGTCTTTGGCGTGTCCTTCCAGCGTATTTATAATTGACTGCTCCATAGCATAAGCATCATTCAACCAAGTCATGAGCGGCTTCATCTCTTCGTCATCCATCTCCTCGTCCTCATCTTCCATATCGTCGTCAGTCACCATTTCTTCATCCATTTTCTCCTTTCATTTATTGAAAGCGTTCAAGTATAACACAGGGTGGTTTCAACCATATTATTCATTTCGCCCAAAAAGAAAATCGCCCACCAAAGCGGGCGAAACGAGATCAGCTCAGCAACTGTTAAGATCAAAGATTTTCGACAAAACCCTCTGCTATGCTCTGGAAGAAACCCATCGACATAGCCCGCGGCACGGCCGCGTTGATCCGGTACGAGACACAGAAACTGTTTGGGTCGGTAAGGAATGGTTTTTCCAAATCAGACAAGCGGTCGATCGGATAAGACTCGGTCGCTTGCCTAAATGCCATGCTCATCACCCTCTCCTTTTCGGGCAGTCTTATCGTCAGCAAGTCACTCAATTCACTTCTTGGCTCAGCAACATTGCCCAGGACAAAAACAGGCTCAATCATCAGAGTAAGATGATGCACTGCCAGCCTACCATGCCAAGAAATTCCAGGATCGTAGATACTTGCCGGCTGTACCAGTTCAAGCGTATTTTCGGCCTCCGTTACCGGATAGATTGCGCAATATATAGCCTTGGGCCACCGATGAAGAATAGCTGTCCGATAAAAGTCGCTTCTCGTCACCGAGTCAACGACTGGCCGCCGGCCCCTCTCGTCTCGCACATACTTCTCTGCTCGATTCGGATCTGTCTTTGCCAAATCAGGTTGCCCCATGTTACGGCAATAAACATCCAAAAATCTCCTCGAATAATCCGCAGAGAAACGAGTCAACTGAAACTGAAGCATAAATTTTTCGCCCCATTGACCAGTAATCAGTGTTGGCCGAGATCGCCTGACCAAGAAGATGCTCCCCCTGGTATCACCACCGATCTCAGCAGACAAAAGATCTGTACCTAAACCCCTGCAAATCTTCTCGAGCAACTGTTCAGATGTCGACATCTCATAATCAACCGGCTTCCCCTTGTAGGGAACCTGACGAATTGGCATTTTCCTCCCCTTTCGACCGTTAGTCAGCTTGGTCGCAAGACCAAGCTGCCTTCACGGCCAATAGTGCCGACCAGAGCATATTAAAAAATCCTCTTCCTGTCAACAAAAAACCATTGACCAGAATATGTAGAATCGCAGAAATCCTGATCATTAGCAAAAGATGAGCCTTCCGCAAGAACTCCCCCGTGAGATTGAACAATAAGTTCGAAAATGCTACAATCAGGGAAGAAAATTAATGAATCAACCTATGGAAAAATACAATTTTCACGAAATAGAAGTAAAGTGGCAGAAGATTTGGACAGAGAAGGATTACGCGAAGGCCGATGATTTCTCGGACAAGCCCAAACACTACCATTTAGTCGAATTCCCTTATCCATCAGGGGCAGGGCTTCATGTTGGCCACTGCATGGGTTATGGTGCTTCCGATGCTTATTGTCGCATGAAACGAATGCGCGGATATAACGTTCTCTATCCCATAGGCTGGGATGCTTTTGGGTTACCAACAGAGAACTATGCTCTGAAAACAGGGGTTCACCCAACAGTCGCTACAGCAGAAAATATTAACACATTTAAAAAGCAGATCAAGAGCCTGGGATATTCTTTCGATTGGAACAGAGAGATAAACACTACTGACCCAGCCTACTACAAATGGACGCAGTGGATTTTTTTGCAGTTCTACAAACATGCTATCATTGATGGCAAACTTATCGAAGTAGCTGACGATGACACTGTGACAGAGCGGTTGGCATACCAAAAGGAGATGCCTATCAACTGGTGCCCATCTTGCAAAATCGGTCTCGCTAACGAAGAGGTTATCAGTGGTAAATGTGAACGCTGCAGCACAGAAACCGAGAAAAGATCTCAAAAACAATGGATTTTGCGCATCACCGCTTATGCCGACAGGTTGATCAATGATTTGAGCAGCGTAAACTACCTGGATAAAATCAAGACCCAACAGATCAATTGGATTGGGCGAAGTACTGGCGCCGAAGTCATGTTCAGCATTAAGAACCACAAAACAGGACTCACCGTCTTTACTACGCGGCCGGATACACTTTTTGGCGCTACCTTTATGGTCATCTCTCCCGAGCATCCGCTAATTAAAAACATCGCGAACAGCATCGAGAACAAAGAAGAAATCGATGAGTATATTCGAGAAGCCGCCAAAAAATCAGACCTTGAACGAACGGAAATGAATAAAGAGAAAACCGGCATTGAAATCAAGGGTATCAAGGCAATTAATCCAGTAAACAACGAGGAAATTCCAATCTTTGTTGCCGATTATGTCTTGGCTTCCTATGGAACCGGCGCCATTATGGCTGTCCCGGCCCATGACGATCGTGACTGGGAATTCGCCAATAAATATGACATTCCTATGCGCCAAGTCGTGGCCCCAGAGGTAACATACTACAAAACAAAACCTATCGAAGGCAAACCTTGGGTAGATCGCGTTGTCACTGAGTCAATTATTCATGACCCGCGCACAAACAAGTATCTGGTTCTGAAGTGGAAGAAGCAACCATGGAACACATTCATTACTGGCGGAATCGAAAAGGATGAAGACATCATCGAAGCGGCAAAGAGAGAAATACACGAAGAAACCGGCTACAAAAATGTTAAATTGGTTAAAAATCTTGGCATAACACGTCCAAGCTTTTACGCAGCCCACAAAGACGAAAATAGACGAGCGATTTTTCACGGCTTGCTTTTTGAACTTGAGAATGACGAAAGAGATGAGACCGACCAATCAGAAAAAGATATCCACGACATTGTTTGGCTGAATAGAGGGGACCTCACTATTGATAGTATTGTTTGTGCCAGCTTTGATTATTGGATGGAAGCCCTAGATAACAAAGAGGCTGCTTTCTGTGGCGAGGGTATCGCCATCAACTCTGATTTTCTTGATGGACTATCAACCGACGAAGCAAAGACAAAGATCACAAAATGGTTGGAGCAACATGATCTCGGCAAAGCCGCTGTTAATTACAAGCTTCGAGACTGGATTTTCTCCCGCCAGCATTATTGGGGTGAGCCAATACCAATCATCCATTGTCAGAAATGTGGCATGCTACCGCTAGACGAAAAAGATCTTCCTCTTGAATTACCAATGGTTGAACGATACGAGCCGACCGATAACGGGGAATCCCCTCTTGCCAGAATTGATGAATGGGTCAACATAACTTGCCCAAAGTGTGGAGGATCAGCAAAACGAGAAACTGACACCATGCCAAACTGGGCAGGGTCTTCGTGGTATTACCTTGCATATGCTATGCAAGAGCGAAATACGAAATACGAAATACGAAACACGGATCGAGTTCAGCCTGATGAGAATATATTCAAGCAAAAGAAGCACGAATTAGACTATTGGATTCCCGTCGATATCTACAACGGCGGTATGGAGCACACAACGTTGCATTTACTTTATTCTCGTTTCTGGCATAAATTCTTATTTGATCTTGGCTTTGTGCCAACCTCAGAGCCATATGCCAAAAGAATCGCCCACGGCATCATCCTTGGGCCCGATGGTCAAAAGATGAGTAAATCGAGAGGCAATGTTATTAACCCAGATGAAATGGTTAAAGAGTACGGTGCTGACACACTCCGGGCTTACGTGATGTTTATCGGTCCATATGACCAGGAATCAGCTTGGAATACAACGGGCATCCAGGGTGTGCACCGCTTCATGAACAGGGTATGGAATAATCAAAAACTTGTCACAACTCAAAATGACGATAAAGCATTGTTAATCAAGCTCAACCAAACCATCGTAGGAATTAGCGAAGATCTGGAAAACTTCGGACTAAACACGGTTGTCTCTAAGCTCATGGAATTTAACAATACTCTCGAAAAGGTCGGACACATCAGTACTGAATCATACCGGAAATTCCTGCAATTACTCTCCCCTGTTGCACCGCATATAGCTGACGAGATCTGGCAGAAACACGAGTTCACAAGAACAACAGAGGAATCATCGTGGCCAGAAGCCGATCCCAACTACCTTGTAGGCGACGAGATTGAGGTCGTAGTCCAGATTGATGGCAAGGTGCGAAATAGGCTAACTGTTTCATCAACCATTACCGACGACGAACTGGAGCAGGCAGCTTTGGCATCGGCCAGAACACAAGAATTTATCGGTGGCAAAGAAATAGACAAAATAGTAGTCGTGCCGAAAAGATTGGTCAGTATCGCCACAAAAGGGTAGCACGTATTTCGTATCTCGCACTTGATATTTCGGTGCTCCTAATAATACGTAATACCCGCTACCAGATGCCGACAAGGGGTTGATTTAATTGCTTATTTGTGTAATAATTACAGAGATTTTTAGTATTAGATTAGGAAATTCCAATGGCCGAACCAAAGAAAAGAACGAATAATTCCAAGCAGGGCATGCGCCGAATGCATGACAAGGTTGCAAAGCCCGCATTGGTTTTCTGTCCAAAGTGCCACGAACCACAGCAGAAGCATGTAGTCTGTTATAACTGTGGTCATTATGGCGAAACTAAAGTTTTAGATATTGACAAGTAAGAGATATTGACGTCTGGGCACACGTCTCGCCTTCGGCATCGCTGAGGCGGAAGACCTGGGCCCAAAACATAAAGCCCCGATCAATCGGGGCGCTAGAATGCCTTTTGTTACGACCCAAAGGATCCCTGTGGGCCTTGTTACCCCCGTATCGAGTCAGGGGCAAGCTCTATCGGGCGTTATTACATCTTGTAATGAAGTACGAATGCGATCAGGCTATGTGTTCATAATTCACACGCCATGTTAGCTGGAGATTAAGACATGAATCGTCATCTTTCCCGTTTAATTGCTATGCAGACTCTATATGAGTGGGATTTTCGAAAGGGATCAGAAGATCTTGATGATGTTGAGTTACGCAATGTCAACGAATATAAAGATGAGGCTGATGCTACCTTTATACGCGAGCTGGTACACGGAGTCTCGAGCAACTTGCCACTCGTTGACCAAGCAATCGTAAATTCTGCCCCAGAGTGGCCGCTTGATCAAATTGCTCTAATCGATAAAACTATTCTCAGACTAGCAATTTATGAACTACAGAACATCAAAGAAACTCCACCCAAGGTAGTCATCAATGAGGCAGTTGAGCTAGCGAAACAGTTTGGTGGCAGCAATTCTTCCAAATTTGTAAACGGTGTGCTTGGCTCAGTGTTTGACAAAGAGGAAAAATAATAAGTTAGTTCTTAAAGTTTATAAAGTTATTAAAGTAACACTTAGTGTCATCCTAAATCCGCCATCCGGTAGATGAAGGATCTCTTGATTGGGATCCCTCAGTAAGATCGAGATGACTTAGTCACTTCATAAACTTAGTACTTTATGAACTTTATGAACCCTGAAGGAGTCCCAATGAATAGTTTGGATACATTTCAAGAAATGATTGGGGTTCGGTTTAAGGATAGAGCACTCATCGAAAGAGTTTTTATTCACAGATCGTACCTCAACGAACACAAAGACCTAAAAATCGAGCACAACGAGAGGCTTGAATTTTTGGGTGATGCGGTCCTAGAATTGGCAGTTACTCGTTATCTCTACAATAATTTCCGAAAACCCGAAGGGGAGATGACAAGTTGGCGAAGCGCCCTAGTTAAGGGTGAATCATTGTCAGAAGAGGCAAAGCGCCTCGGCTTTAACGATTTTATCAAAACTTCTCGCGGAGAAGCCAAGAACGTTGGCAAGGCGCGAGATCTAATACTCGCGAATGCCTTTGAGGCTTTGATTGGCGCCATTTATATCGACCAGGGATTCGAGATAGTAGCGAAGTTTGTCGAAGACAACGTTTGTTACAAACTTCAAGATATTTTAGAAAAAGGTCTTTATTACGATCCAAAAAGCAGGTTTCAGGAGCTTGCCCAAGAATCGTTTGGCATCACTCCGACCTACGAGGTCGTTGAGGAGAGCGGCCCAGACCACGCCAAGACGTTCATCGTCTCCGCTAATCTAAATGGCACAGAGGCAGCGACAGGGTCAGGACCATCTAAACAACGAGCACAAACGGAAGCAGCAAGGATTGCTCTGACAAGATGGGATGAGATTGCCCAAAAGTTCCAGTCATAAGATATACAAAAACGCCCAAAAGGGCGTTTTTGTATATCTGCGACTTACCTCCAGAGAATGTTTTGGAAGCCCCAATCCAGAAGTTTTCTTGATTCATCGGCTGAAGCAGGAGCGGTATCTGCGAAGGTATCTACGACAACACCAACTAGCGTATGTCCGTCCCGGCGAGCCGCTGAAACCAGAATATGACCAGCTTCGGGCATGTATCCGGTTTTAACACCGATGGCACCACTATACTGGTATTCACCTACTAATCGATTTGAGTTCTTTAGCTCATGAAAAATTGAACCATCAACATCCTTAACTACGGCATGTTCAGTTTTGACTATATCCGCAAAAATTGGATTTTTGAGGGCATGTTTAGTCACCAGATATAGATCAAAAGCTGACGAATATCCCGTGGTATCCAGGCCAGCAGGATCACGATAATCTGTGTCGACCAATCCCAATTCCTTGGCCTTTTGGTTCATCAGACCAACAAATTTACCTGTTCCTGTTTCTCCTGAGGAATTAATGTGTTCGGCCAAAGCGTAGGCGGAATCGTTGCCAGACTTGATTAAGAGCGCTTTCAAAAGACTGCGCACAGTTATTTGTTCGCCTACTCTAAGAAAAGCATCTGCGCCAATCTGATATGCTGCACGCTCAGAAACAGTAACGACATCATCAAGATCATAGTTTTCTAGTACAACTACGGCGGTCATGATCTTGGTGGTGGATGCAATCGGAACACGCTCTTTCGGTGACTGCTTGATGATTATCTTGTCTGTGTCGGCATCTGCCAATAAATAGTGTTTGGCCAAGATTTGCGGTTGCGAACTGGTAGGACTAACGATTGGGCGAGGCAAAATATCCGGCAGTGAAAGAGAAATATTTGAAGCAACGGCAGATTGGGATGGACTGTACTCCTCTGAGATAATTGCACGGTCAAACCGATGAGACAGTGAATCAAGCCCCAACAGGTCCAAGATGATTGAAGCGATTATTAAGGACTTTATTATCATAAGATTTGGTCTTTGGTGATTTCTTTATAGCTTCCTGGCTTTAGATCCAGATCATCAAGCTTAAGTTTTCCGACTCTAGTGCGTATCAGCGCATCAATAGATAATCCAATTTTATCACACATCTTTCGTATTTGTCGATTGTAACCAGTATGGAGAACAAGGGTCAGCGCCACGAAGGGTGAATCAGGAACTAGCGACACTGAGGCAGAATCAACCCGCATTATGTGGCCATCAATATCAAGTCCACTCAATAGCCTTGTGCTGATGTACTGCGCTATGTCTTTCCTCGCTCTTAACTCGCGGCTCATGATTCTCGCTCTGACCCAGTATTCCTTTTCATGTTCAAAGCGGGGATGAGTTAATCGCTGGGTTAATTCACCATCATTCGTCAAGATTATCAATCCCTCTGACTCTATGTCCAGCCGACCAACCGGATAAACTCTCGGCTCTTCAGGCACCAGGTCAACAACTGATTCTCTTCCCGATTCATCTGAAGCAGTTGATACCACTCCCCTGGGCTTATATAACGCATAATAAACATGTGCGACCGTAGGCATCATAGTGATTGGATGACCACGAAATTCAACCTTATCGTTCCTGGGATCAACAAGCATGCCCAAAAGCGCAGGTGCTCCATTTACGCTCACATCACCAGCTTCAATGAGCTTATCAACGCTCCTGCGAGATCCAACGCCAACATCGGCTAGATATTTGTTCAGTCTAACTAAATTTGCCATTACCTATGAACCAATCTCTTTAATTTTTTCGGGTGAAAATGGAGGATTCATAATCAAAAGCATCTTTATTCGACCTCTATAATCAAAGGTATGTTTTGGGGGAATTTCTATCAGCTGACCTTGACTGACAGGAAACGTTTCGTCATCAATTATGAACTCACCGCTACCATCGAGGATGTAATAATAATGCCACAAGATATCACTGACAACCTTGCCGCCATGACCACTTTTACTATCTATGTAATCAATTTCTATGTTCTGGCTTTGGACGCCAAAAGAAAAACCATCAACACCTTCACGACTGAACGAAACCAGTGATGGTATATCAAGAACAAACATCTCCCTCCTCAATTTATTAGTCTGCCATCTGGGTTTCGGCCTCAGCAAGGGCTTTACCCTCGGCTTCTTTGGCTAACTTGATGTGCACATCTCTTAGTTGGTGCTCTGATATGGCAGAAGGTGCACCCATCATCGGGTCCCTGGCATCGCCGGTTTTTGGAAAGGCAATAACTTCTCGAATGGCGCTCTCCCCGGCCAGCAAAGCGACCAGACGATCAATCCCGGCAGCAATGCCACCGTGCGGAGGAGCACCATATTCAAAGGCATCAAGCATGTGTCCGAAACGTCGCTCTTTCTCTTCCTCGCTAACCCCAAGCAGGTCAAAAATATTATTCTGGATTTCTCTTTGATGAATTCTAATTGAGCCACCAGCCACCTCGTATCCGTTCAAAACAAGATCGTATGCGTATGCCCGAACTTCTTCGGGTTTACTGTCCAGCTTACCAAGGTCTTCCGCACGAGGCATCGTAAATGGGTGGTGAGACGATACAAGTTTTTTCTCAGTCGCAGAGTACTTGAATAGCGGTGCTTCAATTATCCAACAAAAAGCCAACTCCGTTGGATCGCTCTTGTCCTTACGCAGATCCGGCTTGTCAGATTGATATTTTTCCATTGATTCCTTGTAAGTGATTCTAGAAAAAGGAACGGTCGCTATTTTACTTTTTGGAACAACAGACCCAACCATTTTGATCATCATGTCTTCGACGAGCGCCATAATATCTTCCTCGTCCACAAAGCTCATCTCCATATCAAGTTGCGTGAATTCTGGTTGGCGATCGCCTCGCTGGTCTTCATCGCGAAAACAGCGAGCTAACTGAAAGTATCGTTCGATGCCACCAACTTGGAGTAGTTGCTTAAATTGTTGTGGGCTCTGCGGTAAGACGTAGAATTCACCGGGAAATAGGCGTGATGGTACCACAAATTCCCGCGCTCCCTCAGGTGTTGACTTGGTTAGATACGGAGTCTCTATTTCACGAAAATCTTTTTCCCAGAGATACTCACGGAAAAATCGCGTAACGTCGTGACGAAGTGTAATATTGTTTGCCATTCGCTCTGTTCGCAAATCAAGATAGCGGTACTTGAGACGAAGCTCTTCATCAACACCAGCTGTGGACTTATCAACCTCAAAAGGTGGCGTCTTGGCCCTATTTAAGATTTCAAGATCGATCGCTTCCATCTCTATCTTTCCGGAGATGAGATTATCGTTTACGAGCTTTTCTGGCCGAGGGTTTATCTTGCCCGTCACCGACAGGACCCACTCAGGCCGAACATCCTTGATCTTATCGTAAGCAGCTGACCCGGGAACAAAAACTATTTGCAGCAAACCACTGCGATCTCTTAGATCAATAAAAACAATTTTGCCGTGATCTCTGCGCGAGTGAACCCAGCCAGACACTTTTACTTCCTCGCCAACTTTATCAACTATTTCTTCTATGCACATTCTTTCCATGGTTCTCCTTTAGTCCCGCAAGACTGCTTTGAATTCATTAGACACTGCATCCGTAACTTTCTTAACGATCTCATCGGCTTCTTTGTCTGTGAGCGTTCTGTCGATATGTTCCAGGTAAACATGAAACGCCAAACTTTTTTTGTCTTGGCCAAACCTATCAGACACAAATTCATCGAATAACTCAGCCCGGTTGATCATGTTTGATTGGTTATAGATTACCTTGACAATATCTTCTCCGTCGACGTTAGAGTCGACTATAAACGCTAAATCTCTGGTAACAGCAGGGAACTTAGAAATCGGTCTATAGACGATATTTCGCTCGGTGGGCTTAATCGTAATGCTCTCAACAGAGATATCCATCTTTACCACAATCTGATCAAACGAAAGCTCACACAGAAATACGGCTGATTTTCGAATTTTGTACGCCTCCAGATCGTTCCGATTTATTTCAGAGACTTTGAATGATTCTTGCTCAATACCTGTTTTTTCACAAATCTCTTTTATTGCTTTTCCAATCAAATCTTTGGCGCCCTTGCCTGAAGCGGCAATCGCAAGATGTTTTGCCTCCGCATCCCTTGTAAAGACCTTGCCAAATTCAAAGACGAGAACCGGATCAAAAATCGGATTCTTGGCGATAGTTCTAAGCAGTCCGGGAGCAAGAGCCAGGCGCAAGTACTTGTTCTCAGATTGCATCGGATTGGCTACTTCCAAAAGATTTTCTGGCGCAAGACCTGCCATCCTTATTTCCTCGGCGGACAAGAACGGATAATTAATAACCTCAGAAAAACCGTTGTCCGCAAGAATATCCTTTAAGTGCTCCTGATAGTAATATGGTGATTTTGCGGGCAAGCTTTCAGGTCGAGGAGAGATGGGAGAAATTTTACCATAACCATATATCCGGCCAACCTCCTCGGCCAGATCTTGCCAAACACTTATATCATGACGCCAAAGAGGTATGCGGCACTCGCCTGATTGCACTTCAAATCCAAGAGAGGCAAGAATGCTGTCTATTTCTGCAACAGAGAGATCTAGGCCAAGCAATTGGTTGATTTTGCCATAATTAACCGCAATACTCTGTTGTTTGGCTTCTGTGCCAACGCGGATAATATCGCCCTCAATCTTTCCACCAGCGATCTGTTCGATCATCGAAGCAGCTTTTTTCAGAGCGTACACAGTGCTGCCGGAATCAATTCCACGCTCAAATCTATAGCTTGCTTCAGTGACAAGACCAAGTCTTTTTGCTGTACGCCGAATGGATTTGCGGTCGAATACTGCAGACTCAATCACAATGCGCGTCGTCATAGTATCAACCTCTGAATTAGTTCCACCGATTATGCCGGCGATAGCGATGGGCTTGTCTGAGTCGGCGATAACCAAATCATCAGTCTCTAGCGTCTTGGTTGTTCCGTCAAGTACGGGCAATCTTTCGCCAGCAATCGCGCTTCGAACAATAATTTTGCTGCCCGCTATCTTGTCAGCGTCAAAAGCATGAAGCGGCTGACCCAAATCAAACAATATATAGTTTGTAACATCAACGACATTATTTATTGGTCTCAGGCCTATTTTCTCGAGGCGATCAGCCAGCCACTTGGGAGACTGTTCGACTTTTACACCTGACAAAGCCAGGGCACAATACTGGGAACAGGATTTATTTTGCACTACAGACACAGACAGATCAGACTTTGGCAGTGAAGAGCTTAGTTCAATGTCAGAAATATCAACAGAATTGTTGCTGAATGAGGCAATTTCACGTGCTACTCCAAGATGAGAAAGACAGTCTCCACGGTTGGGAGTAATCTCAACCTCTATCACACTGTCGCCCTCTATATATTCAGATAGGCTCTTCCCCAACTCATACGATCTATCCAATATCATTATCCCGGAATGATCTCCTCCTAGACCAAGTTCGTCTGGAGCGCACAGCATACCTTCAGACTCAACACCGCGGATAACAGCACGCTTGATTTCAATACCACCAGGCAACTTCGCTCCAACTTTGGCAAGCGGCACTCTTTGCCCGGGAGCAATATTGGGCGCACCGCACACAATATTCATCTCAGTCTGGCCATCAGTCACCGTAGCAATGCGCAAACGGTCAGCATTAGCATGTGGATTGACTGCCAAAATTTCCGCAACTATAACATTTGGATCAATCGATCCTTCGATTGCTTCAACCTCGGTACCAGTAATATTAAGTTTTTCAACTAATTTATCGTTGGAAAAATCAAATTTGACAAAATCTTTTAGCCAACTTGTTAGAACCTTCATGTGCTTCCTTCATTAGAACTGTTTCAAAAAACGCAAGTTTCCCGATCTGAACAAACGTATTTCTGGGATATCGTACTTGAGCATAGCCAGACGATCGACACCAAGACCAAAAGCCCATCCAGAGTATTCATCTGGATCTATTTTCATATTTTTTAATACAACAGGGTGAACCATGCCTGAACCAAGAACTTCCATCCACTTGCCCTTAAACTTTATATCGACATCCATGCCCGGCTCAACGAATGGATAATGATGCGGACGAAAACGAACATCAACACTGTTGCCGTAGAGCTGTTTGAGTAAATGCTCAATGATGCCAAAAAGATGACCAACCTTTACGTCTTTGTCGATATATAGCCCCTCTAGTTGCATCAAGGTAGTTTCATGGCGAGCATCAGTTGCCTCATTGCGATAAACTGTGCCGGGCACGATCACCTTTATTGGGGGCTGTTTACTTTCGGCAAATCTAACCTGGCTATTCGAGGTGTGAGTTCGTAAAACTCGTCCATCAGTAAGCCAAAATGTATCTTGAATATCACGAGCAGGATGGTCCCCCGGCATATTTAGGGCGTCGAAGTTGTACCATTCAGTATCAACCTCTGGACCCTCATAAACCTCGAATCCAAGGGTTTGAAAAACCGCTACGACCTCTCGCACAAATAGCGTTAATGGATGAAGATTACCTTTTGTCATACTTGTTGTGAACGATATTATTAATCATAATTTTTCTTAAATATTGGTATCAATTGCTCCTGGATATACTAGCTCGATATCTCTGTTTTTGCTGGGCGCTTGGTTTCAAAGAAAAGCTCCATCAAAATTACAACAATAACCAATGAGGTTCCAACCCACCAATCGAGCAGCCCAACACCGCTTAAAAACAGAAGCGTAGTCGCTGCCGTAGCCAAAAAAAATGATTGCCTAACCGATGGCCAAAACGAGGTATAAATAAGCTTGTCTTTAAACAAGAAAAGCTTTGAGTAGTAAATTATAAATGCCCCAAGGCCAAGGATAGTCAGATGCAAAGAGACAAAGAAGTTAACAAAAACCAATTTGCCCGATTCGAAAGGATTATAGTTAAACAGGTCCAAGACCAGAGAAGCAAATGCAAAAATGGTGACACTAAAAAGAAAAAACAGGTTTCGTTTAAGCATTATTTATCCTGGAAGTCTTATCGTCGTCATGAATTTCTTGGATTAGCTTATCGATTCTATCAACCTTCTCTACGGTGTGGTCGGCACAGAAATTTAGTCTCGGCATTTTGCGAATGGTTATCCTTGAAGCGATTGCCTCCCTCATCTCCGAAGCTTCCGACTGAACCGTTCTTGCAAGATCATCAAGATTGCCAATGCCACTAATCCAGATTCTGGCAGAATATAAGTCAGGTGAAACCTTGACACTGGTTACCGTTATTATTTTCCCCGCAAAACGACGATAAATTTCTATCGCGACTTCACGCTTGATAAGTTCGTCAATTTTTGGCATTCTCTGAGTCATATTCTGTTGTATTATATCAAATAATCCAATTATTAGCTAGATCACGACCGCTCATCGGTTGTTAAATAATCACAAAGATTAATTCAAAACACCTAACTGATCTGGCCCTAAATTAGCTTGTACCCCTTCCCGTTTATTGTTTTTATATATCCTGTACCACTCACTCCGACTAGCTTTTTCCTGACCTTGCTAACAAGTACATTCAGCGCATCGTCCTGACGGCTCGTGTAAAGATAATTATCTCCCCAAAGATGCTCACTTATTGCTGTCCTGGTGCTTACCTCGTCTCTGTGCCTAAGCAAGAACTCGAGGAACAAAAACTCTTTTCTAACTAAGTCGATCTTCTTGCCACAAACGAAAATCTGATTTTCCTTTAAATCAAGGACGATTTCACGGTGTTCGATCTTTTCCCAGTGAAGCTCCCTCTCCCTTCGAAGAAGCGCCCTAACTCGAGCAAAAAGCTCCTCAAGCGCAAATGGCTTTGTAAGATAGTCATCAGCTCCAGCATCGAGGCCGGAAACTTTATCATCAAGAGAGTCTCTGGCTGTGAGCATAAGTACCGGCATCTTTAACCCGAGTGTACGGATATGTCGACAGACCTCGTACCCGTCACAATCAGGTAGCATTATGTCAAGAATGGCTAAATCAAAATCCTCAGTCTCAATAATCTTCTTCGCCTGCAAACCATCACAAGCAATATTAACAAGATACTTCTGGCCAGCAAGAGCCATTCGCGTTAAATTGGCAATCTTTTTATCGTCTTCGACCAGAAGTATTTTCATAATAATTAACTCCCCCAAAGTAAATTTAGATGGCTTAATTTTAGCACCGGAACTTTTTGGTGTCTAGGCAACGTATGTTAGAAAAAATTAAGGTTTGAATTGATATGCTTTAAGTAAGATACGAATTGTTAAAGGAGGCATATGCAGAATTTTAGATCGACACATCGAGACGCGGTTCTTGACGAGGTCCTCGACCTATCCGAATTTACTCTTTTCCCTGGCATTACAGCCCAGCAAATTCTTAGAAGAGCAAGATCGGAGGACCCACTAAGTTTAGACAGCATAAGAACTTATCGAGAATTTGGTCAAGCAATCATGAAAGCACTTGAAAAGGCTCAGTAACGAGAGCCTGGCGCATACAAAATTAAGCAGATTTTCCGCTGCTTGATTTTGTTTTGTTGTCAATATTTCTAGAAGCGCGACCCTTCTTAATATTGCTTGCAGACAGGGGCAATGCCACAAAAAAAGACGTACCTGCAGGCTCCACACCATCATCTGTCTTTGACTCAAACCAAATCCGACCACCAATCTGTTCCACAATTGACTTGGTCATATATAGGCCAAGCCCGGTTCCATCGCTTCTTGAAACATTTTTAGCACGGAACATCTTGTCAAAGATTCGATGCTGTTGCTCCTCTGGAATACCCTTGCCAGTATCTGCAATCTCAAGGATAATCTCGTCATCGGCTCTGCTTGCCTCGACCTTAATCGATCCTCCTGGTTCAGAATATTTTACAGCGTTTGAAATTAAATTATCCAATATGATAAGAAGCAATGTCAGGTCAGTCTTGAGTGGCGCTAAACTACTATTGTAAACCCTATCTATTTTTAA
This sequence comes from Patescibacteria group bacterium, assembly GCA_041666325.1. GTDB lineage: Bacteria > Patescibacteriota > UBA1384 > XYA2-FULL-43-10 > 1-14-0-10-43-13 > JBAYHC01. The sequence continues at coordinate 105,449 of JBAYHC010000001.1, forward strand.
TGACTTACTTTCAATGATAGTATGAAAATCTTGAAGACATCGATCTATCTCTTCGGCAATATTTACTACCTCAAGATTAACTGGCCACAATCCCATTTCTAGGCGGGAGATATTGAGTAATTTTTTAATTATGTCCGACATCTTAACTATCTCCTGGCCAATATCCGTAAGACGAGCTCTTGTTTCGGGGGCTAGGGACTGAGACAGCGTCACTTCTGTGGCCAGACTAGCAGCGGTTAGTGGGGTTCGAAGCTGATGGGCAGCGAACGCAATAAAATCAGACTTACTTTTTTCCATCTCCCTTTCCTTTGTGATGTCTCGATACAGAGCAATCGCCCCAATCGTCTTGTTGTTGCTCACCACGGGAGTTGCGACAATTGAAACATAAATTTTCCGTCTTCCTCTACGGATATAATAGCTATCACTATGAACACTGGAGACACTGTCAGAAAAAAGGACACGTCCTAGCGGCCTATTACCAAATGGAATTGGCTGATCCTTGCTGTCATATAGCTTTAATACTTTTTCCTGGTGTTTTCCCCTGATATCAACTTTTTTGCATCCAACCAATTCGAGAAGAGGTTTATTAGCATATAACACCATGCCATCCTTATCAACAGCAATAATGGCATCCTTAAGGCTAGAAATGAGCGCCTCTTCCTCATCTTTTTCGCGCTGTAATTGCTCTGCCTGGGCCCTCAACCTCTTTTCGCTCTGCTTTAGGTCCCAAAATAAAATATCATAAGGCTTAATCAAACTGGTTACAATAATCGCCCTATACACGAGATAAAAAGAGTACAAGCGAAACATGTGACCAATATAGTTATAGAAGCCATAAACATCAACGTACAATACAAATGACATCCCCGCTGCGGTTGTCAAAACAATCGACATCATCATCAAACGAAGTATTACCCTGTCCACAAATCGGCGCCGCAAATATAACAAAAACCCTGCCAGAATGAAGAGCGACGATGTAGAATACTCGGTAATCTTTTTAAAAAGAGTGAGTCCCGCTTGTTCATCATATGCTATGGGAAAATTCTTAAAGTAAAGAATCGATAGCAGCAAAGCGGCTGTGGCAATGGAATATGACAGAAGAACATAACGACCCTTAATCCTCTTATTCAAGAACAAGGGTGCAACAACGAAGGATATGCTCACAAGAATTCTATCTGCTACCCAAAGTTGAGTCGCCAGATTCGTTGATTCGGCCACAGACAAGGGCAGAACGCTCATTCCACGGTAAGCAATCACATGAAGAAAGTCGATCAAGGATATGGACAGAAACGAAGCGCCAATAATCAGTAGATAATGGTTGCTTAAAAAACGATATGAATTAAAAACAATCAAGAAGACACTGCAAGCAATAATAATCACAGCCAAGTCAATGAAGCTATGGAAAATAAGATAATTGTATCTACTGATATAAAAAAGGATGGCAGAGAGTATTGCTGCCATCAAAAACCAGATCAGATAATGAAAATGATACGGCTGATACGTCCGTGTTAATAAAATTGATCTAGCCTTAATGTTGATCTTATTGTTAGGCTTGAGTAATTTCATTTTCTGCCGCTCTGCCCCAGCTCTTTAATTGCTTTAGTATTACACAATATCACTTCTAGTTTTCAAAAAACAATATACCCCCCTCTTCTTTGCGACAGGCTGAGATGGAGGAATTTTTAATTGAAAATACTTTGTGTTTCACAAGATTTCTCTACCCATAAGCAAAGCCAAGGAATCGAAATGACGGGCAGAGGTGAACAATTTCAAACAAAAATCATTGCATATATCTTGATATTGTGGTATTATTACGCAAGCTATTGAGAGAGAGGACGGCGAACAATGGCATTGAGCATTGCGCACGCACTCGAGGAATTATTAAGTCAACGCATTTTGGACTCCGAAGAAGTCGTGCCGACCAGACCGGTCCATTGTCTGAGCCGAGAGGTGAGACAATATTTGTTAGACGAATTTGGAAGTGAGGGATCCGATCCCCTCTTCCCATTCACCTGTCGACCGGTTGTTGTTACTCGGCCGATAGCCGGCTGTCATCCAGAAAAGAACGGCGTGCTTCAACCGGGATGCTACCGAACGATAGGTCTTGACGTTCACTCTGGGCTCTATATCCGAATTGCATACAGAAAGATCGATGGCCCTTTTAGTGATACAGTTATCTATGTCGCTTATGGCGACAAAGTTATTGACTGGCGCTGCACCAGCAGCTTTCACTCTTTCCTTGCGCCCCGGTGTTAACCCGGGGCGCTTCTTGTGTGATGAGACTAGATGGCTTGTATCTCTGTCTCAATTTTATCGGCGATTCGCTTAAAAGTACCGTTCTTAGTTCTTTGCCACTCCTGGCGAACGCTGAAGGCAGCATCTTCGAGTGCATCGCGATATCTCTGCGGTTGACCGCCATCGCGGTAGATGGTTGCTATAACAATCTCCTGGCCAATGCGAGCCAGTTCACTCACGCTATACTCCATGCTGTCTGTCAAAGCCATCGCCATATCTTGATACTCACCCATGGATTGCCGCGTGATGTCATGGTCTTGTCCTGTCATTGCTTCAATCGCGCGCTGTCTGGTCAGAGACATCTCCGGTGTCTCCACATAACCTAGCTCTTGCGCAAGTTCGAAAAGACCGTCCTTGCAAGCTTCAATCTCGGCACCAACTGGTTTATATCCCTCCAAATCCGCGCTATTCATCTGTCTCACCTTTCTATATTCTTAGCAAACATTCTACAGCGGACGATTCAGTTTTTTTACTTCGATCTCAATCGACCTGGGAACAGGAGCACATGAACAATGCTTCTGGTGCTCTCTGTGCCAGATAACTCGCTCTTGTTCGCTCGGATTTTTTGGCATCTTGTTTGCCCTGTGCCACTCTGCATTAATTTTTCCCATCTCCCTCCTTCAGTTAATTGTAGAATATATCAAAATAGAACTAACTATTATCTGCATTTTACGCTGATTGATGTCTTCCGCAAAATAGCCACATCAGGGAAGTTAGCGCGAGATCTTAACTGCCTGTGGCAGTCAAAAATACCATTCTATACCAATGACGTCAATGGTAAGGACTATGCACGATTGTGCAAACAAAAAAAGGGCGAAGACGCATAAGAACATCTTGCCCCAGAGGCACAAACCAAATCGATCACGCCCTTCGGCGCTGTCCAATGTTAGCAACTGCACCTTGTTCAACATCACTCTGGGCATCTTCAAGCGCACCAAGTTCCATCTTTGCTTCGGACAGCAGCTCCTGCGCTCTTGCCTGAGCACGATCAGCCCGAGCGATCACTTGCTGTGAGCGCTCATCCAAACCGCTTAGCTGTCGTAGGATGTCTGCCTTGGCAGCAATCATCTGCTCAATCCCCTGCCGAGCTTCAATCGTCTCTCTAATCTCCCGATCCAAGGTTGCCCTTAAGACCGGAGACTCAGGCAAAACGTCCGTATCATGCACAGCCCGGCGTTCGCGCAACAGACGCTCAGTTCTAGTTAGCTCCGCGATTTGTTCCTGCAGTCTTGCCAGTGTGTCGTGGCCGGTCTTATCGGCAACACGTTTGAAATGACTAGTCAAAACACTCCGACTCCACTGCAGGCGCCACTTACCAAACAAGCCAAAACCGTTGGTCAGAGACAAAACACCTTCCATCAATCCAACCGACAAAAATCCTGGGATATAGCCGATCGTTCCCAAAACCCAGAAAACCATTACAAACACGCCTTCTTTCTCACACTGACCCTTCGCTTCTGGATAGAAATTCAGGGTCATTTCCCAAAACTTTTTCTTGCCCTCACGAAGGCGAAAGCACAGATAAAAGCTCGCAACTAGCAGATAAAAGTAGCTAGCATAAGGCTCATATCTATGCAAGCCAAAGGCTGACACAAGTGCAATCGTCGAAAGAATACCGGTAATCATCACAACGCAACCAGGTCCCTCGTCGACCCTGCAGGTCAATTCATCCTGAGACATTCTTCTCCCCCCCTTGCCAACTCCTGGCTTAGCCAGTCCTACGATAGTACAATAACACGGGTAATTTGTCAATTAGGTAGAGAGAATCCTAGTCACATCAAAGTATAATTTTAGACGAAAATACTGCCCTGCGAAGTTGAAGCAATCTCTTGAATGCTGTTAGTGCCTAAGTTCAATGCGCGAAAATTCAAAAGCGAAGATCTGACAATCTCTGCTCGAATTCCTGCCTATTGCAAGTATCTATTCCTCAAAAATCTGTCTAACGCATTCAGAAAGATAATCAGCCAGATCATAATTTGCAAGTTCGTAAAATGTAACCCAGGCAGATTCGTCACGCACAGCAGTATCAGGACTGATATCATTAGCTATACGTTTAGCAACAAAGACAATATCCCTAAATTCCTGAACGTCTTCCTCGGCGCTTGAGCTGTAAATCGGCTGCTTGTTCTTGATCTCAACAGCAAGACCGCAAGAGTCCTGAACTGTCCGGATTAGTCCATCGATAACGCTCTCGTTGTCCTTCAGTGCCCCGCCGGGGAGCTCCCAAACATTGGCAGAGGTTTTATCTTGTTTGGCTCGTTTTAATATCAAAAACTGGCCGGCATTATTAAAGACCAGCCCATGAACAAGTGGGGTGATGATGTTTGTCATATGAATAAATATACACGATCTTGCCAGAATCAAAAAGGGTATGTACAAATCGATATTTCGTCAATATCCCGCGGACCATGCTCTTGCAATCAGACTGTATAATAAAACTAGGTGGAATAATAACAAAAGGAGCATAATGCCACGAATGAATACACTCGATTGGATTGCGATAATACTGGTGATTATTGGCGCATTGAACTGGGGGTTAGTCGGATTATTCAATTATGATCTGGTCGCAGCGATCTTCGGATCACTCTCAACACTGAGTCGAATCATCTATGATCTTGTCGGCCTAGCTGGCCTTTACTTGATATGGATGTTCACAAGATCCAGAGAAATGTAGCAAAACAGGATCGACTAAGGACAGTTAGTTAATTACGTTCACCTTACCAAAAACCCCAACTAATATTGCGGGGGTATTTGGTGTTTGAAGTAAATTAGAACAAGTTTTAGCGCTTTGAGAACTGTGGAGCGCGACGAGCACCCTTGAGACCAGGCTTCTTTCTCTCCTTTTCTCTAGGATCTCGAGTTAAAAGACCAGCCTTTTTAAGAGTGGTGCGAAATTCGGTATTATAGCGCTCTAAAGCACGAGCGATCCCATGGCGAATAGCCTCGAGCTGACCTTCCTTGCCGCCTCCACTGACATTGGCTGAAATTGAAAAAGCATCTTTTTTTCCAACTAGCTCAAGAGGAAGCAAAACGCCATTAGGCAAATCATTCTTTTGGCCATTGATCAGAACACTCTTCTCGCCTTCATAAATACGAACCAAAGCGACAGCAGTTTTGCGTCGACCAACTCCGAACCAATATTTTTTAGTTGTTGACTCTGACATATTTCCTATCACAATCTTTGATTAGCGCTTGTTATTCAGCGAATTTAACGTTTTGATGTGGGTGCTTGCTACCAGTATAGATCTTTAATCTCTTAAGGAACTGATCGCGAAGTTTGTTCTTCGGCAACATTCCGGCAACAGCATGCTTGATAATTTCCCCTGGATGCTCTTTGCGCATCTCTTTGAGGGTAGTAACTTGAAGATTGCCAAGATAACCAGTGTGACGATAATATCGCTTATTTTCCTCTTTGCTACCCGTCAGGACAATCTTTTCGGCATTAACAACAACAACGTAATCACCATTGTCGAGATTCTCCCGAAAAGAAACTTTTCTTTTGCCACGCAAAGAACTGGCTACTTCGGTTGCAAGCCTGCCCAAAATTTGTTCCTTGGCATCAAAAAGATACCAATTTCTATTTTCGTTCTTAATTTCCGCCATCTTCAACCTTTGGTTTATCTTCAGTCTTCTTAGATTTAGCTTTGCGGGTTACGACAGTCTTAACTCCGGCTTCCTCAGAAATAACTTCCTTCTTGCCTGCACCCTCAGCCTCCTCAACAAAGACAAGCCTGTCCATCAACTCTAGGCGCATCATGGGAGCATTGTCTCCCAAGCGATTCTTTAGCCGAAAGCTTTTAACAAAACCACTCTTGCGATTGCTGTATCGCGGAACTAGCTCCTTGATAACCTTAACTGCAGCATTCTTGTCAAAGAAGATTGCTCTAGTTTGGCGTTGTGCATGCAAATCATTTGGCAGGGCTCTTGCGATCGCCTGATCAACAAAACTCTTAACTTCTTTTGCTTTAGCTTCTGTTGTATCAATTCTTTCATACAACACTAAAGAATCAGCCAAGTTTCTAATGGTGTGATCGCGATGATCTGGATTTCGTCCTAGCTTTCTATTCATATCGTTTCAAGACCTCTTCGACTTCTAAAATGCCTTTCTTGCCCAAGCCCTTGATCTCTTCGATCTTTAATGGCGAGAGCCTTTTTAGTCCGGCAATTGTTTTTACGCCAGCATTCAATAAAGCGTTCATTGTTCTAGGTGAAAAACCGGCTTCTTCAATTTTAACTTTGCTATCGGTAGCGTTTTCTTTCTCATCCTCGTCTTCGACATCGTCAGACGCCTGAACAAGCTCTTCCCGAACAGTCAGATCTGGATTAAAGGTGGGGTCGGAGATAATTGCCTCAAAATGGTCAACGAGTACCTTAGATGCCTCTTTGAGTGCATCCTGGGGCGAAATGGTACCATTTGTGATGACGTCTAGTGTAAGTTTGTCAAAGTTGGTCATCTGGCCAACACGAGTATTTTCTACGTCGTAGCTAACTCTTGATACTGGAGAGAAAGCAGCATCAATAGCAACCCAACCGATTTCTTTCTTCTCAGCCGCTGATCCGCTTGGACGAAACCCGCGATCCTTTTCAACGAGTACCTCGAGCTGAAAATCAGCCTCTTTATCAAGAGCGGCGAGATGAAGCTCTGGGTTGGCGATTTCAATTTTGTCGCTTGCCTTAAAGTCGCCAGCTTTAGCTTCTCCCGAGCCTTTCTTGGCAAGCTCAAGTGTTACAGGCTCTTCTGAATGAGATAAAAAGTTAATGCCTTTAACATTCATCAGCAGTTCAATCATGTCCTCTTTTACACCAGGGATAGCAGAAAATTCATGGCTTAAACCCTCAACACGAAAATACGTCGCAGCAGCACCCGTGATTGAGGAAAGTAAAACTCGGCGGAGAGAATTTCCAACTGTTGGACCGTAACCTGGGTAAAGCGGCTCGATCACAAACTGAGAGTGATTAGGAGCAACTACCTTTTCTTCGATTTTGGGTAAACCAATTTTTTCCATTATAATTTCCTTTCCAAGAAGATATACGAGCTATTTACTAACGAGAGTAGAACTCAACAATAAGATTTTCATTAATTGGAGTATCAATTTCCTCGCGAACAGGCACGTTCTTGACTTGGCCAGTAACCTTTTTAGCGTCTAAGTCCAACCAGCTCGAAACACCATCGGCCTTAATATCGGTGTACTTTTCCTTATACTTGGGCTCAATCGAGTCACCGACGCTTACAGAATAGGACGGAATAGTTACCTTACGGCCGTTTACTCGAACTAATCCGTGCGAGACCATCTGTCTTGCCTGTGCACGGGTAGCAGCAAGCTTAAGTCTAAAAATAACATTATCAAGTCGAAGCTCCAATAGAGTGAGAATGTTCTCAGCTGTATTTCCAACCATCTTCTCGGCCCGGGTAACATAACTTCTGAACTGCTTTTCGCGAATTCCGTAGATGCCTCGAGTTTTTTGTTTCTCTAGAAGTTGACGGCCGAACTCGCTTTTCTTCGGTGCACGGGAATCTGAGCCACGAGAACCTGGAGCAAATGGATGCTTAACCATGGCGCACTTTGCAGACAAGCAACGATCGCCTTTAAGCATCAATTTGTCCCCCGCTCTTCTACATTGTTCGCAAACTGTGTTCATAATTAAATCCAAATCGCATAAGCATGTAAGCTAGTAAGCCCGTAAGCAATTTTATTGATCCAACAGCTTACTTGCTTATAAGCTTACTCACTTATTTGCTGATTAATTAAACTCTTCTTGGTTTCTTTGGACGGCACCCATTGTGTGCAATTGGTGTAATGTCCTTAATCAATGAAATATCAATGTTGGCATTCATGAAAGCACGCACTGCAGACTCACGACCAGAGCCAACCCCTGAAACATAAATCTTTCCACCAGAAAACCCAACGGCCTTTGCCTTTTCTATTGCAGCTGCTGCGGCAATCGAGGCAGCATAAGGAGTAGACTTCTTTGTGCCCTTGAAGCCGGTTGACCCAGCAGTAGCCCAAGAAATTACCCCGCCGTTTTCGTCGGTTATTGTAATCATCGTATTATTAAAAGTAGATTGAATGTAAACACTGCCAGAGGTTACATTTCGTTTTACTTTCTTTCGTACGACGCTCTTCTTGTTTTCTTTGCTTTTAACTGCTTTGGCCATAAATAATCCTAGTGTGAAAGTGTGACCTTTGACCTCGCTCGGGTCACCATGAATGTTAATCGGATGGTGAAAGTTCTAAGTACTAAGTTGAGCGCAATAATGCAGTGCCTTTCGCCCCATGAGGGGGACTACCCAAAGGGCAATCAGAAAACTCCTGGTGGGGTGTTTAGTACTTTTGCACTGAGTGCTTACCATACTATTGCTATGTTTTCTGTGCGGATGGTTTGCGACCAGATCCAACTGTAACCTTGCGGCCGCGCTTGGTTCTAGCGTTTGTTTTGGTTCGCTGTCCTCTAAGCGGCAAGCCCTTGGTGTGCCTGACGCCACGATAGGCGCTGATATCTTTCAGGCGCTTGATATTTTGTGTGATCTCCATTTTGAGATCACCCTCAACTCTGTAGCGTCCAACTGCAGCACGGATCTTATCCAATTCGGCATCAGTTAGGTTCTTTACTCGAGTATCGGGACTAATCTTGGACTCAGCCAAGATTTTCTTACTCAAGGTTAAGCCAATGCCGAAAAGATAGGTCAATGCTATCTCAACTCTCTTGCTGTCAGGTAAATTTACGTTTGCAATTCTTACTGCCATAAGTTTAATCAAACTCCATTAGTGTGTAAGCTAGTAAGCCGGTAAGTGCGTAAGTAGATTGAAATTTGCTTATACACTTACTTGCTTGCTGGCTTAGTGTTATCCTTGTCTCTGCTTGTGCTTGGGATTCTCGCATATTACAAATAGGCGACGCTTCAGGCTTATGCGTTTTGACTTACCCTTCTTGCTACGCAAGACGATTTTGCACTTACTACAAATTTTTTTTACAGATGCTTGGACTTTCATTGCAAAACAAAAAAATAATAATTAAACACAAACAGGCGGTCACTACGCCCTATTGCGATCAGGATTAAAACGACGGGTTATGCGCCCGCGCGTCAAATCATATGGGGTTAGCTCCAGCAAGACTTGATCACCAACAGTAACCTGAATACGATTCTGGATCATCTTGCCTGAGGAATATCCCAGAACAATATGACCGTTCTCTAGCTGAACTCGAAACTTGGAATCAGGTAATACTTCGATAACCTTGCCGGTTACTTCTATAACATCTTCTTTGGACATATTTTGTTCTTCTTTGAGAAATTTAACATAATTAACGCGAGAAGTCAACACTTTTAGCTATATTTTCTTGCAAAAGAAGGCGATAGTGCAAGCAGACAAAGCCAGAGGGGCAAGAAAAAGCGTACCCCGGCTGATTCTTACCTGGTAACAACGACTGGCTTGCCATCCTCAACAACTACTGTGTGCTCGAAGTGTGCAGCAAGGGAACCATCTGTTGTCAGGATGGTCCATCCATCAGGGGCAACCTTGATTCTGTGGCTCCCCGTTGTCAGCATAGGCTCGATTGCCAATGCCATGCCCTCAACTATGACCGGACCCTCGTTTCCCCTACCGTAGTTAGGTACAGAGGGCTCCATGTGGACCTCTGGGCCAATACCGTGGCCGACAAGGTCTCTCACAACACCAAACCCTTCCGATTCTGCTGTTTTTTGGATATTGTGCCCAATTTGCCCAATTTTTGCTCCGGCCCGCACTGAACTCAACCCGACTTCAAGGCAACGTCTTGTCATGTCGATTAATTTTTGAGCCTGCGATGACACCTTACCGACAGCAAACGTTCGCGCCATATCAGTATGGACCCCCCCCTTGTTCGCGCCAAGATCAACGGAAACGATATCACCCTCCCTCAGGATCTTGTCTGAAGTTGGCAAACCGTGAACAATCTCGTCATTAATAGAAATGCAAGATGTCGACGGGTATATTCCCCCACCATGAACCTCGTAATTCTTAAATGAAGGCTTGGCACCTCCTTTCAGAATCGCACTTTCTGCTATGGAATCGATCTCTGCAGCTGTTAAGTTTGGCGCGATCGATTTCTCAACCTCATCCATGGCCTGGCTAAGAATCTTGCCACACTCCTTTATAGCCTCAATCTGATTCTTGTTTAAGATATTATCCATTCTTGGTGTTCCTATTTACGATCGATGCGCTATCACGCTCAATCCTCTCTATCGCATGGATCAAGCCATTGTACACGATTTCAATTGGTGGCTCACCATCAATTTCAATAACACGTCCGCTCGGCTTGTACCACTCAACAACCTCTCTAATACGGGGCAAATAGTGCTCGATCCTTTTTTTCACGGTATCTTCGTTGTCGTCAGATCGTGATACGAGAGATCCGCCACATTTTTCGCAAATGGCTGCTTGACTGTCTATATAGTTTTCACCGCACTCTGAACAAACCTTACGATGGATAACCCGCCTGACAGCTGTAGCTGGATCAATCTTGAGATAAATAATTATAGGTTTGGGCAATTGCGAATGCGTGGTGAATTCATCCAAATGCTTTGCTTGCGTGCGTGAAAATGGAAAGTTGTCAAAGATAACTCCACGAGGTGATTGAGTAAGTTCACGCTTAATAAGATCAAGCACAACTTCATCCCTCTGTGGTATGCCCGAATCATAGCGCTGCTTAATCTCAGCGAAAAATGGATCGCCCTTATCCCCCTGAGAGATCTCTCTTCTCACTAATTGACCAATGCCAACAATCTCAATATGTTTATTATCAGACAACAACTTTGTCTGTGTTCCTTTACCAGAGGCTGGCAAACCTAAAAAAGAATAAATTTGTTTCATGGTTTTAAATCAGCAAGCCCCACAGCGGAGCACTTCGGTATAGTCTACCGGTCTATTCCTTGTTTAGTACTGGTCATATGTGTGCATAACAATTTGCGATTCAATCTGGCGCATGGTTTCTACAACAACAGAAACCATGATAAGCAGTCCAGTACCACCAAGCACTAGTGTATCTATGTTTGTAATCGCCTGAACGATGAAAGGTAGTATTGCAATAACACCAAGGAACAATGACCCAAAGAGAGTAATCCTGACAATAATATTTCCAAGATATTCCTTGGTCTCTCTCCCTGGACGAATTCCCGGGATGAATCCGCTCTGTTTTTGCAAATTCTCGGCAATTTGCTCAGGTTTGAAAACGATGCTGGTATAGAAGTACGTAAAAATGACAACAAGCACGAAGTAAAACGAGCCATAGAAAATCTGATTGCTGAAAAGATCACGAACCGACTTTGCTCCGGTCGCCAACCAGGCGGTACGCGCGTTTTCTAGGTATTGAGCAAAAACATTCGGTAGTACAAGCAGGCTTAAGGCGAATATGATCGGAACAACGCCGGCAATATTTACACGAATTGGCAAAAAGCTTGTGGATGTGCCATAGCCCGAAGAGCGGAGTTTTCTAGCGTAGTGAACAGGAACATTGCGCTGTCCTTCTTGGACAAAAACAATGGCAGCAATAACAACAATAAAGATTGCCAAAAGCGCTATGGTCCCAATAATTTTGCTCGTATCTCCGGTCTGAACAATGGCAATTGTATTCCTTATCTGGGTAGGCAAACCAGCTAGAATACCAATCGTAATCACGAGCGAGACACCATTGCCAACGCCTTTTTCGGTAATAATCTCACCGATCCACATCAGAAGCATTGTTCCGGCCATAACTGATATAAGCATGACAGCAAGATTAAAGGGTGTCCAGCTAGGAATTATTTGTTGGTTTCGAAGCATAACAAGCATGGCATAGGCCTGGATAAAGGAAAGTGGAACAGTAGCGATGCGAGTATACTGGGTAATGCGCTGCCTGCCAGCCTCACCTTCTTTTTGAATCTCCTCAATAGAAGGAAAAATCATTGCCAGAAGCTGAAAGATAATGGAGGCTGTAATATACGGACCAACACCCATCAAAATGATGGAGAAATTTTCCATCGATCCACCAGAAAACATATTGAGCAGTCCAAATGCCTGATTTTGCTGGAAAAAGGCCTGCAGCCTGGAAATATCGACTCCCGGCAATGGAATATGAGCAATTACGCGTGTTACAAAAAGCAAACCAAGCACAACCAGAATCTTGGTGCGCAAATCCTTATATTCCCAAATCTTTGACCATTTTGTCATAAAAAAATACCAAATTAGGCGAAAGTGCTAAGTTCTAAGTAAAATAGTAATTTCTATTAAGCTCTTAAATTAGGACCTTCGCGCTTCTAAGCTTTACGCCTTCATCCTATCAAAATCTACTCGTAAAAGCAAACCTAGTCTTGCAGTTCTTCCTCTTCCGTCTCAACATCACCAGGATCAGAACCACCCACCACGTGTTTATCGTGCTTTGTTGGATCAATCAGGGAGTCTTCGGTTGTCTCGGGGAGAGAAGCATCAAAATCGACACCCCCATCCAGAGCGGTATCTGTGGCATCGCCGCGGCGCGACATACCGTCTCCTGGTGTATGGGTGTCGTCAGGTTGTACTTTCTTAGATTTGGTCATATCGATCCTACAAAATAATTTTTACTAGGCACTTCAACCTACCACAAAAAGCAAAACCTGGCGATAATGCCAGGCCTTGCAGGAAAGTTTGTGTGTAAATTCTTGTAACAAGACTATGGATTTGTCCGAATTGCCGTACAGATGGTAGCGGGCGTTCGAATCCCCTTTATTTGGCAGGACCCTTAACCTTCTTGAATTCGCCATGCTCACCCCGTTCGACTCTGTATGGCTTGCGGCCTCGTCCCAAATGAACTATGTCGTCTCCCGTTTTTTTCTTACTACTTTGGTTATTCTTTTTTTGTTGCATTGTTTCACCTCCTTGGTGTGGATAAATATGGAGGCGCTTCCACGGCCCTATTATACCATTTTAAACCGTGGGTTTAGGCTAGTGGACCCTTATGCTGTTTTGTCATTATCAGAACTTGATTATTCTTATTTTTTGACGCCCAGATATTACGGCCGGAGTGTCCCAGCAAAAACCTGCCAAGCAAGAAGAGACTTGGCAACAAAGCTCAATACAATATAGGCACGTTCGCCATAGAGATAATCACTCCAACGACCAATCTTTCGATACTGTAAATACTGATTTATGGCAAAGATATTGAAGAAAACGAATAAGGAAACAAAAATCCAGTAGACGAATGTTGGCGGATTATCCGCTGTGCCCGGACTGACAAGATAGAGAGTGATTGCAATCCATGGCCCAATACCAGCTATGCATCCAAATATAAACGCTGTCCAGTTGGTCTGTTGCTTACCCTGATCCTGTCGAAGGGCGTGATTGTGGAGTTCCATCATCCAGCCGAATAAGATCATGGTGGCATTCAAAAAGAAGACAACGATCAGCGTAGCCAAGTCATAGATGCCAACCAACATCGAGATAACTACAATCATCACTGATGAACTAAAGGCGTATTCAATCCATCTGGCGATATTTATGTGGTTTTTGAGATTGTTGTTGTACCATTGATTGATTCCTGGCAGCGAAATAACCAAATGGGCCAGTGCCGACATAATCAAGAATGACGCAACCAACGGACCCAGCTTTACACTGAACAATTCACCGAGTTCTGGCGCTAGACTCTGGGTCGCTTGATTAAAACGCAAAAAGGATGACGTAATCGGCACCTTCAAATCAGTAGAAACTGACAGCATCACAATCCCAGAAACAAAATGCAAAATTGAGGCAAATATATTCCATCGGCGCAGTTGCACAAATTGAGACCCTTCTGTCATCCCCCTCCTTGTCTGGTTTATATCCAGTAATCAAAAACATTTGTTCTTTTTATATTAGCACTAAAATCACAACACAAAAAGAAATGTGTAAGCCAATTAATCAATAAGTCTGGTTTATGCTATGATTAATTATATGGGAAAAGAACAAACAAAGGTACTGATGTCCACCGGCTCACTCTATCATATGGGCATTGACCATATTTTTAATATTGCGCAGCAGGCAGGTTTTAAACACTTGGAACTAATGCTTCGAAGCCGAAAAGCAGAGTGTTGGTGGGACTTCTGGAACCACAACTACATCAAGAACTTGGAGAAAATACATAACATTAAAGTTTCAAGTCTGCACTCCCCCATCGATTTTGAGATGGATGCCGCCGGTTATATAGATAGCACGATATCCCTTGCTCAAAGACTTCGTGTTGGACACGTCATCTTTCATATCCCTAAAAACAAAGACCGATACGAAGAGTACCGCCAGTGGTTTGCCAATAATTACAAGAAATATATGGAAACGTCGCCAGTAATGTTTCTAACAGAAAATATGGGACCCAAGTGTGTCGAACAAGGCGTAAATAAGTATAATGAATACCCCAACTTCTGCTTTGACACTGCTCACGAAATCAGCAACGGCTCAGATGTTATAAAAATGGTTTCGGAAATGCCCAACATCCGGCAGTTTCACCTTTCCTGGTTTGACGGCAAAGAATGCCACATGAATATCTTGAAACAAAAGAAATTTTTTAGAGAGCTAATTTCAATTCGTCCAGATGCACTTCGCTGCCTCGAGCTCCGACCAGAAGCCTTCGCTAACCCATATGACGACCAAGAGATTGTGAATTCTCTTATCCAAAGCAGAGAGTTCCTTGAAAATATCTCAGAATAGCAACCACCAAATCACAATTGCATGATCTCAAGTAGTCTACCAAGAGCTCTATGATGAATGTTAAATTTATTCGAGCTATCCCCTCTCGTCATCTTTAGCGCTCCTCGTATTATTACATCAAATAAAAAATCCCTCCCGACAAAGCATTCCCTTTAACGCATTTCTGCAAGGGCGGTATTGCTTTTATCGGAAGGGACAGGTTGGAGAGCTTGTCACTGCACGAAATGCATCACTGCAGCAGTAGTATTGATTCACTCTCCTGGTAGCGGACAAGCGGGCATTGCCTCGATGGCATCGCTGCAGCAGGGCTGTTGCCTTTTTGCCCACAGCGCTGGCGGAATCGGCATTGTTCTTCTTGCATCCCTGCAGCAAACAGCATGCCTTCCGCCACGGTTGGGGGCGAGTTTGCATCACACGCAGTGAATTTCTTCAACTCCTGTCTTGCATTTCTCGTCCCCAGTAATGTCCAGCACCGCTCGGAAGCAGTGCTGGACAGCGACTAGGGAGAGAATCGACGGCTAAATTCACGCATTTCTGCAAGCGTCGACTCACCTCTCTTCGAGCAGCAACAGGGCCGGAATCAGCAGACGAGTGTTTGCATCTCTGCAATAGCACTGGTGCATTTCCGACCCATTTGGACTATTCCCTAGGAGTCAGAATCAGCAATGGCCCATGTGCATTCCTGCAGTAGCACTCATGCCTTTCTGGCCCCATCCAGCAAAAGATATCGGCCCCGGACTCGGTATCGGTCTTCTTGCGTCACTGTGCCAGATCCAGTTCCTTTCCAAGGCCGGCGCCAGATTTAGCAGATCACTACTTACGCGCCGGTAAGTGCGACTACGGCCGGACCACCACATGTGGATCGACCGGATGAAGTACTTGGCGAACGGAATCAGGCAGCTGAATGCCTTGAGTTTTGTACTCTCGTTCAATGATCCGCCACCAGGCCACCCAAAGCTCATCAACGAAACGTGAAATTGCCTTGCGGCGAGCCCTAGCCTCGATGTGGGCTAGACCCATCTTGCGCCTAAGTGTCGGATGAGCATCCAAGAGATGAGAAAGATCAGCAAGAGCTCCCTGGACAACATTAATTTTAGACTCAAGACTCCTTCCAGCATCAAGCTGGGAGATAACTGCTTGAACTGCCGGGCTATCACCATTTGCCACACCATCTTCAACCAACTTACGCACCTGTCGGACAGAATAGTGGCACTTAGCACGAAGGTACCAGATATTGTAGCAACAGCGTGAACCCTGCCTGACAACCTGATCGGAAACCAACTTGAACAGGGTGGATTTACCCTGTTGGTTGTAGGTTACACCCCTACTACCGTCTTTCTTCTTGCGGATGTAGCGTGGCGCCATGCCCTCTGGCGTAACGGCGCAAGCAAGGTAGGCGCGAAAGCCATCTCTCTTTGGAAAACGTCGAATATCACGGATAACCCCGATTAGACGCCCTGCCAGCGACGGACCGATTCCCTTGATTGGGCCGAAGAACTCGTTCCAGATCGGGATGCTGGGCAACAGCCTCTCGATTCCCTTCATCATCTGGCCTTCAAGCTCAAGGTAATATTCGATATCCCTAGGCCTGGCCAGAAGATCACGTGTTGCCTCAATCTCTTTCTTGTCAGTTGAATCAGGCAACCAAGCAAAATCAGCTTGACGACCATGGCGACGAAGAGTGGCTTTGATCCTGTCATCCTTCTGAAGCGAAACATAGGTATTGATGTAGGTCTGAATCCGCCACACCAGCGGATCGATCGGAAGCATAGGATAAAACTGGCCTGGATCACTCCCGGCCAACTCCATAATCAATCGCGCTCTTGCCTCACGCTTCAAACTAATTCCGTCCCTGCCACTATCTTCCTCTTCATCATTGTTTTCGCCAAGAATCTCAATAAGACGGTAGGTTGGTATCTGGTGGATAACAACCCCGCGCGACAGTGCTTGAAGACAAAAAGGACCGTTTCTGCCACCCATCTCAGTGAAAAGAACATCACCCTTCTGAAGAAGATCAAAAAGTAGTCCTCCGCTAATCACAACTTCTTCCGGCGACAGAATACGTTCTCCATCCGAAAGCGTGAATTCGTGTTTGACTGGCTTCTGGCCAGGCTCCCACTGAAACATCACACTGCCGGAGTGGGCGAATGCCAAGGCAAACCTCTTTGGCATGCCTGAATCCCCCTCTCACACTTGCCTCATCGGCATGTTGTTTCTAGGTAGGCATCGGCAACTAGGCTCTTGCGTTTCCGCATGTAGTTTATTGCCTTGCCTAGCATTACCGAACAGCGTCTGGTAACAGCGCATGCGTGTTTATACCTCTCCAGTGGCCCATTCGCTATACTCGGCGGTTTCTGAGCATCGGCAAACGCGCATTTGCGTTTCCGCATCAACCGAATTGCCTTGCTCAGCCATCAGCCCCAGATATCAACAAGGCGCTCGCTGCATATCTGCATTAGCCTCTTTGTCTTATCTGGTCCTTGGTTGGTCATAAACAACGGTCTCATCGCGTCGCTGCACCACATCCTCTGCTCGGTCAACTGGTGCTGGGCGTTAACAGCTATCCTCTTGCATCTCTGCACAGGCCATCGCGTTTACCCAGCTAGTGTTAAGTGTAGGCAATCGAGCATTTGCATCTCTGCGGACGCTGAGTTACCTTACCTAACGGTTGTTACGATAGCACGTTTAACTGTTAGCGTCAACACAAAAACCTTGACACTAGGGCAACTTTTTGAGATAATTATCTTGTCACGCTCGCGAGAAATTGGGCGAGAAGGAGGATCAGGATGAGAGAATGCGATTACGATCGCAACTTCAAGGTTTTAATCTTCTTGATCGGAGCAATTTGTGGAATACTGCTCACTTGGGCCATATTTCGCAACCACATTCAATTCGGCAAACAGCCGCCGAAAGGAACTGCTGCACCCGTAACGCGAAAGGCTGAGCCGCCTAAGCCAAAGTTCGTATTTCGCGATATATATCTAGCAGCTACGTACGACGGAGGCCTGGTAGATTTCCCCGGTGAAACCAAGCCGGACAAGCAAGTAGTCTTTGTTTTCCCCGCTACTCGAGATGGGAGACTGCGACTTGACGATCACACCTACTCTCGTTTCATTTATGCGATCAACGAAGCTAAAATCGTCTGGGATACCAATTCGATTACCGCGATCGAGGATTACACCATCTACCAGTGGGGCAAATGGCACCCATACAAGAAGTGGTTTCTTGTGCGCAACCCGATACAGGCCACAACCAAACTGGCCGAAACCGTTGAGCCCGCTCTATCAGCTAAAGCCGAGAGGGTTGGTCCAAAGATTAAGAACTAAGTAATTTTAAATTCGCCACCTACCGCTCTCAAACGGAGGTGGATTTTTTATTTTAGTACCATTTTGTTATCGTATCGTAAAAAATCAAGCGATCATTTGAAATATTACGACTCAGCCTCAAGCAACCTTTGTAAATAGGCGTTTATGTTTGTTCTATCGGCGACAAAATATGCGACATAGTCAGAAACTTGATACTCGTCTGACACCAAATCAATTAAGTCGCCGACGTTTCGTTTTCCAACCCACAAACTCTTCTGGACTTGAACGAAACCCATCCGCTTGATCGCACGACGAAAACTGTCGCGTTTGCTTTTCTTTGTCTCTGGAATATCGAATGATATGACACGGTAGAGATTGTCCCACTCGCGCGATTGGGAAATCTTGTCAATAATTCTAATCTTCGCTTTGTTTGTTAATCGTACCGAGCTTCCCTCCCCAATCTCGATATATTGATGGCGCTTAAGCTCATAGGCCATGCGGCTTGCGTCTTTGGACGTTGCTCCTGATATCCCAGCAGCTTCGCGAAGCAAGTCGACAACGGATCGGCCCGTAAGTTTGCGACTCGCATCATTGAGAGCATCATTGATGAGAATAATTGCAGACTCAAGACACCAGGTCATAAATTGCTGTGAATGCTTCGGATTATGCACCATAATTCAATAATAATCCCTAGTCGTAGATTTTCAAGCGATCGTACTATATTCTACGATAAAGTAATTTATTGGTAGTCAGTGTATTGGCGGGCGGTGTATTTGTGTCTAGCCCGCGACCAGACCTTAAGAGAAAGGTATGATGTATCACAAAAACACCCGTTAGGGTGTTTTTGTGTATTGAGAACAAATTTGATTTTTACTCAGCTTTTTTGGCTTTTAAGATCTTTGGTTTGGAAGTGCTAGTCTTTGCTTCAACTTCCTCTTTGGCAGGGACCCGATCAAACTTATCAGCGATTGATTTAGAGACTTTGACATCGCTGCCGAGAATAACCTTAACTGTGAGTTCGCCGTTGTTGAGAATCTTGACTATCTCTCGAGGACTAATCAAGCCCTTTTCAACCAAAGATGCTTTTGAAACAGTCTCGCCATCCTTGAAAGCTCCAGAAATCTGGTCCAAGGAAATGATAGCAGCTTTTGGTCTGAAAGATTTGAAACCTGGAAGTTTTGGCAGTCTCAAAGAAAGCGGAGATTGACCACCTTCGTAACGGTTAGGAATATTGTGACCGGCTCGTGATTTCTGACCCTTTGTGCCACGGCCAGCAGTTTTGCCCTGGCCAGCAGAAAGTCCGCGACCGACTCTTTTCCTTGATTTAGTTGAAACTGATTGTAATTGTATCATATCTTTCCTTTACAGACCTTAAGCGCATAAGTCAGTAAGAATTAGCTTGTGAAAATTCTTCAAATGCTCGCTGCCTATTACCTACTTGCTTACAGGCTCACTGGCTTCAGCAGGAGCTACATCTTCCTTTTTCGCAACCTTTTTCTTGGGCGCTGCCTTCACTGGCGAAACAGGTGCTGGTTGCTCTGGAGCCAAAGCTGCTTCTTCTTTTTCAACTGTTACTGATTTAATTTCAGGACGATCATTGTACTTGCGAAGTCTCTCAACTACTTGTGTATTAAATGAGGAAAACGCTTTTAGAGTTGCGGAGACATTATTGATCTTATTTGAGCTACCCATAATCTTAGACAATAAGTTCTCAACCCCAGCTAGTTCAGCGACAACACGCACACTACCACCAGCAACAATGGTTGTACCAGAAGATGCAGGCTTAAGCATAACTCTTGCGCTACCAAATTTGGCAATTACCTCATGTGGAATAGTCCCATCGATTATTGGAACCTCAATAAGATGCTTTTTGGCTTGTGCAACGGCTTTTCTGACAGCTTCAGCAACCTCGCCGGCCTTGGCTACACCCATTCCAACCTTACCGCGTCGGTCGCCAATAGCAACAAGAGCACGAAAACGAATACGTCTTCCACCCTTAACAACTCTAGAAACACGTTGAACCTCGATTACGCGTTCATCGTATTCTTTGGCTTCCCGCTTGGCGGGCGCTGCCTTTGGTCTCATAAAATTCTTTTCAACCATTGTCGCACCTTAATGTCTAATATCTAAAAATTAATTCCACCTTCGCGCATGCCCTCGGCCAAGGCCCGAACCTGTCCATGATACTGATATCCGTTTCGATCGTAAACAATTGCCTTGATTTTTTTTTCGGACGCTTTCTTAGCAACTTCTCCGCCCAGAATACGCGCTTTTTCGGTTGCTGTCTGCTTGTCCTTAATTCCCTTGGTTGAGGCGGCCAAAAGTGTCTTTCCACACGAATCATCGACGAGTTGAACTGAGATACAGCGATTTGAACGAAAAACACTGGCACGTGGGCGTTCCGCTGTGCCGGCAGTCTTTTTATTTACTTTGGAAATTTTATTTCTTGTCATGATTAACCTTATATATACGACCCACTACTTAGACGCAGCAGTTTTGCCAGCCTTGCGTCGGATAAACTCATTCTTGTATTTGATGCCCTTACCCTTGTAAACCTCTGGCGGTCTAACATCTCGGATATCAGCAGCAAACGCACCAACAGCTTCGCGGCTTATTCCGGTTACGCTGATTGAATTCTTTGCAACTGTGATCTTTATGCCCTCAGGTATAGATAAACGAACAGGATGAGAGTAGCCCATATTCAGAACCAATGAATCGCCCTCAGCGGCGGCACGGTAACCAGTACCGGTAAACTCAAGCTCCTTAGTGAAGTTGTTCTTGGCGCCGATAATGGCGTTTCGAAGTAGGCGTGCGATTAGGCCATGTTGAGCTCGAAGATCCTTTGATGAACCATCCCTGATGACTTTGGCAAAGTTGTCCGCAACCTCAACCTTCAGACCAGCGGGGAGCGAAATCTCAAGTTCTTTTTCCCCACATCTAACAGTGACCTTCGACTTGGTAGGCTCAAGTACAACACCTTCTTCAATTGTAATTGGACGAGCTCCGATTCTGCTCATAATAGTTTCCAGATGTTCTTAAAGTTTGTAAAGTTTGTAAAGTTCTTAAAGTTTGTAAAGTTCTTAAAGTTTGTAGTGTGGGTAGTTTTGGGCTTTCTTTATAAACTTTTGACTTTATGAACCTTATGAACTAAATCCTACCACACTTCGCAAATCAACTCGCCACCTAGCCCGCGCTTGATTGCATCTCTGCCAGGAATAACACCCACAGAAGTGGAAACAATCACTAGTCCAAGACCGCGCAAAGGTTTTGGGATGTCCCTATTCTTTACGTAAATGCGCTGACCCGGCTTGCTAATTTGCTTTAAGTGGGTTGGTAATTTTTCCTTGGAAAAAGAAACTGTGAGGTATTTAAAGTTATTCTTTTTAACAGACTTTATCTCTTGGATATAACCTTCGTTCTTAAGAATTCCCAAAATTACCTCTTTCAGACGCGAAGAAGGAAGAGTAATTTCAGCCTTGCCAATGGCAACTGCGTTTCTAATTCTAACCAATAAATCTGCGATTGGATCGCTCATAATACCTCACTACCAACTTGATTTAATAACACCAGGAATCTCACCCCGAGAAGCAAATTCTCTGAAACAGATTCGACACAAACCGAACTTTCGCATATAAGCACGTGGTCGTCCACACATCTTGCATCGACGTACGACTCGTGTTGAAAACTTCGGCTTTCTATTTGATTTTACAATTAATGCTTTTCTTGCCATTATTAGTCCTGATTATTTTGCTTTCTCGAACGGGAAGCCAACGGTGACTAACAGGGCTTTGGCCTCTTCATTGTTCTTTGCTGATGTTTTAACGTTTATCTGTAATCCGAAATTTGTAACGATATCTTCGTAGCGAACCTCAGGAAAGATGGAATATTCTTTAATGCCAACGCTGTAATTGCCCTGATTGTCAAAGGCCTTCAACGACAGGCCTCGGAAATCTCGAACTCGAGGCAACGCGACATTGATAAGCTTGGAAAGAAAGTCGTACATTCTCTCGCCGCGCAATGTTACGCTCAAACCAACTGGCTGGCCTTCTCTTAGCTTAAAAGCAGAAACAGACTTTCTGGCAATATTCAGCTTGGCATGCTGGCCTGTGATTCTCGCGAGTTCAACGGCAATCTTGTCAATCATATCTTTGTTTTCTTTGAAATCGCCAACTCCAGTGGAAACAACTATTTTCTCAATTCTAGGCACCTCGAAAATATTCTTCGCATTGAGCTCTTTTTGAAGCAATGCTTTTCCGGTTTTGTTAAATTGTTCGCCTAGTTTTTCCATATTTTCCACTGTTGATTAACAAATTTACTTTCAAAGACTACTTAGTTGCACCACCCTCAACACTCTGTCCGCATTTCTTGCAAATTCTGATCTTTTTAGCATCAGTGATCTGATAGCCGACGCGGGTAATCTTGCCGCAATTCGGACAAACCAACGCGATGTTCGAAACATTGATTTTCGCATTGATATCGATAATACCACCTTGCGGGTTGGATCGGCTTGGCTTAACGTGTTTCTTGGCAATGTTGACACCCTTAACCACAACCCTGTCTTCAGCAACGAAAACACGCTCAACTAAACCGGTCTTTCCAGAGTCGCGACCGCTAATCACCATTATGTTGTCATTTTTTCTAATCTTCATATGATTGAAATTAACTTAAAGATTCCTAAGAACTAAAGCACTTCCGGGGCCAGTGAAATAATCTTCATGTAACCACGACGCAACTCTCTTGGAATTGGCCCAAATATTCGTGTTCCCCTTGGGTTGCCAGCTTTGTCAATAATAACCGCTGCATTTTCATCAAACCTAACATAAGAACCGTCTTCTCTGCCAAATGGCTTAGCCTGACGGACAATGACAGCCTGAACGACTTCTTTCTTCTTGACAGTGCCGCGAGGGACAGCGTTCTTAACTGAGGCTGAAATAACATCACCAATCTCGGCGCCACATCTGGGGGCACGACCAAGTACGGTTATGCACTCAATAATACGTGCACCAGTATTGTCAGCAACTTTTAATTGGGTTCCAGGTTGAATCATTATTTAACTTTCCCTACTACCACAAAGTGTTTGTCTTTGGATATTGGTCTGGCAGCAGCTATATCAACAGTATCACCGACATGATACTCGTTTTCGGGATCATGGGCTTTGAACTTTTTGCTTACGGTGAACTTTTTCTTATAAAGACGGTGAGTCTTGATGCGATTAACCAACACAGTGATTGTTTTGTCGGCTTTGTCAGAAATTACCGCACCTCTTAAGGTTTTTACTTTTGTTATGACTTCTTCCTTATTCATCTTTCTCTCCCGACTTTTCAGCTATAAGCGTGTTGATACGAGCAGCTGTCTTCCTAAGTTTAGAAAGGCTAGAGTAATTTTGATTTTTACCAGCAGCAACAGCTAGTCTCTCTAAAGAGGCCTTTTTGCTGGTGTCGCTCAATTCTTTTTCTAACTCCGCATGTTTCATCAAACGAAGTTTTTTTAACTCTTCGACCTTTTTCATCTTACTCCGACTTTGTTATAAATTTGGTCTTAACTGACAGTTTGTGCTGTGCTAGGCGCATCGCTTCTTTGGCTGTGTCAAAATCAACACCGTCCATCTCAAAGAGAATACGTCCAGGACGCACGACTGCTGCAAAATGATCAACTGCTCCCTTACCAGATCCCATAGGTGTCTCAGGTGAAGTTAGGGTAACTGGCTTGTCTGGGAAAACTCTAATCCAAATCTCACCGCCGCGCTTGATATATCGTGTCATTGCGCGCCTTGCAGCCTCAATCTCACGAGCAGAAACCCAGCCTGCGGACAAAGATTTGATGGCAAATTTACCAAAAGAAAATTCAGCACCGCGACTAGCCAATCCGGCCATCTTGCCACGCTGTTGTTTCCGATATTTCATTTTCTTTGGCATCAATACCATAGATTTCCCAAAAAGTTATAAGGATTTAATATTTGTTGAGGATAAGGTGCTAATTCTGCGAATTAAGTGATTCCAGTCTCTTACTATACATTAAATGACTGATCTTTTCAAGTCGCTTTGCCACTATGTCTGAATTAATGCAGTTGCAGCACAGGACGAAATTTACTTTCTGTCAGCCAGGGCAACATCATCCATGCCGCGCTCACCCTTGTAAACCCAGACTTTGACACCGATAATACCATATGTGGTGAGAGCAGTAACATAGCTGTAATCTATATGGCTCTTGAACGTGGAAAGAGGTACGGTTCCGAAGATGACCTTTTCTTGACGTGCAATTTCTGCTCCGTTTAAGCGGCCAGAAACCTGAACCTTGATACCCTTAACCCCAACTTCTTTCGCCTTCTCCAAAGCCTGCTTGATAACACGCTTATACGGCATCCGGCGCTCGATTTGAGTTGCGATGTTTTGCGCAACAACACATGCGTCACCATCAGGATTCTTAACCTCGACGATGTTGATCTGAATCTTTGAATCAACCAGCTTTGAAAGCAACTTTTTCAGCTCATCCGTACCGGTACCCTTTCGACCGATAATTAAGCCTGGACGGCCTGAATAAATATCAACAATTAATTTGTTGGCATCGCGGCTGATGTCAACACGTGATACTGCTGCAGTCTTCAGGCGTACTTGCAAAGCTTGTCGAATCCGCAAATCAGAAATGAGATTTTCAGCATAATGCTGACTATCAAACCAGCGAGATTTCCATGTCTCGTTAATGAGCAAGCGCTGTGATTTTGGATTGACTTTCTGTCCCATTTTGTTTAAATCCTAAGGTCTAATATATTAATTAGCAATTTAGCTATTTGGCTTCAATTTTCTTGGCCTCTGTTTCAGATGTCTTTGCAGCTCTGGCTACCTTTTGAGCGCTCGCCTTAACTGGCTTTACGATCACAGGCTCGTCGGTTACAGTCAGCACAAAGTGGCTCATTCTTTTCTTGATAGGGGCAGCTCGGCCCTTTGATTCGAATCTACGACGCTTCAGTCTTGGACCCTCGTCGCAAACAATGCTCTTGATATAGACTGAAGATTCAGCCATATCGCTTTCCTTCGCGGCAGCCACGGCAGACCTAATAAGCTCGGCAAGACGAGTAGCGGCTTTCTTGTTAGTAAAGCGCATCTGGGTCAGAGCATCAGAGGCCAATCTGCCTCGAAGGCCATGCAAAACAGGCCTTGCTTTGCGAGGAGAGATTCGAACGAATTTGTTTTTAACTGTGATGTCCATTGTAAGTTCCAATAACGTGTAAGCTGTAAATGTTGAGGCAAATAACTAATTGTACATTTTTATCGTGTAACTATTTGCAAGCACTATCTGCCACCGCCTTTTGCTTGTTCTTTGGCCATTTTACCGCCATGATGACGGAATTTGCGCGTAGGACTGAATTCACCCAATTTATGGCCAACCATATCTTCAATGATAAAGACCGGGATGTGTTCCTTGCCATTATGAACCGCAAAGGAGACTCCGACCATCTCTGGTGTTATAGATGCATCTCGTGACCAAGTCTTGATTGGCTGCTTGCCACCAGAAGCATTAAACTTTTCCAGTTTAGCAAGCAAGCGTTCATCAATAAATGGTCCCTTCTTCAAAGAACGTGCCATTTTATTTCTTTCTCCTGCTAAGTATTAATGCGCCACTTGCTTTTTTCTTGTTACGTGTTCGGCGGCCAAGAGCAGGGGCTCCCCATGGGGTCTTCGGACCCTTTTTGATACCGATAGAGGTGTTACCCTCTCCCCCACCGTGCGGATGGTCAATTGGATTCTTTGCTTTACCGCGAACAGTTGGCCTTATTCCCATTGCTCGAACACGGCCTGCTTTGCTTAAGGTAATATTGGAATGGTCACCGTTGGAGACGATACCGATTGAAGCGAAATTCTCGGCTAAAATCTTTCTGGTTTCCCCAGACGGCAAACGAACGATTGCATACTTGCCATCAACACCAAGGATAGTTGCGGAATTACCAGCACTACGAACAATCTGGCCACCTTTCCCGTTGACTAATTCAATGTTGTGGATGGCGCTACCAACCGGAACATTCTTAAGCTTCATGCGATTACCAACAACTGCAGGAGCTTCATCAGCGCAAACAATTTGCTGACCCTTCTCAAGACCCTCGGGGGCTACAATATATGATTTTTTACCATCTGTGTAGGCAATCTTTGCAATAAACGCAGAACGATTTGGATCGTATTCGATTGTCTCAACCACAGCCGGGTTGTCAAGCGAAGCTCTGCCGTTAAAATCAACAGAGCGATAAAGTCTCTTGGCACCACCACCACGATGAGCAACAGCAATGCTGCCACCGCTTCGTCCGGAAATTCGTCTTTTGCCTGCTGTTAAATTCTTGTCTGGCTCAACTTTATCGAGCATAGAAAAGTCTAGAACAGACATCTGTCTTCTGGCGCTTGTTGTTGATTTTACCTTTCGTACTGGCATGGTGATTTCTTAAAATTACTTGTTATTCAGCTTTCTTCTCGGACTTTTTCTCTTTTGTTTGTTTGGCTTTTTCTTCCTTGGCTTCCTCGATTTCGAACAAAGCGATTTTATCTCCAGGCTTCAATCGGACTAAAGCCTTTTTAAAATCGTTCCGTTTGCCTTCGCCGCGTTTAGATCGTTTAACCTTGCCTATGTAGCTTACGGTGTTGACAGCCAATACGGTTACTCCAAAAAGATCTTCACACTCTTTGGCGATCTCTTCCTTGGAAGCCTTTTTACTTACGATGAAAGTAAAAACACTGTTTTCAACTTGACCATAACTCTTTTCGGAGATAAGGGGCTTCTTTAAGATATTAGTCATTTTTCTCCTTGGCTGATACCTTCTCGGATTTCTGAGCGTACATATCCTCAATCATCTGAACGGATTCAACAGACAAAACGAGTTTATCAGTGGAAAGAAGATTGATGACGTCAAGCTTGTTTGGAGACATAACCTTAACCCCAGCAAGATTGCGGCAAGAAAGCCAGGCGTTGTCCTGGTTTTCTGACAATACAACGGTAATTTTCCCATCAGCCTCGATCTTCTCAAGCATTGAAGCTGCGACCTTGGTCTTTGGCTCGACATCACTGAGGTCACTGATAGCAACGGCTTTGCCGGCAGATATCAGCTGACCAAGAACACTCATCACTACCTGCTGGCGAACTCTACGATTAATACGTAGCTGATGGTTCCTCTCAGAAGTTGGACCAAAGGTAACGCCACCACCAACCCAAAGAGGAGATCGAGTTGAACCAACTCGAGCATTACCAGTACCTTTTTGGCGCCAAGGTTTACGACCACCGCCCGAGACATCACCACGATTCTTCGTGTTAGCAACCGGATAGTGTCTGGCGGCACGCAAGTAGTTTATGTATAAGGTTAGTGTTTGATTGGAAACCTTGACATCAAAAATGGAAGATAATGTGATCTCTTCTAGCTTCTCACCGGATTTTGTTAAAACTGGTAGTTTCATCTAAATAATCCCTATTCTGACTTTTCTGTCTCAACTTCAGCTGTTTCAGGCGCTGCTTCATCGGCCTTCTTCTCTTCTTTAGCTTCAGCATCGGCTTCTAGCATTTTTTCCATGGCTGCTTTTTCGAGCAATGCCTCTGTGTCAACTTCTTCTTCAGCAACTTCTCCTGAGCCATAGACTTTTATGATAGATTTGACTGGACCAGGTATGGCGCCAGAGATAAGTATCATCTCATCATCCAAATCGACGATTCGCAAATTCTTGATCGTGACCGTGGAATGGCCCATGTGCCCAGGCATTCGACGACCCAAAACAACACGCTGAGGATAACCGCCGCCGATTGAACCTGGTTCACGCACGTTGTTGCTACCGTGGGTCTCAGGACCACGTTTGAATCCGTGGCGCTTGATCGTACCAGCAAAGCCTTTGCCCTTACTGACACCTTCGACAGCAACTATCTCGTCCTTCTTGAACTGCTTAAGGCCAATCTTGTCACCGATTTTGTATCGGCCGGGATTTTCAACACGAAATTCACTCGTCTTGGCAACTTTTTCTGATCCCTGAAACTTGTAAGCCTTAATCTGAACGGACTTATAGCCATCAGTATCTTTGGTTTTGACTTGAGAAACAACTGCAGGCAAAACTGCAACCTTTGTTACGGGAATCGAACGACCCTCGTCGTCGAAAACTCTTGTCATACCTAATTTTCTGCCAATAATGAATTTCATTTGTACTAATCTATTCGTCCCTTTTACGCACTGGTTCTGCGACTATCTATGTCTTGTAATAAAAACAAACATGGCGCGGAACATCCCCATTTGCCGCTTAGCGGACATGGAGTGTTATCCTCGACTCTTAACCGTGGCTCAAATTTTGCCACAACAAGTAGAAGATACAGTATTTGAAGCTAAATGTCAAGAAAGAATGAGTTCATAAAGTTACAAGTTTATAAAGTTCTTAAAGCGACAGCACCCAGCCAAGGAGTTTGGGCTGAGCATACCTATTTATCGACTTTATAAACTTTACGAACATTACGAACTTTTTACTGCAAAATCTCTAATGAAGAGATTTTGCTACATCTTAATTTCAACATTAACACCATGAGGCAAATCCAAAGCCATCAAGTTATCAATTGTTTTTGCGGTCGGATTCTGGATATCAATCAAACGCTTATGAATACGGATCTCGAACTGCTCACGACTATCCTTGTGAACATGAGGAGACTTGATGACGGTGGTAACGCTTCTCTCTGTTGGAAGTGGAACTGGGCCGGCAACTGTCGCACCTGAGCGGATAGCGGTTTCAACAATCTGCTCGGCAGACTTGTCGATTATTCGGTGATCATAAGCTTTGAGCTTAATCCTGATCTTTTGTTTGACCTGCGTTTTCTCTACCATAATGCTACAAACTTCCAATTATCAAGAAACAATTTCCAAACAAAGCTCAATCGCTAATATTGTTTGCTCCTTTGGGATATCTTGTCTCTTGTAACTTGGTTGGATTAATAATAATTCTACACAAGGAACCCCGATGAATCGGGGTCCGCTTGTATAAACTATTTGATGATCTTAGTAACAACACCCGCACCAACAGTCTTGCCACCTTCACGAATAGCAAACTTGAGGCCTTCGTCCATAGCAATTGGCTGGATCAATGTTACTTTTACATTTGATGTATCGCCAGGCATGATCATTTCCTTGCCTTCAAAAGCGATTTCACCTGTAACGTCAGTTGTTCTGATGTAAAACTGAGGTTTGTATCCTGGGAAAACCGGCGAATGGCGACCACCCTCTTCTTTTGTCAAAGCATAAATCTCAGCTTCGAACTCAGTGTGAGGTGTAATTGAACCTGGCTTAGCCAAGACCTGACCGCGTTCGATGTCTTCGCGCTCAATGCCTCGAAGAAGCAAGCCAACATTATCACCAGCTTGACCCTGATCGAGCTGTTTCTTGAACATTTCAACACCGGTAACAACTGTCTTGGTAGTCTTCTTGATACCGACAACTTCAACTTCATCGTTGATTTTGACGATACCTTGTCCGATACGACCGGTTGCTACTGTACCACGACCCTTGATCGAGAAAACATCCTCAATAGGCATAAGAAATGGCTTGTCAATCTCGCGCGCTGGTTCTGGAATGGCCTCATCAACAGCATCCATGAGTTCCATGATGGCCTTTTCGCCATCGTCTGTGCCCTCGAGGGCCTTCAGTGCTGAACCGCGAACAATTTTGGCGTTATCGCCATCGTACTTGTATTTGGTCAAAAGCTCACGAACTTCCATCTCAACAAGGTCAACCAACTCTGGGTCATCAACCATGTCGACTTTGTTTAGGAAGACGACGATTGCTGGAACACCAACCTGGTTAGCCAAGAGAATGTGCTCGCGTGTCTGAGGCATTGGGCCGTCAGCAGCAGAAACAACTAGTATTGCACCATCCATCTGGGCTGCACCAGTAATCATGTTCTTGACGTAGTCAGCATGGCCTGGACAGTCAACGTGGGCGTAGTGACGCTTCTCTGTCTCGTACTCCTGGTGAGAAGTAGCAATAGTGATACCGCGCTCGCGCTCTTCTGGAGCGTTGTCGATATCTTCAAACTTCTTAGCTTGGGCAAGTCCCTTTTTGGCTAAGACAGTAGTAATAGCCGAAGTCAATGTGGTTTTACCGTGGTCAACGTGGCCGATGGTACCAATATTGACATGTGGCTTGGTTCTCTCGAACTTTTCTGCCATGAGGCTCCTTTCTTATAGATGCGATACGAATGTTGCGAATTAACATGCGAATACACCTGATTCATGTCACTCGCATATAATTTGTGGCATTCGTATCATTTTAACACAAAAAACTAAGCGCTTTTTTCTTGAACTTATAATAACAAACATTTCCATAAAATGCAAGACGAAATAACACAAAAGACTCAGTCCTTGGCCTCCAGCACTCAATCAGTTCAAGCTCGATTTCACACTGAGTGCCGGATACTTTCGCGTATTCTACTGCTTCTTCCCCCTCTTCTCGATAATCTCGTTGGCAACATTGGTTGGAACTTCAGCATAGTGACCAAACTCCATCGCATATGAAGCACGTCCCTGTGTCATCGATCGCAAGCTAGTTGCATACCCAAACATTGAGCCCAGTGGGGCCTGAGCATGGATAACCTTGATTCCCATTGCCCGATCTTCCATGCGATTGATCTGTCCGCGCTTTGAGTTAAGGTCACCGATAACATCACCCATAAACTCTTCTGGAGTCGTAACAACAACAGTCATAACAGGCTCCAATATGACTGGGCTAGCCGAACGGAAGCCTTCCTGGAACGCTTGTGAAGCCGCAATTTTGAAGGCAACTTCGGAAGAATCGACTTCGTGGAACGTACCATCGTACAGCTCAACGCCAACGTCTACAACGGGAAATCCAGCGATAACACCGCGAGTTAGCGCCTCTTTGACACCGTCCTCAACAGCAGGAATATATTCTTTTGGAATGGCACCGCCAACGATTTTGTTGATAAATTCAAACCCCTCACCGGCTTCCTTTGGAAAGAGCCGGATATAGACATGACCATATTGGCCACGGCCACCCGTTTGTCGGATATACTTGCCCTCTTGCTTAACCTCTTTGCGGCAAGTCTCACGATATGCAACCTGTGGCTGACCAACATTGGCCTCAACCTTAAATTCTCTCTTCATTCGGTCAACGATGATTTCAAGGTGAAGTTCTCCCATTCCAGCAATGATTGTTTGCCCGGTTTCCTCATCTGTTCTAACGCGGAAAGTTGGGTCTTCCTCGGCCAATCTCTGTAGAGCCAGGCCCATCTTCTCCTGATCGGCCTTCGTTTTGGGCTCAATAGCAACATCAATAACAGGCTCTGGGAATTGTATCTTTTCAAGAATAATTGGATGTGCTGGATCAGAGAGAGTATCACCTGTCGTTGTTTTGGCCAAACCGACGGCTGCAGCAATTTCACCGGCAAAAACTTCATCGACATCTTCACGATGGTTGGCATGAAGTCGAAGAATTCGCCCGATTCGCTCTCGCTCGCCGGAGATGGTATTTAGAACATAAGATCCTTTTTTGAGAGTGCCACGATAAACTCGGAAAAAAATTAACTTTCCAACGAATGGATCTGCTGCCACCTTGAAAGCAAGCGCTGCAAATGGAGTATCATCTTGCGCGGTAATCTCAAGCTCTTCGCCGGTCTTAGCATCGTGACCAATGGCAGGTGGAACATCGAGCGGAGAAGGAAGATAAGCCAAAATTCCATCCAGTACGGTTGAGACGATAACACCCCGGCCATCGCCGCCAGTAACTGGGAAAAATTGTCCAGTCAAAGTTGCCTTGCGAATCAAGCTTCGTAGTTCTTCGGTTGAAATCTCTTCGCCACCAAGATATTTCTCCATGATGATGTCATCGTATTCAACGACCTTCTCAACCAGCTCTTC
This sequence comes from Patescibacteria group bacterium, assembly GCA_041666325.1. Taxonomy (GTDB): domain Bacteria; phylum Patescibacteriota; class UBA1384; order XYA2-FULL-43-10; family 1-14-0-10-43-13; genus JBAYHC01. Next base: position 137,589 of record JBAYHC010000001.1, read on the forward strand.
GCGCCATTTCTTGGCATCATCCATAAACTCAGCAGGAATTTCTCCAACTGTAAGCTCTTTGTCCTTATAATCGTTATAAGTGAAGGTCTTCATCTCAACCAGATCAATAACACCCTTAATCTCCTGTTCGAATCCAAGAGGGATCTGAATCGGATAAGCGTTGCGTGACAATCTGGCGCGGACGGAATCAAGAGATCGATAAAAGTCACCACCAGTTTGGTTGATTTTGTTGATAAAACAAATACGAGGAACGTGATAGTTGTCAGCTTGTCGCCAAACAGTTTCTGACTGTGGCTCTACCCCCATTTTGCCATCGAAAATTACAACGGCACCATCAAGAACACGAAGAGAACGCTCGACTTCTACAGTGAAGTCAACGTGGCCAGGAGTATCAATAATGTTGATACGATGTTCCTTCCAAAAACATGTTGTGGCTGCTGAGGTAATTGTAATACCGCGCTCACGCTCTTGCTCCATCCAGTCCATGGTGGCTTGGCCTTCATGAACTTCACCAATCTTATGGACGCGTCCGGTGGTATACAAAATACCCTCTGTCACAGTAGTTTTTCCAGCATCGATATGAGCAATTGTTCCGATGTTGCGAATTTTCTCTAACGGGTAATCTCGAGCCATAAGTCTCCTAATATCTTACGAATCCGCCAGCTGGCGGAACGAATTTAACGAAATTACGAAATTACAAATGATTAAAACTTTAGTATAGTATTTGTTTGTAATTTTGTACTTTCGTGAGATTCGTATTTTGGTAGGGGTTTTTATGAAATAAAAACAAAAATTCCCTCTTTCTGCTTTCGTATTGTAACACAGAGACTCATTCTATGTCAACGAAGAAATTTCCAAATTTGGCAAACTTCTAAAGCATCGGTTAATATATATTAGTAATTAATCGAAGGGATTCTATGGCAAAAACAGAGGAATTTAAGGTCTCTGGCGAGGAAATTGTCAAAAAGGTTAAGGAGATCGTCAAAGAAGGTAATGTCCGCCGAATTATTATCAAGAACGAAAAGGGCGAGACTGTGATTGAGCTCCCTCTGACAATCGGTGCCATCGGAGCGCTCATTGCCCCAGCCCTCGCAGCGGTTGGCGCACTGGCTGCCCTGCTAACAAATTGCACGATAGTTGTTGAAAGAAAAGAATAGGGACTAACTACTTCTTTGCGGATTGCAGGAGAGAGAAGAGCAGAAGCCCGAGACCAAAAAGTACGAGCAACCCGCCCAAGGGAAAGATAATCAGAGCAAAGATGAATCCGAATATGACTGAAATTAATCCCACCGCAACCGATGGGCGGTTTTTGATTAGATCTTCAATTATCTTCTGCAATCCCATGATCCTCCATCCTTTATATAGATCAATTTCATAATAACGTACCCAGAGCAAAAAGAAAAACCGGCGGGCCGCGGGGCCCGCCGGCTGTATTGTTAGGGTGCAATCGCCTGTGGCGCAACTTCGTACCCGAGCCCACTGGCCCTGGTGACGATCAAACTTCCGTGCGTAGGCAGTGGCACGATCGATATCACCCTCGTACCGGCCTGTGGCACGATCGACGCCAACTTTCGACCAGAGGCATCAATCTGGATGATCTGGCCATCTTCCCCCCCAGAGAAGACAGACTGACCGTCGAGGGCGAACTCGAGCGAGGTGACCGGTCCATCGTGATGACATCTCTGCCACCGGATCCATGCCTGACCCGCGTGCGAGCTGGGATACGGCCGGCCCAGGTCGGCGAGGCCGACCCAGCCCTGATCTGTGCCTGCGACGACCAGTCCGCCATCAAGCGAAATCGCCAGCGATCTGATCGAAGCGGCGTTATCTACGTCAAATATCCGGTGTGTGCCACTCCGGATATCCCAGACCTTGACGGTACCACTCTCGCCCGCCTGGGCCAGATAGCATCCGTCTGGCGAGATAGCCATTAGTGGCGCCCAATAGTCAGGCACCATCACTCTCTTGATGGTCTCCCTCTGGACATCCCAGACTGTGACGACGCTGTTCCGGCCAGCGCAAGCACTGGCCAGGATCCTGCCGTCCGCCGCCAGAGCAATTGCGGCAACTTCCGCCGTGTGCTGCAAGGTAGTATGCGGCTGATCGATACGATTGTCGATCAAACCCATCTTGACTTGGCAGCCTTCAGCGATAGTCGCAACAACACGGCTAACCGGCGCGAGCTGATACCCCCTACAGCCAGACAACAGTTTGTGACCGATCGAAGTGACGTAGGGGTGAACCATTCCGCACCAGCTCTGCGGCAACCAGGTATACACCTGGTTATGCGTACCGACTGCCAGTCTGTAACCACTCTGGCAGTAGCCGAGCAAGGTTGCTGGCCCCAACGGAGGACTCTGCTTCAGAATAAGCCGGTCCCCATCCAATACTGCATTACCACACGTCTCAGACATTGTGTTTCTCCTTCCCGACTCTACTCCACCTACCACCTTAACTCGAGGCTGGGAAAGAGAGGCCCCGACCATTCGGGACGCTCTTAGACAGGCTTTGTCACGAGGATACTACCGGTATTGCCTCAAACTATGCCTGAATTTCCAGGATTTGTAAAGATACACTAGAGACTAACAAAAAAGGAGACTCAACAATCTCCTCTTTTGTAATTTTGATTGATTATTTAGAACCGGGCGAAATGTGCGAAGGCCTTGTTGGCCTCGGCCATTCTATGTGTATCTTCCCGTTTCTTTATTGCGGAACCCTCGCCATGGAAGGCATCAATAAATTCCTTTGCAAGTTTGGTCGCCATTGGTTCGCCCTTCTTGGATCGAGCGGCCGCGATAATCCAACGAACGGCTAGGGTGTTGCGACGATCTCTGCCGACCTCGACTGGGACCTGGTAGTTCGCTCCGCCAATTCTCTTGCTTTTGATCTCAAGGATTGGACCGACATTTTTGAGAACCTGTTGATAGACATCCATCTGTGGGACGTTGAGCTCTTTGCTGGCCTGATCGAGAGCACCGTAAACAATTCTCTCGGCGACTGTCTTTTTGCCATTCTCCATAATGTGATTCATCAACTTGGAAACAAGAGTGCTACCGTACTGAATGTCAGGTACGATCTCATGTCTTTTAATTTTTATGTGTCCTCGTGGCATGGTGTAGTTTCTTAATTAATAAAGTTTCTAAAGTTATTTGAGTTCTAACGATTATTCGGTTGATCTCTTGGCGCCATATTTGCTTCTGGCTTTTTTGCGACCCTTTACACCGCTAAGATCGAGTTTGCCTCGAACAATGTGGTATCGCATACCAGGAAGGTCTTTGACACGGCCGCCGCGGACAAGAACAACTGAGTGTTCTTGAAGTTGGTGACCTTCACCGCCGATATAGGCATTTACTTCCATACCGTTAGTCAGACGGACGCGAGCAAACTTTCGCAAAGCAGAGTTTGGCTTCTTTGGTGTCATTGTGCCGACCTTGACACAAACGCCACGCTTAAAAGGAGACCCTTTATCAAGCTCAACCGGCTTATTTTTCAGATAGTTGAAAGTTGTCTTGATGGCAGTGGTCTTTGTCTTTTTCTGGACCTTAACTCTACCTTTTTTTACTAATTGACTAATTGTTGGCATGGTTTTTCTTCTTAAGCTTAACTTAACAGATTAAAGTTTATCACAATTTTATGCGTATGTCAAAGGAAATACGATAGTGTGAGAGCTGAAGAGTAGAGAGTAATGCGTTAATTACTCTTTCCCTTCAAACTCTCACACATCCTTTTATCTATCTTTTAATCCTGTTCCAGCAGGTATCAAGCGTCCGATAATGACGTTCTCTTTGAGACCGAGCAGCGGATCAGATTTGCCAGCGATGGCTGCATCAATCAAGACACTTGTAGTTTCCTGGAATGAAGCGGCAGAGAGCCAGCTCTCAGTCTTGATGGCGACGCGGGTAATACCCATGACAACATCTTCGATTTCGATCTGCTTCTTGCCAGCTTCCTTCAATGCCTTGTTCTTCTCCCTGAGTTGAATTCTATCGGTTACCTGCCCAGCAAGAAACTCGGAATCACCTGGATCAGTAATGCGAACCTTCGAAAGCATCATTCGAACAATAACCTCTACGTGCTTGTCATTAATATCTTGTCCTTGTGATTCGTAAATCATTTGGACCTGTTTAATAACATAGTTCTCAGTAGATTGTCGTCCGGCCAGTTTGAGGCTAGCCGCTAAATCATAGTGACCCTCTGTAATCGCATCGCCGCGCTTAATCTCGTCACCTGTTTTAACCTTAAGCTGGATAATTCTAGGCGCTGCGTATTCCTTGACGATGTTGCCGAATCCGGCAACCTTCGCCTGGCCACCCTTAATCTTGATCTCACCTGCAAACTGGGTACGGATAGGTGCCTGATCTGCGGCTTCCGCCACGATCTGCTTAGCCTTGACTTGTTCGCCAGTCTTAACTGACCATTTGTATCCGTCTGGCAAAACGACATCGGTCGATCGTTCTCCGCGACCAGAGACAGTGATAATCGAAGTCCCGCTCTCCTCCCGCACGGAAACCTTGCCTTCAATCTCAGAGAGAATAGCTGGAGACTTTGGAATGCGAGCTTCGAACAGCTCCTCAACTCGAGGCAAACCTGATGTGATATCAAGACCAGCTGCGCCGCCAGTATGGAATGTGCGCATAGTAAGCTGTGTGCCTGGTTCACCGATTGCCTGAGCAGCAACGATACCAACCGTAGAACCAGCCTCAACCACATTACCTGTCGCAAGATCGAGTCCGTAACATTTTTTACACACACCTTTTTGGGATTCACAGGTAAGAAGGGAGAATATTTCAACTGATGAAATACCTGCCTCGTTGAACTTGGCAACTTCCGCGTCAGTAATAATGGTTCCAACTGCGACGCCAGCAACGCTCTTGCCAAGAATTCTTCCATGAATATATTTGTCCCAATCCTCGCCCAGGCTCTGATAGAAGGCCCTTGAAATTGTTCTCGTCTTGTCGGTACCGCAATCATCAGATGTAATAACAGTATCCTGAGAAACGTCAACGAGCCTTCGTGTCAAATACCCAGCCTCGGAGGTACGAAGAGCGGTATCAGCGCGACCCTTACGTGAACCGTGGGTCGATACGAAATATTCGAACACGGACAATCCTTCTTTGAAGTTGGATTTGATTGGAATTTCGATAATTTCACCGGTAGTATCCGCAACCAAACCCTTCATGCCGGAAACCTGAACAATCTGAGCGACATTACCACGAGCACCAGAGCTCATGATGACGAAAAGATCGTTTTCCTTGGTGTAGCCCTTTAACATATCTCGCTCAACCTGAGCCTGAGCATTCATCCAGATCTCTACAGTCTTGGCATGGCGTTCCTCGTCACTGATCAAGCCTTGCTCATATTGTTTGTTGACAGTATCAACCATCTTCTCAGATTCGCCAATGACTGCATCCTTGGTGGGCGGAACATGAATGTCATTAACAGCGAAGGTCAGGCCTGAACGCTGCGAGTATGCAAAGCCTAGATCCTTTAGGTCGTCTACGAACTGAGCCGTGCGCTCCGTGCCATACATGCGATATATCTTATCAACGAAACGAGTAATACTCTTCTTATTCATGAGTTCGTTTAGGAAGCGAAGCTCTTCTGGGATAATTTCATTGAAGAGAACTCGTCCAACGGTAGTCTTGACAATCTCTCCTGATTTAACCTTTACGGTAATCTTGGCGACCAAAGCAATGATGCCCTGGTTGTAGGCCGAGACTGCTTCATTCTCAGAAGCAAAGACCATGCCCTCGCCCTTCATGCCATCTTCAATCGAAGTGATGTAATAACTTCCAAGCACAATATCTTGGGACGGCGTAACAACAGGGTCTCCGGATGCAGGCTTGAGCAGGTTATGGGCGGAAAGCATAATGGTTCTAGCTTCTTCCTGAGCCTTGTCCGAAAGAGGAAGGTGAACTGCCATTTGGTCTCCATCAAAGTCAGCATTGAAAGCAGCACAAACCAATGGGTGAATCTGAATAGCCTTGCCCTCGATCAAAACAGGCTGAAACGCCTGGATACCAAGTCGGTGCAGTGTTGGGGCACGGTTTAGAAGCACGTACTTGTTTTTAGTAATTTCTTCAAGAATGTCCCAAACGAAGGGCTCACCCTTTTCGATCAAACGTGTCGCATTTTTAACATTATGAACATAGCCGTCTGAGATAAGCCGACCGATAATAAACGGTTTGAATAACTCAAGGGCCATGATTTTTGGCAAACCGCACTGATGGAGCTTTAGTCGTGGACCAACAACAATTACAGAACGGCCAGAGTAATCGACGCGCTTACCGAGAAGATTCTGACGGAAACGGCCTTGCTTGCCGCGCAGCATGTCTGAAAGTGATCGGAGTTTTCTCTTGCCGCCAGCCGATGAAGCAACTTTACCCTTGCGGGCAGAATTGTCAATCAACGCATCAACTGCCTCCTGAAGCATTCTTTTCTCATTTCGAGATATAACTTCAGGTGCACCTTGAGAAATTAAGCGCTTGAGACGGTTGTTCCTGTTAATAACACGGCGATAAAGATCATTTAGGTCTGAAGCAGCAAAACGACCACCATCTAGCTGAACCATCGGACGCAAATCCGGCGGAATAACAGGCAGGCGGGTCATAACGAGCCATGCTGGATCTATCTCTGCGCCCTTCATATTCTTTAGGGTACGCAAACGTTTTAGGACTCTTGCCCGGTTCAAACCGGTTTGTCGCTTGGTGCTCTCCTCAGAGTCAACGATCTCTTTATCAAGATCAACATGCTTGAGAAGCTCCAAAATGGCGTCTGCGCCAATTCCTACACGAATAATCTGACCATACTTCAGGTTTAGCTCATGGTATTCTAATTCAGAAATTATTCGTCCAACGTACAGACTCGAAAGCTCGGTCTTAGCTCGGCGGTATGCCTGCTCAACCTCAGCCTTGAGGTCTTCGGGATTTTCATCACCACCAGCGTTATTCTTGAGGTCCTCGAGATACTCTTTGTATTCCTTCTCCAGACTCTCCAGGCTGCTCTTCTGCAACTCTTCATTAACACTCAGAATTACAAAGCTTGCAAAATAAACAATCTTTTCAACGTCAGTGAATGACATGTTTAAGACTGTTGAGATAATACTGGAAGCACCTCTGATATACCAGATATGAGCAACAGGAACGGCTAGATCGATGTGACCCAAGCGGACGCGGCGAACCTGAGAACGGGTTACCTCAACGCCACACTTATCACAGACAACGCCCTTATATCTGATTTTTCGGTACTTACCACAATAGCATTCCCAATCTTTTGTCGGTCCGAAAATCTTCTCATCAAACAAACCATCGCGCTCAGGTTTCTGCGTTCGATAGTTGATGGTCTCGGGTTTTTGAACCTCGCCATGGGACCAAGAAAGGATTTGTTCCGGTGAAGCGACCGAGAGTTTGATCGCCTCGAAGTCCGCAACATTGATCTGGTCTGCGACCTCAAAGTTTGCCATTTAAGACTCCTTTTATAAGTAGGAGAGTCGGAGAGAGTGAGGGCCGAGAACTGGTAAGGAGTTTGCCCTGCCAGCTCTCACATTTGACGTTCTCACATTCTCACACTCATTTATTCTTCAATTATTTCATCTGACTGAACATCATCTTCGACCTTCGTCTGCTGGGCTGCCAACTCAGTCAGGATTGCGTCAACATCCTCTTCTCTGTCCTTTTGTGGCAGTTCTTCACCTAATGCCTCAACGTCCATCGCTTCTGGTATGGCAATTGGCTCAACTGCTTCAACGTCTTCATGAATAGGAGCAACAACTTTAGGTGCAACAAGCTCAACAGATAGACCCAAGCTTTGCAATTCTTTAACCATAACATTGAAGGCTTCTGGAATAAGTGGTTTCTGAATTTCCTCGCCCTTGATGATTGCTTCGTATGTTTTGCTTCTACCGACAACATCATCAGATTTAATCGTCAGCATTTCTTGCAAAGTATGTGCGGCGCCATAAGCCTCAAGTGCCCACACTTCCATCTCACCGAAGCGCTGTCCACCGAATTGCGCTTTACCACCGAGTGGCTGCTGCGTAATCATTGAATAAGGACCAACACTTCGAGTGTGCATTTTATCATCAACTAAGTGGTGCAGTTTTAAGACATACATGATACCAACGGTTGATTTGCGATCAAACGATTCGCCGGTGCGGCCATCGAACAGCTGGATCTTGCCGTCTGCCGGCAGACCTTCTTTTTTAAGGCGCTCTACAATATCCTCGAATGTAATTCCCTCAAATGCAGGCGTAGCAACCTTGTAGCCGCCAGCGGACGCAGCTAAACCGAGATGAACTTCCAGAATTTGACCGACATTCATACGAGAAATGACACCGAGCGGATTCAAAACAACATCAACCGGACGTCCATCTGGCAAGAAAGGCATATCCTCTTCGTTTAAGATTGTGGAGATAACACCCTTGTTACCGTGACGACCAGCAAGTTTGTCGCCGATGGAGATTTTTCTGAGCTGGGCAACTGAAACCTCAACCATCTGATAAACACCTGATGGCAGCTCGTCGCCACTCTCCTTGGAGAAGAATCGAACATCAACAACCTTGCCCTGTTCGCCGTGTGGCAATCGAAGAGACGAATCTCGAACATCCTTGGCCTTTTCGCCGAAGATAGCTCTTAGAAGTTTCTCCTCAGATGAAAGTTCAGTTTCACCCTTCGGTAAAATCTTTCCAACCAAAATGTCACCGGCTTTTACATCGGCACCGATTCGAACGATACCGTTTTCGTCCAGATTAGCCAAAGCCTCCTCGGAAACATTTGGAATATCCCGAGTAAGTAGCTCTGGACCGAGTTTGGTATCGCGAACTTCAATTGAATATTGTTCAATATGGATTGAGGACAGAGCATGGTCCTTAACGAGACGGCTGGAGATAATAATAGCGTCTTCATAGTTGGAACCACCCCAGGACATGAACGCAACCAGGAGGTTTTGGCCCAAGGCCAGCTCGCCATGATCGGTTGCAGAAGAGTCTGCTATAACCTGCCCACCCCTTACCTTGTCACCAACCCTAACTGTTGGGCGCTGGTTGATCGAGGTACCCTGGTTCGAGCGAGCATATTTCTCAAGAAAATACTCTGTCTCTTCGCCCTTCTTGTTTTTGAATTTGATAACGTCTGATGCAACTTTGGTGATCTCACCATCGCTCTCGGCAATAATAATCTGACCCGAGTCACGAGCGGCTGCGCGTTCTACGCCAGTTCCAACAATTGGGGATTGAGGTCGAATCAAAGGAACAGCCTGGCGTTGCATGTTGGAACCCATCATGGCACGGGCACCATCATCGTGCTCAACGAAGGGAATAAGGGAGGTAGCAATAGAAATAATCTGTCGAGGTGAAACATCCATATACTCAACACGAGATGCTTCTGTGATCTCTGGCTCGCCATAAAGTCGAACGACGACGCGCTTGTCCTTAATAATGCCATTTTCATCAATCTCGACGGAAGCGGGCGCGATAATTGCCTTTTCCTCAGTACCGGCATCGAGGTAGACGATCTCATCAGTTACGTGCATTTTGCCGTTTTCGGCTCTAACTCTTCGGTAGGGAGTCTCTAGAAAACCAAACTCATTAATTCTGGAATAGCTTGAAAGATAACTCACCAACCCAATATTTGGACCTTCTGGAGATTCGATAGGACAAATTCGACCATAGTGACTCTTGTGAACGTCGCGCACTTCAAAGCCGGCGCGCTCACGCGAAAGACCGCCAGGACCGGTTGCCGACAAGGTGCGCTTATGCTCAAGCTCAGCCAAAGGATTGGTCTGGTTCATGAACTGGGAAAGCTGCGAGCTGGCAAAGAACTCCTGGAGAGCCGCAACAATAGGACGTGAATTGACTAAAGACGATGGAGTAATATCTCTTGGATCCGTAATACTCATGCGATCCTTGACGATTCGCTCAACACGAAGAAGTCCAACTCGAACACGCCCCTGAATTGATTCACCAACAGCACGAATACGGCGATTCTTCAAATGGTCGGTGTCATCTGGCTCGGCGCCGGGAGTATTGTTAAGTCGGATAATTTCTTTGATGATTGCGACAACGTCATCGAGTCGAAGGGTTCTATTCTCGACTGTATTTGGAACATCAACATCAAGCCTCTGATTGATCTTGTATCGTCCAACGCGACCCAAGTCATAGCGCTTGTGATTGTAAAACATTGCCTCGATAAAAGACTTGGCCGACTCAGCTGTTGCCAGATCGCCAGGTCTGATTCTTTTGTATGTCTCAACAAGTCCCTCTTCGTAATTTTCAGCCGGATCCTTGGATAAGGTAATATCGATGTACTTAGTATCAGGATTAGTGTCAACGTCAGTAAAAAGTTTCTGAATCTCTTCATTTGAGCCAACGCCAAGAGAACGCAAAAATGTCGTAATCGGGATGCGACGCTTACGATCAACCTTAACGGAAATAATACCCTTTGAGTTCGTCTCTATTTCGAGCCATGCTCCGCGAGATGGGATAATTTTGGCACCAAAGAAATTTTTGCCATTGATTCGCTCTGCGGTAAATAGTACGCCGTAGGAGCGAACAATCTGAGATACAACAACACGTTCAACGCCATTAATAATGAATGTTCCACGAGATGTCATCAGCGGGAAGTCTCCAAGAAAGACTTCACCCTCTTTGATCTCACCGCTCTGCTTGAAATGAAGTGATGCCTTAACACGAAGCGGTGCCTTGAAGGTTAAGTTTTTGGCGCGAGCGGTCTTCTCGTCCATCTTCGGTGGCTCGAGATAATAGTCATCAAAAGTCAGGCTGTACAACTCACCGGCAAAATCATTGATCGGTGAGATCTCATCTAAAAGTTCGCGCAATCCCTCCTTAAAAAACCATTCGTAGGACTTGGTTTGAATTTCAACCAGGTTCGGAAGTTCCTCCCAATGCGCCTCTGTTCTTGGCAAGACGCGCTCGATAGCCTTACTCTGTGCTGACATTGCTCTCCTTTGAAAATTACCAAATTTAAGTTATTGAATGCTCCAGGACTCATTAACAAACCAAGAGTCCAGAAAATTTTTTGTTTCTGCCACCTAAAAACGCAAAAATTCCCCGGTTTGCCTGGGTAGCCGTTACTTCTCTATGAGAGTTGAGATCGTTTTCTTAATCAATTGGCCAATTTATTTTAGTTTTTGAAAACATACTCAATTTAGCACAAAAAAGAATGTGTGTCAACACTGCATGTAATCAAATAACCACTTGTCATAGGTATTCTATATGGAGGGCTGAAAGGGTGTCAAGTGGATAAAAAAGAAGCTCTGGGCAACACGCCCAGAGCAAGATATCAAACGACTCGGATTATCCAAACTTCGGGCCAATAGTGGCTACACTGAGAGCTCGATTGCTAATACCCATCGAACGAAGCAATGCAGCGATTGTTTGCGGCTCAACCCTCACCTTGAGTTTGCCGCAGCGTAGCGAAACGCCGCGACCTTGCTCCGCCTCAACAATGTCGACACTGTCCTCGTTCCATCGAGGGTGGCACAGAATCTCTCGTGCACGAACAAGGGCAGACTCACGGGTCGGCCTGATAGCCGCAATCCCTGATTCAATGTCGTCAACTCGGCTTTCGACTCTCACTTCCCATATCTCACCGTCCACACCTCGGTCAATGGCCCAGTCGAATGCAAGCTTGATCAGTGCGTTGAGAAGATCAAGATCCGGCAGCTTGTTGTCCATCACAGCCCCCGCATCGTAACATGCTGAAGGAGGTTGCGCACAGGATAGAGGAAAACCTCTTTGGTGCCAAGCGACGCCACCGCCACATATTCACCGTCCGGCGAGCAAGCCAAACAGTGGGGCGGTGCCCCGGGCAGTTCGAGATAATCGAGCTGCTTCCAGGTGGCAGCATCAATGAAGGCCATAATGCCAGCCTTGATCACGTTGCCTACATTACTGTCTTCGTCCCCATTCGGCTTATAGCCCAAGCCGGTAGCCAGAACAAGCTTGTGGTGCGGCAGGGAACCAATATCAATGATTGAAGTCATACAGAGCTTCGCGCCATCGACTTTGCCATATTTTCCCGTCGCCAGATCAACCACGACAACCTTCGGCTTCCCCGCCGGATTGGTCCAGATGGTCGCCAACCAAACATCGTTAATAAAGCCGAAAATATCCAGACAGTATTCCACAGATCCAACAAGCGGGCCGAGACTAAATGACCCAATACTCGAGAGCGATGAAGGAAAACGATAGACACTGATATCTGACCTATGGATTGAAGCAAGCAAACCGCTACTGCCAGGAGAGAAATGAGCAGATGATCCGGACAAGCAACCAAAAGTCAATCTTTTGGGCTTTCTGTCTGATATATCCCAAACCCCAAAACCTGGCCCGTGCGTATTGCAGACAGATATCAGTTTCCCATCACTCGACAAAGATACAGAATTGCCATTGGCCGGTTCCCCCATCTCAACAGCAACCTCATATTTACCGTCCGTGTCCCAGATTGAAACATGTCTATGATCCGCGTACCCAAGCGCTATGCGCTGACAATTTCCCATCGCAGCAACAGCGATATTGTGTACATCGGATTGCAAGACCCAACCGGAAGGCAAGACACACTCGAGCGACACACCGTTGGCAAAGCTCCACCTCTCGACATATCCGCTCAAGCCAGCCTTACCTACTACGTACAAATTCCGCCCAAACCAAGTCAGGTCGCGAATGTTGGCACACTCTCCGCGGAGTGTAATGTACGGCACATGCGATTTGGGCATGTAGCGCGTTCCCCCTTCTTTGGACTCAAGCAAAGCGGTTCTCTGCTCGGGATGAGACGGGTGTGTCACCACACCCGAGGAGAGAAAAACGAAAGATCAATTATTAATCGGCCGAAAAAGCTGGTCAATCCGACCAACGTGAAGCAAGTTGTCTCTAAGAAGGGCAATGTGGCAGCCATCAGGCGATAGAGCGGCCTGTTCTGCCTGAAATGAACTAGCTCGGCCGATGATGGTAGCGCCATAGCAGAGCCTAAGATCATCGACACCGTCCCATTCATCCTTCCTTGTGCCCCAGACAACCCAATTATCTCCATCTCCCGCTGTCATGGCTCCGTAATTACGCTCAAAGCCAGTGCTAACTACTCCCACAACCTCAATCTTATTCGCATCAATCAGGTAAATGGGCGGGGTTTCGTTCCACCCGGCCGTGACAATCAATTGGTCCTTGTGAAATACGAGGGAGTCGGGTGTTCCGCCCTCAATCGACCAGGGCGTGAGTTGTCGCGAGATCTGCGTGCTCAAGCCAGTTTTCAGATCAAAAAGATCAATTGGGCAATCATCGAAAACATAGGCCAGCAAACCCGATGGCGAGACAGCGCTCGCTCGCAGTGAACCATCCCCTCTCGCAACCCGGTGAATGCATTGTCCACTAGCGACATGGTAAACCTCAAGACCTGTGCGACTGGTATAAATAAGGTTACCATCATGATAATCAATGGTAACACTCAGCACGCTTCCGGCAACGAGATCACTGGAAGGACTCGGTAAATTGCACGACTCAACCGCATCACCGTCATGATAAGCGCGCAGGACAACGCGACCATCAAGCTGATGGATGGCCAAAACGTGCTGGCCCTCATATTTGCCCAGATATGTCCACGAACTGAAATGCTCTCCGTGATCCACGAGCCAAATAAGACTAATCTCCGGCCAGTTGAAAAAGACGTTTGCAATGTAGCGCGGCTTATCACTATAGTCTTCGCTGCCAACAATCATAGTCTTTGGGGTCGTCCAGCCGAGCTGAGAAACCCGACCGCGCCCTGACGGACGTACACAAAGCGTTACAAACTTTGATCCCACAAAGGCTGTCGGATCATTCGGCATGTCAATGCCCTCCTCTTTCCGTGCCAGCTTTTGCCAGCACACAAAACCAGCCCCCTCTTGAGCTGGTCGCTGATGAGAACTATATCACTTAATTAGAAAAACGCAAGAATAGCAGACAAAGGTTAATCTGACGTGAAGCGGGGTACATCGCGCACAAACCACTTACGCCTGACGCGCTATTTGGCGATTGATTCAACTATGTCTGCCAACGTCTTGGACTGCTGCATGGTATAGAACGAAACAACTGCAAGCAGTACAAAGGAAACAATAATGATAACCTTTCTCTTCACACGGGCCTCCTGCAAAAACTAGTATATCGTATTTCGCCCACCTGCATCACCTGGAGCGAAGCGACTGCGGGCAGGTAGTTCGCGTACCACATTGCAACCGAGCACCGATTCCGGCCCACAGCAAGAACTATGAACTGATTTTATCAGATATCGCAAACAATAATCTATCTAAACCCTCATGAGTAGCAGCGGAAATAAGGACTGGTTCCTTGCCGCTCTTTTTCTTAAGTACTTTAACCTTAACCGATAGGTCTTCCGCTGCAACAGAGTCCACCTTATTTAAAACAACAATCTCCTCCTTCGAGGCTAATTCAGAAGAAAAAGCGGACAATTCCCCGCGAATGGTAACATAATCATGCACAATATCCTCTGAGTTAGCATCGATTAGGTGAACTAGAATTCTTGTTCTTTCGATATGACGCAAGAATTTATCACCAAGACCACGACCTTCGGAGGCGCCCTCGATCAATCCAGGAATATCCGCAACGATTATATTTTTATTATTTAGATTCTTAATCACGCCCAAATTTGGCTCAAGCGTAGTAAAGGGATAGTCGGCAATCTTCGGTCGAGCACTCGAAACAACAGACAAAAGAGTTGATTTTCCGGCATTGGGAAGGCCAACCAGGCCAACGTCAGCGATTGTCTTCAGAACGAGCTTAACCCTCATCGACTCGCCACGTTCCCCCTTCTTGGACCACTGAGGAGCCTGCTTAATTGAAGTGGCAAAGTGTTGGTTGCCCCAGCCGCCTCGACCACCTTTGAGCAAGACGACACGTTCACCAATTTCGACTAAATCGGCGACAAGTGTGCCCTTGTTGTAAACCTGAGTACCGGGCGGAACTCTAAGAACAAGATCCTCGGCACTTCTTCCCTTTTTGTTACTTCCCATCCCGCTTTGACCATTTTCGGCCTTAAAATCCTTTTTAGTGCCATACAGAACCAAGCCATGCAGGTTTTGGTCAGCCTCAAAGACAATATCGCCGCCATCGCCGCCATCGCCGCCATCTGGCCCGCCCTTGGGAATATATTTCTCACGACGAAAAGAAACGGCACCATCGCCGCCGTTACCAGCCTTAAGATAAATTTCAACTTCATCAATAAACATATCAATATTTTATCAGGCGAAATACTAAAGTTAAAATCTCACTCCCATGAGCTGTCTCTTGCAATTAGTCCTTACGCCCGCCTGCATCGCCTGGAGCGAAGCGACTGCGGGCAGGCTTTAAGCCTTACTACTGATGCCTACGCTTAGTAGATGTAGCCCATAACAACACGCTCGTTGGTAGATATCGTCCTGCGGCTAGTCACGCCCCAACCCCTGGCATTCATTTCGCTAATTGTGACTGAGTCGCCATCAACTGCTTCCACATAAGCCACATGACCCCACCATGATTCATTCGTCACGATTATCGCACCAGCGGCAGGAGCAGAGCCGGTTTTATAACCAGCCTTCTTGGCTGAATCCAGCCATCTTCGAGCATTGCCCCAGGATCCGGGAACCTGGCGACGGGTTGCAACGTAATAGGTACAGTATCCATACGGATATGCATTATCCTTGCTACCAGCTTTGTGAGGCAAAATTTCGCCAGAGCTAGCAAAAGCACGATCAGCGGCTGATTTGTCACGAGTTACGGTATTGCGAGAAGACAACGCAAGTCGCGCCTTCTTCTCTTTTTCCTTTTTATCAATCAGAGCTTGTGATACCTCATATCCCCTAGCAGGAACGCTAATTTTGGTTCCGGGCTTGAGCTTATTGGCATCATCAATATTATTGGTATACTTCAAGGTAGCTATCTTGACACCGAATTTCCAGCCAATCTCGGTCAATGTATCACCATCTTTTACTAAATAAGCAACAGTCCCACTAGAATTATCTGGAAGTGGCTCCTCGCGACTCGTAATCTCAGTCGAAACTGAACCAGCTCCATCAACAAAACCATCCGTCGAAGCCAGGGAAAGTGAAGCTTTCTCTGCAGATGCGATACTCTTGTCATCTTTAATCAGTGGAGTATATTGGTCTATCTCAAATACGATCGACTCCTCAGTCGATGGTTCGACATAAACAAGTTCACCGTTGAACGCACGAACGGTGTATCTGTCAGCGATGTTAGAGAAGATAACTACCCCGGCCAAAAACCCCAAGGCAAGGTGAGGTAGATATTTGCTTGCAATTATAAAATTCCTGATGTTATCTGCGCCGTCAGACAATTTGGCTTTGAAGTTATGCGTAGCTTCAGATACCGCCAAGAGCCTGCTCTTTGCTTGTTCAACAAATCTTCCAGCGCTAATCAGGAATATATTCTTCCCTTGATAAATTGTTTGCTTTGATCGTACAAGTAAGGGTAAACTACCCTCACCTTCTTCATTCTCACCTGTGCAAGACGAAGGAGGTTCTATTTCTGATAGCAAAGCCATGTTTGATACGGTAACGCTTTAGGTCCGACTAGGCAGAAACTAAGAAAAATAGCCTTCGTCGGGTTTTAACATTACCGAGAACAAGTTTACCAAGTTGCAGCTCAATGTCAAGGCCCAAGCGGATTTGAAACAAGGTTTTTCGTGACATTTACGGCTCCTAGACATAATAACAGTCATACAGCCCCAAGGATACAGATTTTTACGATTTAGTCATATATTGCCAAAAATAGCCCGAATACAGAACGAACAGAATCGTTATTTGCGCTCGATTGTTGCCGTAAGCGATGACGGAAGAACAGACAAAACAGTAATACCAGCCGGCGCCTTAATCATGTTGGGATTAATATCATAGTTATATATCCCTGCCGTTCTACTGCGCAAGTCTAGAGCTAACGAGACATCTCCCGATTTCAAGGCGTTAACCAAATCAGCTTTCCCGCTAACGATTATTCTAAACTGACTTGGCTCAGATGCCGATATCATATAGGAAAAATCAAGACCTTCAAAATTCGGCGAAAGAAAAAGCTCTCTTGAGACCTCAGAGTCCGAGATTTTGACCGAAATTTTAATTAAGGGATCGCTTCCGGACTGGAGTGTAATTCCAGACGGCAAACTCAAGCCGATATCACGCTCGATATCACTATTAGCGTTGGTTAAGTCAATTTTCTCAGTCTCAACAAATGCTATTTCAGAAACAACCGACTGAGGGCCGGTAATATCCACAGTACTTGGAACAGCACTGACTTCAGAAACATACGAGCCTGATTTAGGAGAACCAATGGTCTTAACTTTTATACCAACGGTTTTGTTGTTTGATGCTTTTACGATAGCAACTTTGGCTGTAACGCTACTCTCCGAAAACTCGATCTGTCGATTGATTTCGCCCTGATCATCGTAAGCATAGACATCTTCTGTCTTTGTAAAATCTCTCGTTTCGCCACTCAGGTTGATCACTGCGATTGCTTCAGTTAAATTTTCTATCGCACTCTTGGGTCCCTGGGCAGTAACCATATCCGGGTCAAACTCGACTGAGCCAGCAACGAAACCAGATCCTGCGCTCCCCTCGATGCGCTTAGCAACGGGAACATCCTTGGTAATCAGGGGCTCCAGGGTAACTAGGACCTTCTTGGGACTTTTATCAACGACTTGAACGCCAGGAACAGCTGACACAACATTAACCGGCAACTCTTGTGTCCCTGCCTGATAGGACGCCAGGTCCACATAGGCAGAAAATGATTCGGCTGACAATTGCTTCCAGACACCGGGCTCAGCCATAATTTTGACCTCCACTGTCTTGGTGTCGTAGATAGCAACTAATCCAGCCGAAACATTTATAGCCTTAATCTTTAAACTACTCGGAAACTTACCGACAGTATTTTGCCCAGCCGCAACGTAAAACCACAAAAACACCGTCGAGAATAGACAGAGTGTCTTGATGCCAAAATTATTTGTGAAAATTCTAAACATATCTACAAAGTGTGAAAGGCGAGGCGCTAAGCGTCCCTGAAAGCAACGCTTGGCGTGGCGTAAGTACTAAGTGTCCCACCAGAGGCCCCTTTGCGGGGTGAAGGCCAATAAACAAAGTCTTCATCACCGTTCCGTCCTCGCTCTTACTAACTCTCCCATTATTCAATGTTCATGAATAGACATTGCGCCTATACTCTTCCCCTTAACAAGCTGATCAATCGATTGCGTAAACGTTCATCTGAAATTCTGCGCTCAAGCTTTCCTCCGACCGCCAACGATACTGTACCCGTCTCCTCAGAAACAACAACAGCAATGGCATCGGAAATTTCGGTTATGCCAGCAGCGGATTTGTGGCGCATACCGAGGTCAGGATTTGTAAGCGACTCTGATACGGGCAGTGTGGATCGAGCCGATATAATCCGATCCCCGGAAACGATAACTGCGCCATCGTGAAGCGGCGATCTGGGAAAAAATATTGAAAGCAAAACAACTGACTTAACTTTTGCATCGATCATAACTCCATTTTCGATATATTCACGCAATCCGGTCTGGCGCTGGAAGACAATGAGCGCCCCGATCCGCTGATCCGAAAACTTTCTTGCAGCTGTAACGATTTCATCAATCGCTTCGTTGGAACGAGAAAACACTTTTTCGGGCAAAAACCCAGAACGGCCGACCTTTTCCAGCACTGTTCGAAGTTCCGGCTGAAAAACAATTGGTATGGCGACAACCAACATCGTCATCAGGTTTTTCAAAATCCAGTTAAGAAGGACTAAATTCAGAAGACTACCAAGAGCGAGAAGACCAACCAAAAAGAGAAATCCATAAAGAATTCTCATTGCTCTTGTCTCTTTTAGAAAAATGAAAATCCAATAAAAAAGAACCGCAACTATTGCAATATCCAGGAAAAAGAGAGGGCTGAGATTAACCCGCAATCCCTCCAAAAAATAGCTCGCTTTCTCGGAAACGCCTAGAATTTTCCCCGCCAATGGCTCCAACGTTAATTACTCCTCCATAATGCTTTGATTTCATTATATCAGTCCATTAAAATCTTTCAAAGTCATTCATCACTGGTGAGGACAAACAAGTATAGTGCAGCGAGCAATCACGCAAAGGCATCGCAAAGACTGTCTCTACATGGCTACTCCCCAAGTTATTCGCCTGCCTGGGAAATATTGTTTTTCGGTATCTCTAACCGAAAGAGCTCTTGGTGAACCGTGGACCTAACTCCCGGCCCTATTCCATAAATGGAGATGTGGTCAATTGGAAAGTGCCATGAAATGTCTGACAGCTTGTGCTCTATTGATTTCAGACGCAGTTTCAAGGCTGATCTTGACCTGTAACGATAGGCGCGCGCAAGAGTGAGATGCGGTCGAAAATGCATTTGCTTTTTGACGCAAAATTTTCGAAGGGGCTGCTGAATACTATTGTAGAACTTCTCTATTTCAGGAGAATAAAAAACTTTGAAAAACAGTACTCTTGGATCGTGGCCACCGAACACCCCAACCTGATTCACCGTCATATGTGTGCCGACCATCAGGGGCAGAAATTGACTGATCTCGAGAACGACCTGCTCCAAAGCTGTGAGCGTTTGGTCGCCAAGGTAGTAGATAGTGATATGCGGTGTCTCTGGCTTTACCGTGACAAGACCAATGTTCTCAAGACCAATACGCGAAAGCACGTCTTCAAACTTTTGCTGATCGTGAAAAGGCAATGGAATACCAATAAAGCAAGAAAGAAACCTTTCGCTTCTATACGATGTCATTCAGCATTGACCTCGATTCCACCGAACGCAGTCGATATCCTGAGGAGAACATATGGTTCTCCCTCCTTGTATGCATTAGTTGTATAGATCCTCTCACCAAAAGCAGCTGTGCTACCATCCGGCAACCGAATTGCGCCAAAAGCCCCGCTGGCATTGATCCTGATTGGCACATCCTGCCTAATCCGAACCTCGGCACCCCCAAAAACAACGTCGACCTGTATCTCTCTTTTATCTCCCGACAGATTAATTTTCCTGAGATCAACCACCCCCTTGCCAAAAACAATTTCATATTTATTTTGGCGATCATTAGCTCTGATCTCTCCTTCTCCGAAGGTTATCTCACTACCTTTGTTTCTCGTTCCAATCAGAATACTGCTTCCCCAAATTATCAGAAACAACGAGATCAAGATTCCGGCAACCGGGACATCAAAACCGAATATGTTTCTCATAACGAGAAGGATTCCGACCAAAATGAGCAAAACTCCAACAAAATTTCCCTTAATTAATGCCATTGCTTGCTCCTATTTTTACTGACCCTAATTAAATTGTAACATAGCGCGTAAATACGTCATCTTGTATTGATACCAAAAGACCGCCTAGCCAAAGTGACTAGACGGTTCATGGGTGGTGAGGTAGCTTCCTCATCTCGCCACTAACCCAGGTGACGGGCATGCTCATCGTCGGGACCAGAGCCTTTGATGAAGACCGACGAAGAGCGCTCCATAGACCGCCCAAACGAGCTTCAGGCGGATGACCGCAACAGTCTGTTCGGCATCCCAGTGGAAGCCAAGCCCGTGTTCGTAGATGGTGAGCCCGTAGGCGGCAGCTACTATCACGGCAAGTTCGACCGCTGTCTTCCAGAACCAGTGAAGCGCCACATCTCCTCCTATCAGTACGTGCCCGCTCATGATATTGGTGATTTTATCCACCAGACCAGAACAGCCAGGATCGCTTGCAGTCCTTCTATCAGAACAATTCCCTTTTCGATGTCTGATGCCCCTGAATCTCCAGTGCGACATAACATCATAACATAATATTGACAAAATGCAATGGTAGAAAGCTAAAATATGGCCTATAAAAGCAAAAGAGCAGGCGCTACACCTGCTCTTTTGCTCTAGATCTTGACCGTTTTACTCGACGGTTCTTTCTTTCTCGATTGTTTTATAAGCAACCAAGGTATCGCCAACGGCAACATTCGCACCAGCTGGCAACCCAAAGCCGCACTCAGTACCGACAGAACAATCCTTGACCTCATTCTTCTCTTGGCGAAGAGAGCTGAGCTTCGCTGAATACTTCATATTTCCATCCTGCAAAATCTTGACTGAGTCTCTGGAGGAAATTCTTCCATCTTCGATCCGACCACCAACAACTACGCCCTTTTTGTCATCACGGAAAATGGCAAGAACTTTAGCACGACCTAATTCTTCCTCAATAATCAGCGGTGGCAAAGCGGCAGAGAGAGTTGCTTTAATATCATCAACCAATTCATAAATAACATCAAAAGTTTTTAGAGAAATCTTGTCCTTATCTGCAATCTTCCTGGCTGCCATCAGCACCGGCACTCGAAAACCAATAACCTCAGCACCTGTTGCGATGGCGAGAGTTATATCCGACTCAGAAATCGGCCCAACGCCCTCGGAGATAATCTGAACACTAACTTCTTTACTCTTGATTTCAGAAATAAGTTTTTTGATTGCTTCCAAAGAACCGACAACATCACTCTTTATAACTAGATTAAGTTGAACCAGTTCAATTTTATCCTCATCGCCATTTTCTCCAGCAACTCGCTTGGCTGTGGCAACATGAAGAGTCGAGTGCAGTCTCTGATCCTTCATCGCAGCGTCCTTGGCTTCTTTCTCATTGTCGAAAGCAAGAAGTCTATCGCCAAAACCTGGCAGAGACTTCAACCCGGCGATGCGAACAGGAGAACTTGGGCCTGCTGACACAATCTTCTTGCCGCTCTGGTTCTCTAGGATCCTGACTCGCCCATAGGATCGGCCAATTGCGACAGCCTCTCCCTGATGAATGGTACCATTTTCTACCAAAGCGAGAGCAACAGCACCTCTTCCAACCTCCATGTGGGATTCAATGATCACACCAACAGCCTTGTCTTTTGGATTTGCTTTAAATTCCAACAGATCGGCCTGGAGTAAAATCATTTCGAGCAGATCATCAACCCCCGCACCAGTCTTGGCGGAAATTTCTACTATGACTGTTTTTCCGCCCCATTCCTCTGGCACTAATTCATATTCGGTCAATTGTTGCTTGACCTTCATCACATCCGCGTCAGGCAGGTCAACCTTGTTGATGGCAACAATAATGGGCACGTTGTTTGATTTCGCCTTCTCAATAACTTCGGCAGTTTGCGGCATGACACCGTCATCTGCAGCAACGATAAGAACAACAATATCGGTGATAGTTGTGCCATGTTCCCTCATTCGAGAGAAAGCAGCGTGACCAGGGGTGTCCAAAAAAGTAATGGTTCGACTTTTGATATCAGGATTTTTAGTACTGGCGAGATTAACCTGGTAAGCCGAGATATGCTGAGTAATACCGCCCGATTCCCCCTCTGCAACCTTAGCGGAGCGTATTTTGTCAAGCAGGGTAGTCTTGCCATGGTCTACGTGACCCATAACCGTAACAACAGGAGGGCGAATCTCTAGGTCTGCCTCATTAGTGGTTGTATGAACTTCCTTCTGTTGCACAGGTCTATTTGCGCCCTCTTTCTCGTGCACGATCTCCAGATTAAGATCATCACCAACAATGGCAGCTGTTTCAAAATCAATTGTCTGGTTGATACTAGCGAGTACACCATTCTTGATAAGTGCACTGATCACTTGCGTTACAGCCAATCCAGCTCGGTCCGCAAGATCCTTGACAGAAACTATCTCTGGGATAGATACGATTTTCTTGGCCTTCTCAACAGGCTTAGCTCTCTCGCTCAAATTTAAGTTGTTCTCTCTCTCAATAGCAAAACCGTCAGCCTTGTGAGCCGCCTTTTCTTCTTTTTTGCTTAGTTTTCTCTTCTTAACCCGTGCCATCCTGTTCACTCCAGTCTCAGCTTAACTATTACCAGACATGATTAGTCGGTTGCCGATGCTCAACAAAGAACTTAGCGCCAAGGTGGCGCCTCTATTGCAAACACTGAACCTCTCCAATATTTCGAGGCCAGATCCTTAACGATTAAACCACATTGTTGGGCACGTGCACGTGAGACAGATCAATAACGCATATCACAAGAAACAAAATATGGTCATACATGTCTATTATACAAGATTTGCTTGTCTTTAGCAAGCAAATCAGGTTCAGTCCAAATAATGTGCTGAACTACTTCCGACCCCAATAATTAACCTCTTTTGATTCTGATGAATCAGCCCCAGAATCAGTTGTGTCACCGCCATTATCATCGACGATAACCTTGTCACTGTATGCTTTAACATGAAGATCTGACGGAGTTGGTTGTGAAATTTCCTCAGTCAAAGAACCCTCCTCAACTTTATTAGCAACCTCTTCACCAGTGGTTGCAATTTCATCGCGTTTTTTTATGCTCGGCTTGCCCTTGTGCTCTTTTTTGGTTTCTTCCGGCGATTCATAAACACCGTCTGCGTCACTACTTTTAAGGGGCTTATCAATCAATGCTTCACTCCTAGCCTCGACCAAATCTCCTTGATCCAGGCCGACAATTTCATCGCTATTAGCCAGAAGAAGGGCAACTGACGCAACCTTATCACCGGGACGGAGTTTCATTAATGTCACACCTTGTGTGTCGCGCCCAAGTCGCTTAATGTTGACTAAGGCTAAACGGATGAACTGACCATTGCGCGAGGCCAAAACAACATCTCCCTCATTGCTGTATGTAATATTCATACCGATCAAGTTTCCGGTTCTTTCTGTACAGTTTGCTGCTCGCATGCCATAGCCGCCACGTTTTTGTAGGTGAAAATGATTTAGACTTGTTCGCTTGCCAAAGCCATTTTCGAGAACGACCAACATGTCTGCACCGCTCTGACCGACAGAATTATCAGTTGAAAAGTATTTTTGAGGAACGATATCCATGGACATGATCTTGTCCCCATTCTTCAGTCTCATGCCAGTAACCCCAGAGGCACTCCTGCCCATCGGGCGAGCATCACTCTCAAGATAACAAATTGCTTGACCCTTCTCTGTTACCTCTACAACTGCATCCTCCCCGGAGGTGGTCTTTACCCACTTGAGTTCGTCTTTGCCCTTCAATCCGATAGCAATAATTCCCGTCTTTCTTATATTGTCATACTGAGAAATCTCCGTCTTTTTGATCTGACCGTCTTTAGTCCCCATGACAAAGAATTTATTGTTATTCTTGCCCTTTGGTATCGTCAGGACTGCTGTTACAGTTTCATTGGGAGAAAGCTGAATTATGTTCACAATCGGTGTGCCCTTAGCGAGTCTGGAAGTGGCCGGCAATTCATAAACTTTGCTCTTGAAAACTCGGCCTTTGTCAGTAAAGAAAAAAACGTCGTCGTGGGTGTTGGCGCAAGCAAGATAGTCGACAATGTCTTCCTCTTTGGTTGTCATGCCAACAATACCAACGCCGCCACGAATTTGCTTTCGGTACGAATTTACATCCTGGCGCTTGACATAATTGCTTCTAGAAATAGAAACTATGACTTGTTCGTCCGGTATAAGATCCTCAGCCCTAAACTCTCCCAGTGCGTGTGGAATAATCGTAGTTCGTCGCTCGTCGCCAAATCTCTTAATAACATCTTTCAGATCAGCCTTAATTAATCCAAGAATTTTTTCTGGATGGGCAAGAAGATCTTTGAGGTAATCGATAGTTCGTAATACTTCTTCATACTCTTCCTCAATCCTCTTGCGCTCCAGTGCAGCTAATGATGATAACCTCATATCAAGAATCGCGTTTGACTGTATAGTAGAAAGACCAAATTTGGCCATTAAATTCTTGTGCGCTTCTTCACGATTGGCTGAAGATCTAATCGTACTGATGACCTCATCAATGTGATCAAGAGCAATCTTTAATCCCTCCAAGATGTGCGCTCTCTCCTCAGCCTTCTTGAGCTCGAACTTAGTGCGCCTCTCGATCACTTCCTGACGATGGGCAACGTAAAACTGGCAGATATCACGCAGTGTCATAACCCGCGGCTCTAAATCGGGTGTAAGTGCTAACATGTTGACATGGAAAGCAGTCTGCATCGGAGTCAGCTCAAAAAGCCTATTCAATACCTTCTTCGGATACGCGCTAGATTTAAGTTCAACAACGACGCGAACGGCCTGCGTACGGTCTGACTCATCACGAATATCAGATATCCCATCAACCCGCTTATTTTTTACTAGTTCAGCAATTTTCTCAATTAAAGAGGCCTTATTAACCTGATAAGGAATCTCGGAAATAATTATGCGGAAACCGCGCTTTGTCTCCTCAATCTCTGCCTTGGCTCGCATCATGATACGGCCTTTGCCGGTCGCATACGCCATTTTGATATCTTCAGTGTTATAAATATTGGCCCCAGTAGGAAAATCAGGACCCTGAATAAACTGCATGAGGTCTTCTACTGTTGCCTCCGGATTATCGATTAGATGAATTATGCCGTTAGCAAGCTCAGTCAAATTGTGGGGTGGAATATTGGTTGCCATCCCAACAGCGATGCCCATCGCACCATTAAGAAGCAATTGGGGTACGCGAGCCGGCATCACCTTTGGCTCTTTGGTTGACCCGTCATAGTTGTCTTGCCAATCGATTGTATCTTTGTCGATATCAGCCACCAGCTCTCCAGCCAAAGCAGTCATGCGACACTCTGTGTAACGCATGGCAGCAGCAGAGTCACCGTCCATTGACCCAAAGTTACCCTGGCCATCAACCAAACGATAACGCATCGAAAAATCCTGTGCCAAACGAACAAGTGTGTCATATACAGCTACGTCACCGTGAGGGTGATAATTACCGATTACCTCACCGACAACCTTAGCAGACTTGCGATATTTTGCAGCATGAGTGAGTCCTGTGTCGTGCATAGCATAAATAACGCGTCGATGCACCGGCTTCAAACCATCACGAACATCCGGAAGAGCACGCGAAACAATAACGCTCATAGCATAATCAAGATAAGATGTCTCCATCTCATGATTAAGATCGCGAGGCTTCAAGTTTCCGACAGCTGGATCATAAACAGGCCCATCAATAGACTTGTCATCAAGCTTATCGCTCTTAGGAACAAGCTTTCCGACCTTTTCAAGATCCTTGCCTTCAGATTCGGATGGCACAGCAGGTGCTTCAGCCGCTATCTCATCGGCAACTTCTTCTTTGCCTTCGCTCTCTTCCGGCTCTTGTTCGATTATTGTCTCTTCTTTCTCGTCTTCCATAAATTCTCTTCTTTACGTTTAAATGATGGATTGATTAAGCGTCTAGATTTTGTACACTCTTTGCTCTGGTTTGAATAAAGCGCTTTCGAGGCGGAACTTGATCGCCCATCAGCATAGTGAATGTTTCATCTGCTCGCTCGGCATCAGTCATCGTAACTTGCCACAAAACACGTTTCTCTGGATTCATAGTGGTCTCCCAGAGTTGAGTTGGATTCATCTCACCCAAACCTTTATAACGTTGAATCATTGGCTTGGCCGCCTCACTCCTGCCCCCGGTAATTCTCTTCACAGTTTCATCTTTTTCTGCATCAGAATAAACCCAGTACTTTTCCTTGCCCTTCGCGATCGAATAAAGCGGTGGCTGAGCTATATAAATATGACCATTGCTCAGCATCTCCGGGAAGTTCCTGAAAAAGAAAGTGAGAAGCAGTGTACGTATATGTGCTCCGTCAACATCTGCATCTGTCATAATTATTATTCTGTCGTAACGCAATCTGGAGTAATCTATATCATCACCAATGCCAACGCCCATGGCAACAATCAGGGCTTTGATTTCTTCAGATGAGAGCATTCTGTCAAGACGGGCTCTCTCAACGTTTAATATTTTGCCGCGTAGAGGCAGAATCGCCTGAAAGGCTCTGTCACGCCCTTGTTTAGCGGAACCGCCAGCCGAATCACCCTCGACGATGTAAATTTCTGTCTTTTTGGGATCCTTTGACGAACAATCAGCCAATTTGCCCGGCAAGGTCATGCCATCAAGTGCGCCCTTCCGAATGATCGTTTCACGAGCAGCCTTAGCTGCCATTCTTGCCCTGGCGGACAAAGAGCACTTTTCGATTATCTTGCGAGCTTCACCAGGATTCTCCTCCAAATAAGAAGAAAGGTATGTACCGACAATTGAATCGACGATTGGCCTCACCTCAGTGTTACCGAGTTTTGCCTTGGTCTGTCCCTCAAATTGAGGGTCGCGCAATTTTACAGACAGCACCATAGTAAGGCCCT
This sequence comes from Patescibacteria group bacterium, assembly GCA_041666325.1. Classification (GTDB taxonomy): domain Bacteria; phylum Patescibacteriota; class UBA1384; order XYA2-FULL-43-10; family 1-14-0-10-43-13; genus JBAYHC01. The sequence continues at coordinate 164,724 of JBAYHC010000001.1, forward strand.
CTCGAACATCCTCACCAGTCAACGTCATACCTTTTATGAGGTTATTCTTGAGTGCATAGGTATTAATAATTCGCGTTAGGGCGGTTTTGAAACCGGTCAGATGAGTGCCACCCTCCGGTGTAAAAATATTATTGGCGAATGAGTAAGAGTGTTCCTTGTAGTCATCGGTGTAAGCCATTGCAACTTCAACCACGACGTCATCCTGCTCCTTCTCAACATAGAAAGGGGAGCTATTTAGTGGCTCTCTGCTCCTGTTCAAGTGCCTGACATACGAAGCGATACCACCCTCGAAATAGAAGGAATATTGCTTAGGGCCGCTCTTTTGTAAATAGCTCGGCTCATCCCCATCTTTAATCTCACCTCTACCAGTGTGAACTTCTCCGGAATCACCCGAGTCCTCGTCGGCTTCACTCTGGATTTCAGATGGATCAAATTCTTCACTCTCTTCATCCTTTTGCTTTTTGGTCTCTGACTTATCCCGCTCGTCCCGAACCGTGATCATTACGCCCTTTGTCAGATAGGCTTGCTGGCGACAATGAGAGAGGATGGTTTCAAAGGAAAAATCGAGAGACTTGAATATCTCATGATCAGGCATGAATGTGATTGTCGTTCCAGTGTCATCAGAGGTGCCGATTGCCTTAATATTTGCCTTAGCGTCTCCGCGTTCATACTCCTGCATGTAAAGTTTACCGTTTTTTCTAACCTCAGCACGCAACCAGACCGATAGAGCATTAACAACAGAAGCACCAACACCGTGCAAACCACCGGAAACCTTGTAGCCACCATCACCGAACTTTCCCCCGGCATGCAGCGTGGTCAAAATCGTCTCAAGCGCAGATTTACCAGTCACTTTGTGAACATCAACTGGGATTCCTCGGCCGTTATCATAAACGGACACCGAACCATCCTTCTGTAGTGTTATTTCGATCTTAGTACAAAATCCGGCCATTGCTTCATCGATTGAGTTATCGACAATTTCCCAAACAAGATGGTGAAGTCCATCTATGCCGGTTCCGCCAATATACATACCAGGACGCTTGCGTACCGGCGCCAAGCCCTCTAGAACCGTAATCTTCGAGGCATCATATTCATCAGCAGCATTTAAATTCTTGTCTGCAACCATAGTTTTTTCCAATTAGATTAAGCAAAAATGTATATGTGGTACGAATCGAAAACAACGCTAATTGCAACTACCAGACAACACAAGTTCTTCTAACTTATCGTTCTGCCTCTACCCACCCAACGAGAACAATTCGCGCCTGTGGTTGTTATGTCTTGTGCATTGGTTTGTTTCTCGCAATAAAAAGAGAAAACGAATGTTTCTCGCAATAGCATTGTATCATGGCCAGATTGAAGCATCAAGTCTGAAAGTTGTGCGGCAGCCAAGAAACTAACGTAAATCCAACCATTGGACACGACAACGCGAGCGCTGGAAATACAAATCTCCGAAACATAATCTTAATGTCCAGCTCTCTTGACAACCGACCAATCCAGCGTATAATTCAGTCAAACGATTAAGCGTATCGCCACTATCCGACTCGCGAACCCTACGGCACGACTATCGCGCCGCCTGTCCGCTAGTCAGCCAAGCTGCTCCGAAAGTTCGGGGCGCTGCCCTGCTCTTACCCAAGCAGGGTAAATGTCGTGCTGGCAGCGGAGTCCCAGAGGGAGGAAGTTTACAGATGTTCGATCACACGAGGTATGTGGAGTTTCACGGAGTGGGCGCCTCCGTGAGGTGCGATGGCAAGCCAGTAGGGCTACTATCCGACATTGCCCCCAACCTGCGCTGGTTTGAGGTAGGTGCAGGGGCAAAGCTGCTTGCCATCGGGCTGGACAATCTCCAACCGACAGTTCAGCCACTCGACAGACGGCTGAACATGCTGGCAGCCAAAGCGCAGCCGGGTGAGCTCTGCCCAGTGCCACGCTGGCGCCAGGTGGAAGTTTTCTCCAGCTCCCCGGTCCACGGGGCACGGGAGATCGAACCTGGCAAGTGGCTCATAGCCAAGCGGCGCCTGGCGCCGCAAAAACAGGATACTGTTACGATACCAGCCGACGGGGTCGGTCAGATTACGCTGGCGATCAGCAGCCTGCGCCCTGGAGGCGGCAACACCCTGCTCATGGGCGAGATTCGCTTCAACGTAGCCCGGGGAAAAGGACTGACACCTCTCCCGGACAATCAGGAGCTGCTTCTGTGCAATCCCAACTGGGCAGATTCACTGCCCGCCGACGCCGGCGTCTTCTTTGCCGGTGTACTCAAACGCTGACGCGGCACCACCGCTAAAGCACCCCCGGCCAGGCGCATATCATCACGCCAACTTTGCCTGGCCCCGTTCCTAAAAGCACAAAAATTGCGCTCTTGGGTGACGGATTAAAAAATAGACCAAAGGATACTAGCATGGTCCGGTGGTCTATTTTTTAATCTTCTCGAACTCAACAGAGAACTCTTTGTCCTGAAGCAGGGTGTGCCGAATCAAAATCCTGTGATTAATCGCATCATAGTTCTTCACATTTATCGGCTTGTAGTTCGCAGGATACTTTATTGCTATTTCATAATCATCACCAATGCTTCCCGGCTGTTTTTGTAAGTAGAGCTTATAGGTCATTGTTTGGGCGCTTGTCTCAACACGGTAATTCGGCGCGTACTCAAAGGATGACTTAGACGACTTTCCTGGTTCAGTGTTCTGCCAGAAGCTAATCTTTGTTTTGCCAGCCTCTTCGCCCGTTTCATACAGTCTGGATGATGAATACTTTTTGTCATTATGCGGCCAAAAACTGCCCGATATATTGGAAAAAGAATCGATTGTTGAGTTTTGCGGCAACAAAACACGGATCAAATTTACATTTGCACCATCGGGCCAGTTGCCATCACCATTGTGCTTACGGTTTATCTCCACTCTCGATTTTATTTCTCCCGAACCCGCGATATCAACCTGATATTTGACCAGCTCTTTAACATTTAGACTGCTCTTAGCTCCACCGATATTTGTATTATGAACAAATAAGTAATCAGCTAGCATGTGCTCGACCTTTCCGGCATAATCTAACTTCTCTAACATTTCCTGAAGGCTGGAATTCTTGAAATTTAGCAACATGTGCTTTTCCTTCAATCCGCGTCCGAGCGCCTCCAGCATTAGGTTTGACTTCTCAGCGCTACCAAAGCCATCAAAAAGACGGTTAATAAATATTGGCATCATAACTGCCAATATTTTCTTTGGCTCATTCTCAACATCACTACCGTCCCGCTCAAAGTAACCTCGCTCAACCTCATACTGCACATCTTTCAGAAAATTATCGTAACCGATGGTCTTGCCAAATTCAGGCATATCTATCGGCCCAACAATTCTCAGGAGGTCAATAAAAAGAGTCGTATCCAGGGCCATGACCCCATCGACTTTTTTACCCGATTCTAGTTCATAAAACTCCATGACCCTGGAGAAGCTTTCTGGACCATCGATCGCAAGATTGCTATCTCTCATGGCCCATGACTCAGCCATTGTCTCGAGCTCATTGGGGATGGCAACCTTAGTGTGGGCAGAAAAAGCTTTGTCTAGCTTGTAAATATTTGTCTCGAATTCTATATCAGCGAGCTTGCCATCAGAAAAACTTGCAACCGCAAACGAACCGATAAAACCGCCGCTACCACGTATCTCAGTATTGTTTTGAAAGAGGATAAGGATTCTTCTCGTGCCGCCATCACCGGATAACCACGGCAAGCCATCTTTGACAAAAACCCCCGTCTGGTCGAGCGTTGAATCAAGCTTATCAATAATATCAATGGCCTTCTTGCTCTCTTGCGCCAGAGCATTAGGCATAGAACTAGAGGTCTTTTCTAATTCTTTCTTGCTACTCTCAAGTCGATCTTTTGCCCGGGCAAGCGCAATCTCCAGGTCAGTCTGAATTAGCACTAGGTCAGCTGTTGGAATTCCGCTATCAGAAGTAGAGGCAACCGAATTGGCAAATGATACCTTTAGAGAATGCTCAAAGTCAGATAGAGCGCTTAGGATGGCATAAATACTATTTAAAAAACGCTCATACGCGACCAGTCTGGAGCTATGGCCGGGAACAAGACTCAAGTACTTGATGTCCTGCCCCCACGACTGAACAAGCAATTTTAATTGACCGATATCATCTTTGGCTTGGTCTGCCTCTTCTAGTCCTCGTGAAACATCGCCGCTCTCGATTGAGTCAAAAGCCGATACCAGATGCTCTTGTGCGCTCGCAGTCAGTGTTTCGACCTGACTCTTTGCGCCGAATGCCTTATACGAAGTAAACAGGACAAGGCAAAGTATCAGAATCGAAGCAACTCCAGTTTGGTACTGTCGAACACTCGAAAGCTTTAAATTAATTTTGTGACGGGCAGACCTTGCCTTTAGGCCAATAAAGCCCTTCTGCTTGATTGTAAATACGGCTGCTTTGTTAGAAATAAAGTTTGGGTGTTCTTGCTTTGACAAGCTCTTGATTTCCTTATCAGAAGGGACAACAAAAAAATCCCTGTTCTCTGGTTCGAGCTCAGATTCATAGAAAACGCCAATTCGATCTATTCTTGTCGAGTCGTCGCTACTCTCTTCTTTTTTGAGATCGTCTTCCCCCAATCCACCTCCAGATACTAGAAATACCGCCTTACGCCCGCCTGCATCGCCTGGAGCGAAGCGACTGCGGGCAGGCCTTACGCCTTATAAAGATTTTACCATAAAACTGTCAGATATAAAAAAGGGCCCCGACCGGAGGTCGAGGCGGGGATGAGGAGTGCTGAGTCCTAGTCGTTGTCCCGATCCCGGGGAGGGATGGGGAAGTACGCGAGATGATTACCGAGCTCCGTTCTGAGATATCTCCCGACAGCGTCACTATAGAGATCACTCAGGGCAAAATCGATCGGCCCGGTCGGTACGGCAGAGACTGGGTCTTCTCTGCCGGTTGCTGTGCGCCAGAAGTCGAGGATCTCGCCTGGCGCTGCGTCGACGGGAAGACCCCAGTCTTCAACGTCGAAGCCATATTCGCCGACTGACATGCCAGTCGGCGACCTTTGGGCGGCTTGCACAAGAGTAGCCCGGAGGCACTCAAGATCCACTTGGCCACCTCCTTTCACTGGAGAAGTGGATGCACTGCCTATGTATGTAATCACAATGGCCTATTATTGTCAATGGTAAAAATATTGAGACATTGGATTATTGCAGACCAAAAACCGGCTTTGATATTATCTCCACCGGCTCATATCCATATCGTAGTAGACCATGTCGCAAAGTTAGTTTGCTTATTGCTTTGTGGCAGGAACCTCTATCTCGGGACCGTCCTTGGCCTGACTAAATTGATGCCTCTGCTTAATATATTCATCTTCCGTTGATACTTCGACACGCTGACTTGACGAAGAAGCGCTCGGGACTATTTGGGACTGAGACTGATCTTGAGCACTCTCGGGATCATATGTTTCTACTCGGCCCGGAGTAGTCGGAGTGCTCTGACCGGAAGTCGCAGCACCAGTCGTCTCCTCCCATGTGCGCGAAGGGCGAACAAAAGATTCCGGCTGCTGATCAGCTATAGTCGGTGTTGGTATGGCGCCCGCCCCATCTTCACCCTCATCTGAAGTAGTCACCGTGACGTTGCCAGAACCACCCTCTGCCTCTAGTCCAGTCATCTCCTTCTCAAGCCGTTCTAGTCTCTCTGGACCGTTCGTTGCATAGTACAACCTATCGTTTCTATCTCGCTGTGAGATTAGTTCTTCGTGCTCTTTTCTTAGATGTGTAAGCCGCTCTGCTCTTGACTCGGCATTTGTCTCGCCTTGCTGCTCAAAGCCAACTCTGTGTTTTTCCCTCTCGGTGTCCATCTCCTCTTGCACTCCAGGTTCTGGGTTAGACAACAAGTTAAGTCGTTTTTGTGCTGCTTCCAATATCTGACCGCTCTTGGCAGCTTCCAATTCTGCTTGCAACACGCGCTGCCTTAGATTCTCAATGTAACCGGCACCACCTTCGTGCACCGCTGGCTCATCCGGGTGGCTGCTGGCCCAATCTAATTGCTCCCTGGCCCGAAGAAGTGACTCATCTGCTCTGTCCTTTAGTCCTTGTGCATCTGCAAGAGCGCTGGCAGCCTCAATTGCCTGCGGTGACTCTGGCGGTGTTATGAGATCATGTTCTTCGACTGCTGTCGCCGGTGTCTCAAGCCTTGACTTATCCAACTCTGACAAACGTTGATCATACCAGCCAGCGTTGCTTCGACCAGTGATAAATTCCCAGGCCCGTCTCCAACTTGGCTGATTGTTCTCATGAATCAGCTTGTCAATTTCTATTGGTGACTGATGATTGATTTCTACGTTTACCCACCTCAAAACCGGATGACCAGGAGCTGTAGAGTGAACAGGAAACATGAGGTGTCTATTGTCGCCATCTGCAACAACCCTAATCTCATTCACTCCTGTTCGATCAGCATTATCCATGCGAAGCAGCATATTGCCAACGATATCGCTCAGGTATTTGCTGTTTTGGCCAGCTTCTCCTCGCATGAGGGCGCCGAGGGCATCTTTACTGATAACAGTTCCACTACTGTAACTCTCGGGTACGGGAGCTGACCCTGAATGATTAGACTCAAGCCACTTTAGATATTCGTCCAACTTCGTGGCAGGAAGGAATTCTAGTTTGGTTTTTTCGCTAAAACTTTCAACAGTAATACTTGGTTGCGCCTCTGTCGCTTCGTTGGCACCCAGTGCGTGGCCATCACCAACTTCTGGCGCCGAGGCCAATTTGACAGGATGCTCCTGTTCATCAACCTCAACTCGAGATCTGTGAGTGTGATGTGATTCTACCCCACCAGTCCTTGGCGCAAATGGTTTGTCGTCATCTGGCATATACTTAGGCAACTCGGCCATAACCTCTTTCATATCCTGGCCAGGAGTAATGTTGCCCGGCATCTCCTTTGCGGTAGCTGCAATCAAAGACTCATCTCTGGAATCAAAATAGCCGCTTTCCATCAATTTTTCTTTTTCTGCTCGGATAGCAGCAAAATAGTGATTGGTGGTAGGATATGCTTCTGGATTGGCTTTTCTGTGAGTGTCTACGATCTCCTGAGCAAGTCGCCTGGCAGCGCCGGCCCCTGGTTCATGGAGCACTCCCTCAACCTTCTCCCTCAAATGCAGTACGTCTGTTTTATCTGTGTCACCTGGCACTCCAGATCCATGTGTATCAGGCGCTGAACCATGAACAACATCTTTGTTTTCACCCGGATCAGACGGAACAACACCTGCAGGAGCCTCGCCATCAACGTCAACCTCGACCTTATTGCCCGGCTCGGCAATATCCTGACTTGGTTGAGGAGAAACCTCTGTAACACGATGGGCAGCGCCTGCTGCTGCGGCTTTCTCCATGCCCAGAAGATCTCTGCCCATGTCAACGTCATAGCCCAAGAGCTTCTTTCCTAGCAGGAAGGCGATACGGAGGGCAACAACTGTTGCGACACCCTTGCCACCACCAACCAGCGCACTCTTCTTGCGCTCTGTTTTGAATTGTTCTTGAACCTCGGCCACCTTGCCGAAATCTGTCTCTACATTAAACCTTTTAGCAGGATCAGTGTCGGTGCTGCGCCTAACCATTTCACGCCTTGCAGCTTCAATAATAGCTGAATGATCAGATGCCAACTTAGAGGTCTCTCGTGTCGAGCGAAGCGCTCCGAGTCCGAGCTGAATAACACCATTGACTGCCAAGCCGGCAGCGCCAAGACCTGCAACCTTGAGACCAAGAACACCCAGCCCGACAGAGACACCAATTTTGCCCCACCAGGGCATCTTACTGAAGTTATCACGTAATTTGTCGAATCCTCTGACGACACCTTTTCTCTTCCCCATGTACTTCTTGTAGTCTTCTTGCTCTTTCCGCAGAAGAGAGGAATCGATTTTCAAACCTTTGGCAGTAGAGATGGCCTCGAGTCGTGCGTATACCTCAACAACCTTCTCCTTTGGCATCTCCTTCATTTTGGCCGAGACTTTTCTCGCATCCCAATTGCCATCCTTGTCCTTGCAATCACCAAAATCGACTGTTAGCGCTGCTTCTTGTCGCTTCATCCAGCCGGCATCAACCGCTGTAGCACCGCCCAGAAAGCTAGTCATAAGCCTGACACCATTTGCCAATAATCTGCCGCCGGGGATTGCGGCCATACCAACCGTCAGAACACCGGAGACCGTTCTTGCCATGTGATTTCTCTGGTAAAACTGCCAAAATCGGGCAAGAGGCCCTCTGTTTTCGATTTCTTTATTAATGACCTCTTGATGTTTCTTGAATTTATCATCGAGCGACCTCTCGACGGCCTTGCGCTTCAACTCAAGCTCTTTCTGCTTACGATCCTCCTCTGCCTTGCGTCGCTCGACCTCTTCTCTCGTACGTTTTGCTTCCTCGCTCTCACCCTGTTGGTCATGTCTCTCACCGTCTGGCGTTCTATCCTGTGCAACATCAGGTGACACTGGCTGGCGCACAGGAGGTTCTACAGTGGCTTCAGGAGAAGCTTTGCCCGCCTCGTCGTTATTTAGGTCAGGGGCAGTAACACTTGCAGGCACCTCATCATCACCGGGACCTCCGATCACATCGTCTGGCATTCCGAGTGGCCCAACAGGAGGAATCTCCTCGTTGTTATCCGTAGTAGTATTTCTATCTTGGCCAGCATCAATGTTAGCGACTGCGCCAAACCTTCTATCGTCATCATTAGCACCACCAGCAACACTCTCGGGCATACCCAACGGTCCACTCTGAAAAGCCCGCTTAATATCATCTGGCGTTAATCCGCCTTGATTTTCTGACATTTTCCCTCCTATTCGGCGAATTCTACTATGAGCTCATTACGCAGTTTCTCTGCTTCCTCTTCAAACATTCTTTCAAAACTTGGTACCTCCTCAAACAAAAACGACTCCACTGCTTCAGTGTCGCCTGCTTCTGCCAGGTCAGAAAGTTTTTCCTTCTTGTCATCATCCAAACCCTCAGTTGCTCGCATAAGCGTACGTGTTTGAATGAGATCCATCATCTTTGCCAACAAAATACCCTTTTCCTCATCTGGCAGATCCGCTGCTCCAATAACAGAAAAAATATCATTTGAGATCTTCTCCTTGAAATCAACCTGCTGATCCGCATCATCTTGCGCCATACTCCTCCTTTTGAGTTCGCTGCAATTAAATATCTCTCAAATATTATACGTTATTTATCATTTTTTAGCACTCTATCAACTGTTTCCTTAAACTCTTTTCTAAAGCGTTCATTGGAGAAGGTCTCCGCATGCTTACGTATTTTGCCGCTATCGAACTTGTCCGGCTTGAAATTTCTCACAGTATCGATCAAACATTGGGGGGTCTGTTCCTCAAACAACACCCCGGTAACACCCGGAACAACGGTTTCAACTGTTCCACCCTTGCCATAGGCAATAACCGGCCGACCGGCGGCCATTGCCTCAACGGGAACGATGCCGAAGTCCTCCTCTGCAGCAAAAACAAAAGCCCGCGCCTCTGCATAGTATTTCTTGATTTCCTCATCACTCAAGAAACCGAGAAACTCAATATTTTTCTTCGCTCTTTGCTCCAAAGCGGCCTTGTCTGGCCCCTGGCCGATTATCTTCAGTGGCAAGCCGAGATCATTAAAGGCATCAATGACCAGATCGCACTTCTTGTAACCAATTAAACGACTGACGAAAAGATAATAATTGCCGACTTTGTCACTATCTACCGGCTCAAATCGCTCGATACCAACAGGTGGATGAACAGTGATTGAGTCGCGGCCATAATACTTTTTAATCCGCTTGCCGACATAGTCGGAGTTAGCAAGAAAATGGTCAACGCGATCTGCGGCGACGCGATCCCACAATCTCATCTTGTGAGAGGTGATGTTTCTCAGCCAAGAGAACTTACCCTTAGATGCCCTAGGGTCAACACTGGCTTCCCACAAATATCTCGGTGGCGTATGGCAATACGAAACGTGTACCGTGTCTGGTCGAGTGATAACACCTTTCGCGGCCATATGGGTGCTTGAGATGACTAAGTCAAACTGAGAAAGATCAAATTGCTCAAAAGCAAATGGGGTAAATGGTATCAGCGCCTCTCGCCTGGTTTTCATGAGAGGAATTTTCTGCAAAAACGAAGTATGGATCTCAAAGTCAGCGAAGGGAGCAGCTTTGACTGGATCAAAAACGGAGGTGTAAATTGGAGCATCGGGATATATCTTCTTCAACTCAAGCAAGACTCGCTCAGAGCCAGCAACACTGGTTAACCATTCGTGTATTAGAGCAACTTTCATTTTGTAATCTTATTACGTGTCAGGTATTGCGTATCATAGCCCCGACAACACGATGCTTAATTCTTAATTCTTAATACTGAACACCTACTTTGTCTCGACTGATTCTGTCACCGACTCCTTCACTTCCGTGCCACTTGGCTGAATTGTCTCCGGCGCCCTATACTCCGTCTTGCCGCCAAAGACCTCAGAAAACACCAATCCAACCGTTTTTAAAATGATCATAAGATCAAAGAGGACTGACCAATTCTCAATATAGTAAGTATCATATTTAACCCTCTCCTTGATTGATGTATCTCCCTTAAGACCGTTAACCTGGGCCCAACCAGTTATCCCTGACTTGACTCTGTGGCGGCGAAAATACTCTGGAATCTCTTTTTGAAATTGCTCAACAAATTTGGGCAACTCTGGCCTGGGACCAACAAAACTCATCGTGCCAAATAAAACGTTGAAGAATTGGGGCAACTCATCGATGTTGGTCTTGCGCAGCAAAAGCCCGAACGGAGTAATTCTGCTCTTCTCGTCAGCCTTTGTCGTCCATTTCTTACCCTTCTCACTATAATCACATTTGTCGTAGTACATCGAGCGGAATTTATAGAAATCAAAGGTCTGCCCATCACGACCAACACGCTTCTGCTTAAAGACGATCGGTCCAGAAGAGGTAAGTCTGGTGCCAACGGCGGCGAATATCAACAATGGTGACGAAAGGAGAAGCGCGACTAGCGAAAAGAGAATGTCTAGAATTCGTTTTGTTACACGTCCCCAACCATCAAGTGGAATCGGCTGAAGAGCCATCACTGGAGTAGAGCCAACCAATCCAAGGGAAACATTCTTTGTGGCTAGTGCCAACAAATCCGGAACGTAACGAAATGAGGCATGGCGGTCAGCACATAGCTGCAAAATATCCAACCCATTAGACTTACGGATTGACCCGTCGGTGACTATAACGTCGTCAACTTGATATTTTGTCATCACATCACCCAGCTCATCCAGCGCCCCCAACACCTTGAGCCCATTCTTGCTTGGCCTACCATCAATTGTCAAAATACCGCAAATATTATAACCACAATTCTTATCGCGGGAGATGAACTGAATTATCTTCTCGGCAGAGCCATTGTCGCCGATAACAAGAGTGTTGCTAACTCCGATTTTAAAACGGAAGAGATAACTTCTGATTGCTCTAATAAGCAACCGGCCGAAAGCAAGAGTGAAAACGCTTAAACCCCAGGTAAAGATTAATATCAGACGAGAGAAAAAGAGAGAACGGGAAAGGAAGATGGCCACGATCAAGATTAACATAGCCGTTGATGACGCACTGAATATCCTGTACAACTCTTTCCAGAAACTCCTGGTATTACCGATGCCATAAAGATCATTTAGCCCCAACAAAATTATCCATGCAGGCATAAGATAGAGTGAGTACCGCAGATATTCTCGCAAACCGATATCAGAGAAGGCTGGCACCACCTCAAGATCAATTCTGATGTAATAAGCCAGAACAAAGGCGGTGATAATCATGACGATATCTACCGGAATCTGAATTGAGGCAAAAAATAATTCTGAACGTTTCATGAATATAAACAAATAATTGATAGATGATTTGATCTGCCTGCCACGTACCGAACAGGCTCTGTCAGATGACCGGCCAGCAGAGATAACATGGGCCGACTATCGCATATCGACAATATAATCGAGACAGATGCAAAATTCAACACTCAAAGCAGAAAGAAAACGGTAGAGGGCAAAGAGAATAAGAGCAGGAACAAGCAGGTACAGCTAGGATACTTGTGCGTTCCTTGCCATCTCTTACTCTCTACATCCTGCATCCTAAAATCTCCCCCCAATATGCAAAAATGCCCCGACAATTTTATTTGAGGGGACATCTTCGCAAAGAGCCTGTCTAACAGCTACCACCAATAGTCATAACCAACACCATTTGACTAAAAGCTACTTACCTCCGCCATCAGCGGCAGTTTTCAGACAGGCTCTCATAATCAAAAACAAAAACTTGGAAACTACTACTTTGCTTTACCGATACGGAATACCTTTGTGCCACAAGCTGGGCATGTGCCCTGGATGGCTGGCTTGCCGTTCTTCATTGTGATCTCTTGTGCGTTTGAGACGTCAACTTTCTTTCGGCACTTTACGCAATAAGCCTGCATTTTATTTCACCTCCTTTCGCCTTTGATTATTGTTTAACTGCAACCCTCACTCTTGCGAGCTCACACATTGCGGTTACATTCACAATTTTATTTTCGAGCCTGCACTCCTGTCAAGCGAATTGCTGCTTTTGGCGAAGAAAAAACCAATTTCTGCTTTCACCTGAAAAGATTATCTTTTGTAGGAAATATCTTTTTGTTATTTACTTTCACTCTTTTATCACTTGCTCTTTTGTTCTCACCCTGAGTTATCCCCAGGTAATCAAGACCAGCAGCGAAGTATTACCATGGGAATACAGCAAAACCCTAATATAGCCAGATACCGTATTTTTTGCCTTCAAGTGGTTTATTTCATCTGCTGCAATGATAATTTAGCAAAACTACTGATCTATTATTCTGCAGTTTTACCGGTTGAGTCTCCCGCCTCATCATCCGATACAACAACATCATCTATTGATTCATCACTTTGTGACGTGCTGGACGAAAAATCAACCATCTGCGCCAGCTGCGACAAGCTCCTGAATCCGGAGTAAGACTTTCCCTGATAGATCCATGTCGGATAACCGGTAATACCCTTTGCGGCGCATTCGTCCGGATTCGCGTTCTCGCCGGATGCGTCGCATTCGACGTAATTGACATACTTAAACGCATCGCCAAAAGCCTTCTTCTGAGATTTGCAATGAGGGCACCAATACGCCCCATACATTACCGCTCCCCTCTGGGCCAAAAACTTGGCCAGCTTCTCCTTGTATTCAGCACTCTCTCCGCTTTCTCCATCAGGAATATTGCTATTATCCATCCCTGAAGAATCCTGACTTACAGAATTGTTGGCAGATGCATCGCCAGAGCTGCTATCACTGCCTTTGCCCTTACCTGCACCAATTGCTATTCCGGCAACGACAATGACAACCAGAACGATTAGTCCAAACATTGCTCCCTTGTCTTTCACACCACTCCTTCCATTCATTTACTTAGACCTCGCGCCCGACATATTTACGCCTCATCTTTGTCTTTGCCATATTAAATCATGCGTAGAAGCTTGTCAAAGTTACAAATTTGCACTTATCCACAAAAAGAGCCCCGGCAATGTGCCGAGGCAAAGAATAATCAAGGCAATCAAGCGATTGTCATGATCCAGATGTACCAAATGAGATATCCGTCCAAGAGAGCGTAAGTATGCACCAGTCTTCCTTTAATCATTGCCGTTACCGCCCCCATGATTGCAGACGCTGCCTGGTTGTCCCACGGTAGGACAACTCCGGATTGTTGCAACCGCCACTGCCGATCTTGGAGAGGTAATTCTTCTAACCGTTCTTTGATAGCATCTGGGTCAAATGTATCTACACAAACCCGAAAGACACGGCGATGCGACCCACCGATAATAGTACTGGCATTCTCTTCTGCCTCCGGCGAAATACCGCTGAAGTCAAGAACGATTTCCGTCACCATGTCGTCAGCAGTAACGATCTGCGGATGCTCAGCCGGGAAATAACCCAAAGTCGAGTTGCCAACTTCCATCCCCAGCTCCTGGCCATAAATCAGGTTCCCAATCACGGGAAAAGTCCGGATCCCCCGGCCAAGCCCAAACTTCCGTATTGCTTTAGCTAGCATCCCCTCCCAAGGGGCGCCCCAAGGCATCAGAATGTCCTTGCGCGACTTCTCCCACTCCGCCCGATCAAATCCTAGCAAATCAAGGAAAGCATCAGGGCTATCGATTGTGTCGGGCACAACCCGATCAATGATCAGTGAGTTTGGCCCGCCCGAATAGCCGATGAATCGCCTCACTGCCGCAACATTCACTCCGACCGAACCAGCAAGGTTCAAACACACATTCATACCACTTTCCCCCTCTCTGTGGTCGCGTGTCCTGATTCACAATCATTATTTAATCACACTTTTCCCCACTTGTCCACTAGCAAGTCCACAACCGCTCGCATGGGTATTCTGTCACTTTTCTTCCTTGATCTCCCCAAACAGAGTTCGGAAAGACACAGAGACTTAGACGTGCTCCTCCCTTCTACTCTCTACTTTCTACTCTCTACTTTCTGGGCAAAGAAAAAACGGGCTGGCTAGGCCCGTCTCGGTATGTGCCGGTCTTCAACCGGTTTTTTGTTTGCCGTAAATATGGCACCTTCCTCCTTGGAATGTCCCCCGAGGGGGAGCGGCCGCGTAGTTCGTGCGTCCGCTCCCCACTCAGGGCTGTGTGTCAGGCCGCGGCGCCGGCGGGCTCGCCGCGCTGCTTGCGATTGCGGCCGTTGGCGCTCGGCTTGGCGATGCCCTCGAGGAGCTCCTTGTCCGCGGGGGACAGGATGTCCCCGATTGTGGCGAGCTTGTCGTCCCCGGCTACCAACCGCACCGTCGGGCCGTCGTCGCCCTGCTGCACCTCGTCGATGGGCTCGGTGTCGCTGGGCCCGGCCTCTTCGGTGAGGCGGGCTTCTTCGGCGACACGCCGCCTGGCGGCACCGCGGCCGCCGATCGGCTTCTCGCGCTCGGCCTCGGTCTTGCGGTCCTTGCCTTTGCCGCTGCCCTTGTCAGGTGCGGACTGAGGCTCGGACGCTGGTGCCGTGGCCGGTGCTGCGGTCTTCTCTCCCCGGATCTGGGCCAGCAGGCGCTCGCGCCGGGCATCGGCCTCCTGCTTCTGGGCACGGAGGGCCTCGGCAGCAGCTTTGTCGGCCTCCTCTTTGGCCTGGAGACGCGCTCCGATGGTGCGGCCGGCGGCTTCGCCCTCGCGGTCGAGGGCAGCGAAGGTCTGCCAGGCCGGCTCAAGCGCCGGAACGACCTCGGTGAAGGCGCCGTCACTGAAGGCGTCGCGCCCGTTGCGCAGAGCGCCGACGATCGCACCCCACTCGCTGGAGTGGCGGCCGTCGAACGCCCCGGTCTCCTTGCGGCTGTCCAGCTCCCACTGCGTCTCCCAGATAGCGAGCTGGGCCCGGGCGAAGCTGACGACGTCCTCTTCGGGCACGTCATGGCACATGGCCACAACGCTGAGGGCCATCATAGTCGCCTCGCGGAGCTTGTCGGGGTCTTCGGCCTTGCGCGCCTCATCGAACAGATCCTGGGTTGCCTGCACGAGATCACCCAGATCCTCCTCGCGGCCAAGCTCACGGACAGCATGGCGCGCGATGCCGAGGGCCTTGCGCGGCGCCCTCTCGGCCGGCGGCGGCGGGGTGTTGTCCCGCTCCTGCCGCTGCTCGCGCACTGGCTGACGCTGCTCGGCCACGATCCGGCCAGTCGGCTCCTCCACCATAATGGTCGGAGCCGTAACGTCCCCCGCCTTGCGGTAGGGGACGACGCGCGCGGCCTTGCGGGCGCTGCGCACCTCGTCCAGAACCTCGCGAGCCTGGCGCAGAGCCTCGTATCCGGCCCTGTCGTCACCATTGCGGTCTGCCCTGCGGGCGGCGCCGATGGCGCTGGCGATCAGGCCGAAATTCCGGTTCCGCTTCTCTTCCCAGCCGGGGAAGGCCCCGGCGGCCTTGCCCTCGTCGAAGTCTGCCTGGGTGGCCTCGATGGCCACGCCAAGCGCGGAGCGGCGGACGTCGGGTACGTCGGGGCCGCGATACGATCGCGGCTCGTAGTCCCGACCCTGCGGTTCCTCTTCGCCCTCGATGGCGACGAGGAACTGAGTCAGGGCCCCCATCACTTTCGATACGCGGCCGCTCCGCGTGCGGACCGGCTCAGCCGAACGATAGTCATCACGCCGGGGCTCCTGCCCCTGGCGTCCTCGCGGTGCAAACGGATCGAACCTGTTGTCGTTACCCATTGAACACAAACCTCCACTCCCCTGCCCGACCAAACGGGCATTGCCGGGGAGCTGACCGAAAGTGCCAGCCGTCACCATTGAAGCGGCTAGACTGGCGGGTGTAATGAAAACTTTGAAAGTGAACTCTTCGGCAAGCCGGCGAAAATCATGCCGGTCGCGAACAAAGTCACTCACTAAAGTTGCTGCTATATTAGCATATTTCCACGTCTCTGTCAAGACCCATGGCCGTGAATCGAGACGAATCCAGTTAATATCGCCTGTATCGCTAAATATTATGCTGGATATGCACGATCGACGATATCTAGCATAAGACCAATTGATAGTACGCAAAAACATGCAAGCATTAAAATGCTTACCGCTGATCAGGTAGTATTATCGCAAAAAAAAGAAATGGGTTATTAGATCAAGCCCTCGAGTGCGGCGATCTGATCCCTAATCTCGGCCGCACGCTCGAATTCCAGCCGTTCTGCTGCTTCGCGCATGAGTCCTTCGAGCTCGCGAACGACTTTCCTCTTCTCCTGTGCTGGCAACCCCTTAAAAGAGCGGTTTATTTCTAAGAGCTCTTTTTCTTCCTTCTCAATTTGAGGCTTAAGGGTTTTGGTAATGGTCTGGGGTGTAACTCCATGTTCCTTGTTGTATCTTTCCTGTAATTTGCGCCTCTCATTGGTCTCATTTATGGCCACCCTCATCGATTCAGTCATCAAATCAGCATACATAATTACTTTACCTTCGGAGTGACGGGCCGCGCGACCGATCGTCTGGACGAGCGAGGTGCGGCTGCGCAAGAAACCCTCCTTGTCGGCATCCAGAATCGCCACAAGCGACACCTCCGGCAGATCGAGTCCCTCGCGCAGCAGATTGATGCCAACCAAAACATCATATTTACCCAAGCGGAGCGAATGCAAAATTTCACTTCGTTCCAGAGTATCAACGTCAGAGTGAATATAAGAAACCTTAATAAAATTTTCTGTTAGATATTCTGTCAGCTCCTCTGCCATCCTTTTGGTCAGGGTCGTCACGAGGACACGTTGGCTCCTCTCCACGCGCAACCTTATCTCGCTAATTAGGTCCTTGACCTGACCGGCCGTTTTCCTAACCTCTATCCCGGGATCAAGCAAGCCGGTTGGACGTATAAATTGACGCACGATACCCTCGCCGAGAACTGATAACGGATTTTCGATTGTGGTGCGACGAGCGTCGGCAACATCCTTCGTCTCTCGTTCGTCGCTAGGCTTGGTATCGCTCATGCGTAACTCATAGTTACCAGGAGTAGCGGAAACATATATCGTCTGACCTCTCTTCTTGTCAAACTCATCAAAACGGAGTGGGCGATTATCAAAAGCAGAGGGCAGACGAAAACCAAAATCGATTAGTTTTTTCTTGCGAGAATAGTCACCAGCATGCATGCCGCCGATCTGGGGAATAGTCATGTGTGACTCATCAACAACCAAGAGATAATCCTCGGGAAAGTAATCAAGCAGAGTTGTTGGCGGCTCGCCGGGATTTCTGCGGTCGAAGTATCGAGAGTAGTTTTCTATACCTGAGCATATTCCCGTCGTCTCGATCATCTCCAGATCATAATTAGTTCGTTGTTCCAACCTCTGCGCCTCTAGCAATTTCCCCTCAGAGCGAAGCTCACTCAATCTATTCTCAAGATCGGCTCTTATCTCGCCAAGTGCCACCTTCACTACGCTCTCTGGAGTAATAAAGTGCTTGGCTGGAAAAACTTCAAACTCAGAAAGCCTACCGATAATCTCGCCGCTTGGCCAAGCAACTTCAGATATTTTCTCGACGACATCACCAAAGAACTCGACCCTGACCAGATTCTCCGAGTATGCAGGGAAAAGATCGAGAATATCCCCCTTAAGACGAAATGTACCTCGCTTCACCTCCAGGTCGTTGCGCTCGAACTGCTGTTTGACAAGGCTTGCCAACATATCATCCCGCGGAATAGCCTCCCCGACACGAAAAGTAAAATTAGCCGACTGATAAAACTCAGGTGAACCGATGCCGTAGATGCAAGAGACGGATGCGACAATAATTACATCGCGCCGAGTCAGAAGCGCGTGAGTCGCGGCGTGGCGCAATCGATCTATTTCATCATTAATAGAGGAATCCTTCTCAATATAGGTGTCGGTCGATGGAACATACGCCTCCGGCTGGTAATAGTCATAGTACGAAACGAAATAATGAACTGCATTATCGGGAAATACTTCCCGAAACTCGTCCGCCAGCTGCGCCGCCAGAGTCTTGTTGTGTGCAATCACAAGGGTGGGTCTTTGCACATTGTTAACGACATTAGCAACCGTAAAAGTCTTGCCACTGCCGGTCACACCCCACAGGGTTTGATGTTTATTGCCATGAATAAGATTAGCCGTTAGCGCCCTAATCGCCTCCGGCTGATCACCCTTGGGAGTAAAGTTTGATTTTAATTGAAATTTAGTCATGGGCTGAAACTTTATTGGGAAAAGCAGTAATGAAGTGAGGCGATAATGCGGTAAGCTGCAAGGACGGTTACCATCCCCACGACATTACAGCCATACTGCCCTACTGCTTTATTGCCAAATTTTGCCTTTTCATTTTGAATATCTATTATATGTGGATAACTCCGTTGCGTCAACGGTTAGCGCCATGATATATCTTGACTAAGTCTGGTACCGACCTTGAATGCCTACGTGTACGAGCCCGCCCGGAGGAGGGGGCTCGTTTTTGTACTTGAGAACCTTGACGTGCATCTCGCCACTCATCCATTGACACATAAGCCACGGCCATGTTATAAAAGTAGTTATATCTCACTACGCGGGGCCTGCCACATGGCCCCCAAGGAGGACACAACCTTGCGGAAATTCGGACAGATCAAGCCGAGTTCGAACGCGGCGCAACGGTGCCACTGGGCCCGCCCCTACTTCAAGCCTCTACGTGAACATGTGGGGGCAACCCACATGGAATGTGGTGTGATGAGCCACACCGAAGAGTCGGTCAAGACAGTCGCCGCCGAGCGCGGCAGCTTCCGGTTGAAGGAGAACACCTCCATCGACTGGGAGAGAGTCATGGCCCACGCAGCCGCCAGTCACGCAAGACACAGGGTGGCCAGTGTCCGTATCGCAGAAACACTGGAAGAGCCGCTCGCCCGAGTGGCATCCGCCGGCACATAGCCGGCACCGCAAGTTGCTGATTGCCACCTCCCCGGTGGCACCCAGAGCCGACGCCCGTCGGCTCGTTTTTATTCTCCCCCTTCTACTTTCTACCTAAATAGATCTGGTCTTTTTTTCTTTGTCCTCTCTTTGGCTTGCTCAAGCCGCCACTTTGCAATCTCAGAATGATTGCCTGACTTTAGTACTTCTGGCACGAGTGATCCCTTGTATTCATCGGGGCGAGTATAAACCGGATACTCCAGAAGCAGGTGACCATCTTCATCCCTCAAATTAAAACTCTCATCTGAAAATGATTCATCCTTACCCAAAACACCCGACACAAGACGCGATGTGGCATCAACAATCGCCATTGCCGCAATTTCTCCTCCCGTAAGAACGAAGTCGCCCAGCGAAATCTCCTCATCAACCAGGTTCTGTCTGATCCGTTCATCAAAACCCTCATAGTGTCCACAAACCAAGATGATATCAGACATCTTTGATAACTCCTCTGCCTTTTTCTGATTGAACGGTTGCCCCTGTGGCGTCATCAAAACAGTTCTTCGCAGTTCGTAATCAGGAGTTCTCACATCACCTTTGATCGCGTTTAGAGCGCTATCCATGACGTCGACTTTTAGCACCATGCCTGGACCACCGCCATAAGGCGTATCATCAACAGTTTTATGTTTATCAAGCGCAAAATCACGCAGATTGTAGAGTTTAATTGCGATTGAATCGTTTTGCTGCGCACGCTTCAAAATGCTCTCAGAGAAGGGACTCTGAAACATTTCGGGAAAAAGCGTTAAGATGTGGAAAGTAATCTTTGCCATATATTTTGACCTCAGACACAAAGAAATCGCCATGCATCAATTCATTAGAATAGAGCTGTGGCGACTCCTTTACTTTTAGTTTGTTGTTTAGCGAACTAGGCTAGAACATCTTCTGGGACGTCATCAAGAGCATCATCGGAAACCTGAGAGCTGCTTCTGGCGACATGTTCACTACCCTCTGGCTCGACGATCTTCAGGTTAACGCGAGCGTTGTTTTTTGCACCAAGGACTCGAAGAAGGGTTCTAATGGCCTTAGCAGTCTTGCCATCTTTGCCGATAATTTTCCCCATATCAGATGGATCTACAGTCAATTTAATCAGAACACCCATTTCATCAATCGTTCTTTCAGTCGAAACCTTATCAGGATTATCAACGATTGCCCTAACAACATCCTCGACAAACTGTTGATCTTGTTCCATCTTCTCGTCTTTGTCCATAGCTTATCCTTTCTGTAACACTGACAATGTAGATTTGCAGTGTACTTTACTTCTCTCTACCAATTCTAACGCCAACTCTTTCTTTTTTCAAGCAGATTACAAGTTCCTAAGCAGCTTCTTTTTGTGCTTTTTTGGATTGAGGTTTGCCGTAAACCTTCGCTACTTTCGCCTCTTTAGGAAAATAGCCTAGATCAACCATCAAGTTTTTGACAGTATCGGAAGGCTGAGCACCACGCCCCAACCAAAAAACAGCCCGTTCTTGATCGATTACAAGATCCTTGGGCTTTCTTGTTGGATTATAATGGCCTAAGATTTCGATAAATTTACCCTTAACGGCCCTGGTTTTTTCCGCGACAACAACGCGATAAGCTGGACTGTTTTTCTTGCCAACTCTAGTGAGTCGAATTGCGAGCATCTTTCTCCTTTGATTTTCAGCTGCACTGAATTACAAATTCTATACGTTAGTTTAGCAATTTAATCTCTAAATGTCAACTCTGTACGATAGCCTCTTTTGAAATCTTCATAGCTCATTTCTTTTTTGCCTTCGGGCTTGACTACATCAATGACCAGTCCAGCTGCTTCAGCCATGTGAGCAGACAGTATTTGCACTCTTTTGTCCTTAACTATGGTATAGACCTTGGGCCAATCATGGAACGCCCTGATCATCCTCTCAACATCTCGAGCCGAAGTATTGGCATTGACACAACCGTCATCCTTCTTGATCATCTTGGTATATGTAGCTTTCTTTTCGTTCTGCATGGTCGGCTTAAGCTCGCCGGCAATATAGTATGGCAACGAATCAAGGAGTAATGTCGCGCCTATATCGGAAAGATAGTCCTTAAGAATCGTTGACGTTTCACCACCCGATAGCTCGACTGCAACTTGGGAGATGATATCGCCCGCATCCAGTTCTTCGCTTGCCAGCATTAGTGATACCCCTGCCAATTTATCACCATTCAAAATTGTATACTGCACTGGGGCGGGCCCGCGATATCGGGGCAAAAGAGAGGGGTGAATATTAATAACTCCATATTTAGGCAAGCGCAGCAATTCAGGTGGAATTATCTGGCCAAAGTCAGCCATGATGATAATCTCCGGTTTCCATTTCCTGATTTCCTGGACAATGTTCCCTTCACGGATCTTCTCGGTGCGAATGATCGGCAAGTGTAAATTATGAGCAATCTCGAATATTGCGTTTGTTTCTCTTTCCTCGCCTCGAATATGAGCCTTGGCATCCCCGGTAACAACGCCGACAATATCGTATTGCTGATCAGTAATAAGCGACTGTAGGGCTGGGGCCCCAAGCGTTCCAGTGCCTATAAAAACAGTTCTAACTTCCTTAAGATGGTCAACGATCAATGTTGCGTTCAGGTGGTCTGTTTCGTGCTGTAGAACGCGAGCGTGAACACCTTCTACCTCAAGCGTGATATTCTTACCGTATCGATCCTGTCCTACAACTGTTGCTTTGTCAGGGCGTTTAACCAATATTTCCCTACCAGGAACAGACAGACACCCCTCAACCATCGCTCTCTGACGACTCGAGTTCTTAACAACTTTTGGATTGCAGACTACTGTGAGTGGAAAACCAGTCAATACAGAATCTTTCTCTGGGATAAACTCGGCTACGAAAACGCTCTTCGAGACCCCGACTTGGGGTGCCGCCAAACCAACACCATCGTTGGCTCGCATAGTCTCAATCATATTGTCTATCAGCTGCTGAAGATCAAAATCAAAATCAGTCACAACCGCAGCTGGCTGGCGCAATATCGGATCGCCTTCTTTTTTGATCGGTAATATCATAAATTAGATTAATTGTACTCGATTTTGCCTCAAAATTCAAAGGCCAATCAGAACAAAAAAACACTACCCGCTGGCTCTCACAATATGGGTAGTGTTCGGACATCTATCAAAACCGGATGATCAACCGGATTTCGGGATAGCTTTCGCCCTGGTGATTCGGACTGAATCAGGAAGAAGCGCGCCCGGTACTGGTCGTAAAGGCTGATCAATTCTTTTTCGAGACGGCTTTGGGGTCTTCTTTTCCCCGTGAAGGCAAAGAAGGTACTCATTGAGCCGGAGATCACATTGTGTTTAGGGTGAGATTCCCCCAGCGCCTGCCGCAACATGCAACAGAGCTCTTTAACCTTCGAGCGCTTAAGAAAGGTCGTTCCATCAGGGTGAATACCAATACCATTAATGAATACGTCACCCTTCTTGAGATCTAACACCTGGCATTTGTGACAACTCAGTCGAAAACCCACTGAGCGAATGGCTGCTGCCAAAGTCGCTCTCTTTCTCCTACCAACAGGGAACCTGGAGGAGAAGAGCAAATCATCGGCGAATCGAGTGTAGTGAAGACGGTATTTCTGGCACAGCGTCCGGATAGCCGGGTCGAGATGAACCTTCAAATACAACTCAAACCAATAGTTTGAGGCAGGGGCCCCAACTACCAGTCCTCCATTTCTGTGCAGGCAATAACGCTGAAGAAAAGTCAAAACCTCTTCTTGCTTGCCCGTATACTGCGGGTCAACATCACAAATAGTCTCTGCCAATTTTGTGCCGTCAATACTCTCAAAGGCGCTGGCGATGTCCATCGAGACATAGTAACGGTTCCCGAGACGAAGATGTGTTCGCAGCAGCGCTGGCGCCGATGACATCTTGACTGAACCGAAACGAACTGCCCAATACGGCCGCCGCCACAGTCTGCGAATGTACCTCTTGATCTCCGCATGAACTCGACGCATCGTATCATTCGGCTCACCGATCGTTCGCCATTTCTTTCGTCCACTGATCGGATTGACCGCCAGTTTACGAAAGAAGCGGAAGGTTGGTTCCTCCCGCTGTGTTTTCGGCATCGTGCCGCCCCTTTCTTTCAGCGAACCCGGAGGGGTGGTTTTTTGGAGCCTCCATAGGCTACCTCGAACTCTCTAGCTGAGTTTGCGCTTCTCTGAGAAAAAGCACACAGGAAAAAGATTCCTGCGTCTCGGTAAGCTCGTGTCCGAGCCTCCCTCCCTCTGCCTACGCAAAGGGTTGTGCTTTGGCGCTGTAAGGAACTCCAAAACCTTCCCCTCCAGGTTGCAGCCTGGCCCACACATGAACCAGGCGCCAAGCCCGCTTACAGACGCACTATAGCACATGATGACGACTATTCAAGGGCAAAAATCTTTTAAGCAGAAGCAACTGCAGGATTTGGACCGGCCGCATATCCCTCAGGGTGTTTCGAGTGCCAATCCCAGGCCGTTTTGGCCATATTGCTGAGATCATGGCTGGCTTTCCAGCCCAGAACTGTTCCAGCCCGGGAGGGGTCACAATATGAGACTGCGGGATCCCCTGAACGGCGAGAGACAACTTTGTAATTCACCTTTTTTCCACTCGCGCTCTCGGCTTCTCTAATAACGTCAAAAACAGAATAACCCTTCCCGTTCCCCAGATTGAAGACATTGCTTGCATTGTTTTGCGTTAAATACCTAAGAGCAGCGATGTGACCAGTAGCGAGATCAAGCGGATGAATATAATCACGAATGCAAGTACCATCTTCAGTCGGGTAATCGTCACCGAAGACAGAGAGTTCCGCGGTTCTGCCAAGAATATTCCAAAAACACAAAGTCATCAGAGTCGTGGGCTTGGGTTTGTCTTCTCCTATCTCACCATTTTCGCCCGCACCGCAAACATTGAAATATCGCAGTGCGACAGATTTGACGCCATAGAGATTATCATACTTTTTCATCAATATTTCGTCCAAGAGCTTAGTCAAGCCATAGACAGATGCCGGAATACGAAGTTTTGTTATCTCTTCATCGGTCAGTGCCAGTTCTTCACGGTCTATGACCAGTTCGCGATAATAATCAATAATTTTCTCAAAGAATCTCTCGCCTGACACATCTTTTCCATCCCACTTGCCGGGAAGAAGTGCTGATTTTTCCGGCTTGAATGTGGCTTGATAATCCTCCCTAAGAGGAAAATCGCTCTCATGCAGCGGATCGCCATACGTAGAGGCAGTTGAAGACTTGATGACATATTTACAACCGTGCTTTACCATCACGTCAAGCAAACCAATGAAATTCTCTACATTGTTTTTCATGTAGCGAAGAGGATCCTCCATTGATTCGCCCACAGCCAGATAAGCAGCAAAATCAATAACAGCGACAGGCTTGTATTGCTGAAAAACTTTACTCACTCCGGAGGAGTCTGCAATATTAATGACTTCAAGAACTGCTCGCGTATCTATTGCTTCCCGGTGACCATTTTCAAGGCTATCGATAACGACAACCTTGTACCCCTCGTCCAATAATTGCCTTACAGTAAAGCCACCAATATATCCAGCACCACCAGTAACAAGAATTGTTTGAGACATAGTACTCCTTAAAGTATTACTTACTTCCTAGAATACAAAAAGGGCTGGCAAATTGCCAGCACCAACGAATCTATCAATTAACACAGATAGGCACGGTCAGGGCCAACCGGCAGGAAAACCCTTTTTTGACGATGGGATTCGACAAAAACATGGGTATAACCACACCCAGGACAACATGCATCCCAACCAAAAACTATGTCTGGGGATGTGGTCGAAGGATCAACATTTTGTCTTGATGTTGGATCGTTCGGCTCAATTTCGAACACCCTCCCACACCTCGGACAGCTAACATTTTCTCCCCCAGGAGGGAATCGATCATACCGAGGCGGCACTCTACTCTCCAGCCGACTCATATTTGTTGTACCACTCGCCAGACAGGTACCGGACCAACCCATCTGGCTTCTCGGACTCTCTTCGAATCCAGTCCGCCAGCTCAATGTCTCCAGGCATGCTGCCAGCAGGACAACCGCAGCTAGACGGGTTAAGAGCAGCCGAATGCGGGCCACCGCCACTAACGCTCATCATAGATGGCGCCACAACATTTGCCAGAAAAACAGTACCGCCAACATTTATCTCCCTCAGATACCTTTGTGCATAAACCTGAAAAGCAACGGGGGTCTGAGGAAGATCCTCTTTGGTAACAATGATCACGCTAGCACAACATGACTTCATGGTACATCTCCCTCTTGCCATGAATTGGCGCAATCAAGTTAACACAAAAAAACAAAATATACAATTTCCACAAACGTAAAATAGTACCAAACTAAAGTAAATCTTCCGGATCCACATCCCAAAAAAGATAGGGATTGGACTGAAACACTTCCGTTAATAATTTGTTTGGTAACTCACTTACTTTGAATATAATGTGATAGCGATGCTTGTTACGGATTCTGGACAAAAACGCCTTCGCCGGACCAATATACTTCAGCTTTCTCTTGTCGGCCTCATGGGCAACCGCTTCGATTAAATTCTTTGCTCTCTCCAGGTTAGCGTCCTCTGCGACAACCCGAACTAGGTGGGAAAACGGCGGATCGCCGAATTCTCTCCTATTCTTGATCTCACTTTCATAAAAAATATGATAATCATGGTCCTTGGCTGCAAGAATTGACTTTGCCTCCGGCCAATATGTCTGAATAATTGTTTTTCCCTCGTTTTCACCCCGCCCGCTTCTGCCAGAAACCTGCGTTAAGATCTGAAATGTCTTCTCGTCC
Organism: Patescibacteria group bacterium; assembly: GCA_041666325.1. Classification (GTDB taxonomy): domain Bacteria; phylum Patescibacteriota; class UBA1384; order XYA2-FULL-43-10; family 1-14-0-10-43-13; genus JBAYHC01. The sequence continues at coordinate 190,856 of JBAYHC010000001.1, forward strand.
GCTTTGTAGTACGGCAGATGAAGCCCGACATCGGCCGAAACAATCCCGACAAGGTCAACCGACGGTATATCAAGACCCTTAGCAATGATTTGAGTTCCGATCAAAATATCGATTCTGCCGCACTTCAAGTCGGCATAGAAATCGTGATAAGCACCCTTGGTCGAAAGACTCTGGGAATCAACCCTGCGTATTCTGGCACGTGGAAACAACTGGCGAATCTCGCTCTCAATCTTTTCAACTCCAGCGCCGAAGTATTTGATCTTATAGCCGAGGCAAACAGGACAATTTAGAGGGACCTTGCCCTCATAATCACAATGGTGACAACTAAGATAGTTTTTACTACCGCTAACATGGTAAACAAGAGGAATCGCACAATTTGGACAAAGCAAGACCGTGCCGCACTCTCGGCACGAAACGAATGTAGCCATCCCCCGACGATTCAAGAAAAGAAAAACCTGTTTCTTTTTGGCAAGCGCATTGGAAACTTCTTCCTGAAGACGAAGAGAAATTGGTGAATAGTTTTGAGCTTTCATCTCCTGGCGCAGGTCAACAATAGTCGCTGGTGGCAAAGTTGACCGTTGATAACGGTTCCTTAGTTCAAAAAGATCGAATTCACCCACTGTGGTCTTATAAAAAGACTCTATTGTTGGTGTCGCACTACCCATGACAAGTAGTGCATCAGAATATTTGGCAAGTTGCAGAGCCACTTTGACCGCATGGTATTTTGGATTCTTTTCCTGTTTGTATGCCCCCTCGCCCTCCTCATCCAAAATAATGAGACCGAGATTCTTGCTTGGCACGAATAAAGCCGAACGAGGACCAACAATAATCGGTTTTGCTCCCGAGTAGAAATCAAAGTAGTTCTTGTAGCGCTCTGATTTTGACAGGCCGGAGTGGATAAGGGCAACATTATCGCCAAAGCACTCGCGAAAACGCTCCATGGTTTGGGGTGTTAGGACGATTTCAGGAACAAGGACTACGACCTGCTTGCCCATATTAATAACTTCTTTTGCTAATCGAAGATAAACCTCAGTCTTACCTGAAGAAGTTACCCCCAAAATCAAGGCCGGCTTCTTGGGACCGCTATCAAGCTTTCTTTTTAGGTCAAGAAAAACTGATTCCTGCTCGAGAGATAGCTTCTTTGGTATCGATATCTCATGCTCATCTTCTCTGGCCACTCGACCCGGCCGCTTCATTTCAGTCGGCAGGAAAAGCGACAGCGCCTCGCCTTGCGAACAAAGATAATACTCTGACATCCACTTAATCAACGGAATATAGTGCGCCGGCAAGTTGAATGATGGATCAATACCGGTAATTTCCCTTAATTCAAAGGCAGACGGTTGGCTTGTCTCATCTGAAATCCCTATAACTGCTCCACGGATTTTGTTCTTGCCGAATGGCGCTGAAACTATCGAACCAATACTAATCTGATCTTCCATCTCTCCTGGAACGAGATACGAAAAAACTTCTTTTTCAACGTTTGTTTTTTTTTCGGGAATAATATCAATTTTCATTGCCAATCAATTCTATTACACACCTTGGATCAAAGCAAATGCCAAAGACCCTTGATATTTGCTCCAGCCCTGATACACTTGCCGATGAGAAAACACCACGAAGTCTGTGGGTTAATCTCGGGCCGAATCCCAGACCTGCTCTGTGCCCGAAGGAGGTGTTTGATGGCTGGAGTGAAAACGAAGAAAGTGGCAACGCCCGTGGTCGCCCCAACTACTTGACGCAATTCGTCGTTTTCAGCACAGAGCAGGTCACCCCGGCCCGATTCACTGAATCGGGCTTTTTCGATTGACATTTTTTATTCTTATGGTATACTTAATATGATCAAACATGTCTGCGTCGCAGACACTGATCGAACTCGGCCCTGGCGTTGCTTTACGTCGTGCTTCATCATCTCTCGGCACGTCGTCGTTCCCAGAGTAGCGCCAGTGGCCTTTTTTACTTGATTAAACATAAGACATATTCGAAGTGATGGAAAAAACATCAACAAAAACAGTTGCAGTAGTTGGCCGACCAAACGTTGGTAAGTCAACCCTCTTTAACCGCCTTATCGGGAGGCGCGAGGCCATCGAATCACCAGTCCCAGGAACTACCAGGGACCGTCTTTTTGGGCAGGTTTCATGGCGAAATGAAACATTTGAACTAATTGATGTTGCCGGGATCGAAACAGGCACCAAGGGAGAGATCGCAAAAAATGTTCAAGAGAGTATCGAGGTTGGCATTGAGGCAGCTGATTTGCTTCTTTTCATCGTTGACTGGTGCGATAAATCCAATGATATCGATCGCCTTATTGCCAGAAAACTTCGTCGCTACAAAAAAGAGATTATTCTGGTTATAAACAAAGTCGACAACACTCTTAGGAATCAAGACGTAGAGGAGTTCAAACGCTTGGGTGATTTTCCGATGGCTACCATTTCTGCCATATCAGGCAGAGGCACGGGGGATCTCCTTGACCTGATTCATGAGAAGCTTAAAGCGGTACCATCTAGCCCGATTGAACCCGACCAAGAAGGTTCCATAAAATTGGTTATTCTTGGCCGGCCCAATGTTGGTAAGTCAACTCTGCTAAATACTCTGATTGGCCAAAAAAGAGCAATAACCTCCGCTGAGCCAGGAACAACCAGGGATGCCATCTATATAAGCTTTATGCACAAAAACAAAAAAATTGAGCTTTCCGATACCGCTGGCATCAGACGTTCCGGCAAAATCGTAAAAGACACAATAGAGAGCTTCAGTGTTATACGCGCCTGGAAAGCTTTTGATCAGGCCGATATTGCGATCGTTGTCATAGATGGCAACGAAGGAATTACGGCTGGTGACATTAAATTAATCGGCGAAGCAAAAGAACGCGGCAAAGGCGTTATATTAGCTGTCAACAAAATTGACCTGTGGGGAGATGCTGCCGAAAACAAGATTTCAGAGCAATTAGTTCTACTTCAACACAAGCTAAATTTTGCTCCCTGGCTACCAGTTGTTTTTATTTCAGCCAAAGAGCAGCTGAATACGAAACCGCTTTTGAATCAAGTGGTCAAGGTCGAGGAGAGCCGCCGATCCATTATCCCAGAAGAAGACCTAGACGCCATTCTCAATTTTGCCAAGGAATCGAACAATCAACTCCAAAACATTGTCAAGCTCAAACAAAAAAGAAGTGCTCCCCCTACGTTTGATCTAGTCTACCAAGGGAAAACACCTCCTCACTACACACAAATGCGCTATTTAGAAAATAAATTTCGCGACCTCCATCCCCTAAACGGTACACCAATATTTATTGATGTAGTTCATAAAAACAAGGCGTAACAAGAAACTCATTGACGAGTTGGGATACCCCGCAAGTAAGAATCCAAGAGACAATTACTTTTCCTGAGCACTGGATCTCTCAAGTCGCAAAGAAATTACGCTTAAGCCAGGATACTGAACTCTGCCGTGAACTTGAAGTCGATCGAGTGGCTTAATACTAAGCCATGTTCTCCCGACAATATTTGATTTAGGTAGAGCACCCCACTCTCTAGAGTCAGATGAGTGCTGGCGATTGTCACCCATGACAAAATATTCATCACTTTGCAGGGTTTTTTCGAGTACGGCCCTATCGGAAACGTAGGTTTGAATACTACTAGGCAAGTACTCCTCACTCAGAGCAACACCCTTAGGATTGGCTTGGTTATAGACAGTAATTTTGTTGTTTTCGATTTTAACAGTCTCATTCGGGAGTCCAATAATCCTCTTGATATAGTTCACATTCGGATTCCCTGGGTAACGAAAAACCACAACATCACCTCGCTTGGGCTGTCCGCTCAAGTAGCTGATCTTCTCAGCAAGAAGATACTCACCATTAACATAGTTTGGCATCATTGACTCACCGTCAACTATGAATGGCTGAACAGCAAAGTAGCGTAGCGAAAAAGCCAGAACAAATACAACCACTGCCGTTTTTAGTAAATCGAATACGAAATAGAGGAAATCTCTAGCTGGATCACTCGGAACATCTAAATTATTGAGTTCCTCGGAGTTTGTTTCTTTGTCAAATTCATTTGTCATGCGATTATTTGTTTTAATAATTAAACCTCGGATACGGCACATAATCGTACCACCTGCACCATCATTTTACCAGGCCTTGACAACGCCAGTCAACCAAGGAGTATAATAAAATGCGCAATTAAATGAGTTATTTTTTAAATATTTCTATTTATAATTGCGCGCTATTTAATTAAAAGCTAGCAATAAATGCACCCAGTGTTGTTTAAAATTGGGGAATTCAGCATCTCCACTCACGGAGTTTTGGCAGTGGTGGGAATTGTGTGCACTTCGGCGATTACTTATTTACTGGCCCACCGTCGCCTCAACTGCACCTATCTATTCGATAATATCGTCTATGCTGTGCTGGCTGGAATTATCGGCGCAAGGCTAACGTATATCCTCCTATACCCAGAACAATTTTCAAGCTTGAATGATATGCTATTCATTTGGGAGGGGGGTCTCGTTTCCTACGGAGGTTTTATTCTTGGAGGACTGGCTCTTGCAGTTATCCTTAAATATCAGAGAGAACCTGTCCTCGAGTGGCTCGATATTCTGGCGATTTCATTCCCGGTTGGCATCATGTTTGGTCGTATCGGAGATATTTTTGCGGGAGAGTATTTTGGGGTAGCAACTCAAAGCAAATTATCCCTTGGCGGAGTTGTCCCGGTCACACTATATGAAGCAATTTGGGATTTGATGATTTTTTGTGTCTTATTCTTCTGCTTCCGCTTCTCCACCAAAAATTATCCTCGGGGCACCATGCTAGCACTAACTTGTGGTCTTTATGGGGGCGGAAGGTTTGTTATCGATTTTTGGCGAGACGAAAGTGACTTTTTTCTTCGTCTATCTCCCGGACAGGTAACAAGCCTAATGATCGCGGTTATTTCAACCGTTTATCTTGCGACGCTGATCGCCCCAATTATGAAAGGAAAAAATAATGCCAATAACAAAGACATTTTTAGAAAAGCAACGAAGAACATTACTTGAGGAAAAGGGCCGCCTCGAAGAGCGAATTGCCCGTCTTCGCGAATACCCAGATTACGGCTTCGACGAGGAAGATAACGTTCGTGAGATTAGTGAATTCGAGAGCAATAGATCTTTTGAAACACAAATGCAGTATTTGCTTAACAAGGTAAACAGGGCGCTTGAAGCAATTAGTGATGGCACATATGGACAGTGCACAAAATGTAGCAGTGCCATCGAAGAGGGCCGGCTGGCTATCATGCCATACGCCGAGTTATGCGTTTCATGCAATATTGAAAACGAAATAATCAGATAAGCCAACAATAATACCAGACGAATTGAAGAGAAATGGAAGACGGGTCTTCCATTTCTCGTATTTTAAGCAAATCGGCAATGAAAAAAACATCAATAATACTTATCCTGTGCCAAATCATTGATTTTGCCGCTTACCACCTTGAGGCGGGTGAGGTCAATAATCGATTTATATTCGGCTTTTACGGCAACAACTGGATTGCAATCCTCACTTCAATGATACTGCTAGCCGCAATTGTCCTTTGGCCGACCACAAGACACATGGGCACACCCGTGACTCTGATTTTCGCCGGATCCCTCTCAAACGTTCTAGATCGAGTTATCTACGGCGGGGTAGTTGATTATATGGCGCTATGGCAGGTTACCCATTTCAACATCGCTGACACGCTAATCATTGCTGGCCTATTTGTTCTGCTCACAAGGATTGCTGAAAACAAAAAACTTCCTGTTTAGGGAAGTTTTTTGTTAGTAGTAATCTATTCCTATTTTGTTGCTTTTTCAACAAGCTCTTTGAATACTGCTGGCTGATTTTCAGCGATATCGGCTAGCATTTTTCGATCTAGGGTTATGTTTGCGTCAGCAAACTTTTTCATCAATGTTGAGTAGTTTAATCCCATTGCTCGAGCTGCAGAGTTGATTTGCTGAATCCACAGAGCCCTGAATACTCTTTTTTTGACACGTCGATCTCTATAAGCGTGCTGACCAGCCTTATAAACAGCCTGTTTTGCTAACTTAAAAACAGACTTGCGACGGCCCTGATAGCCCTTGGCAAGCTTGATTATCTTTTTGTGTTTAGCGTGCCTGGTTGTTCCTCGCTTAACTCGCATGCATTCTCCTTCGGGAACTAAAGCGTCAGTTTGGTTACTGCTCTTGGTTGCTCGCTCCCAGATTATTTTGAGTAAATCTAAATATAATACTCGCCCACTATCGTGATCTTGATAAAAAACCTAACACAGAGACCACTCAACCAATCTCGTTCAAGGGGACGACTTCGTTACTTAAAAACAAAGCTATAGATACGGGGCCAGCCTATTAACCTTCGCCTTGTCAACGGTCTTAATCTCGATAAGAGTTCTGGTTCGATCAGTCTTGTGAGACAGAAGGTGGCTCTTGGCAGCCTTAACTCGAACAAGTTTACCTGACCCGGTTTGTTTAACTCGCTTGACTGTTGCTTTGTGAGTTTTTAGTTTCATGTTTGCCACCCAGTAAATTAATTAACACTAGACTGATTTTTACGCTTGGTTAGAATTCCGGAAATAAGATTTCCAGCCCTCGACGGCGAACTTTCGTATTCTAATCCAGACTGTTCGCTAAATTTTTTGAAAACCTCGAACGCCTGATCAGCAAAGACATTTTCCCGACCGCGTAATCGCATCGAAACCTTAACCTTGTTGCCACGATCAAAAAATTCCTTTGCCTGCTTAGCCTTATATTCAATGTCGTGATCGCCAATTTTAGCTGTTAAGCGGATCTCTTTCAATCCACTTTCTTTTTGCTTGGCTCGGCTCTCTTTCTCTTTTTTGGATTGATCGTATTTGAATCTACCGTAGTCCATGATTCTGCACACTGGGGGGCGTGAGGTAGAGTTTATCTCCACCAAATCAAGTCCCTGCTCTCGCGCCAAAGCCAAAGCGTCACGGGTGATCATCTCGCCCAGTATTTGGCCCTCACTGCCAACAACCATTACGGGCGAAAACCGAATTCGCTCGTTCACTCGATAAAACTTTTCCTTAATAATGGAAGCTCCTTTTAATCATTCTCGGTTACTACTTAGTAAAATAACATAAAGATCGTTTTTGGTCAACAGTAAAAAATGTCTATTGAGCTTGCAATAATCACCATTTAATCGAAAACCCCCAAAGCAGACAATAAGCCGAGTTCTGTACCCGCCGCGAAGCGGCGGGACAAAAAAACTTTATGAACTAAAGAACGAAAGAACAGGTGGGAAATCAACTTTTTAACTATTAACGCCCTGGTTGTTCTTTGGTTTTTTAGTTTTTCGGTTCTTCGGTCCCGATGCTTCGCATCGGGGGATGGCAATCTATCTACGCGTGAAGACCTCGCATATCTTCCGAGCAGGAATAATGATATGTTCGGCCCACTTCACTTTCACCTAACGAGGCTTGCCACAGACGTACATCGCTGCACGAACGCGTGTGCTCTTACCACACGATTTCACCCTTACCGGTCGTGCATAGCACGACTTAGGCGGTTTTTTTTCTGTTGCGCTTTTCTTAAACTTCACAGCCTACTTACTCTCGTAAGCGTTATTGCTCTATGGTGCCCGGACTTTCCTCCATCCCGATAACTCGGGACAGTAGCCATCTAATCTACTTCGGGGGCCAGGTTATTATAACTCAAGATCATAAAACCGTCAAGATCGCTGTAATTACTTCTGGGCCGCCAAAACCACTTCCTTGCTATTCAATTTTAACTCCTCACGTAAATACTTGCCTGTGTATGAAACAGGATGAGCTGCAATTTCTTCTGGAGTTCCGACAGCAACAATCTCGCCGCCTTTGTCTCCGCCCTCGGGCCCCAAATCGACAATATAATCAGAAGATTTGATAACATCCAGATTGTGTTCGATAACGATAACCGTGTTTCCCTTCTCAACAAGCGCACTAAGCACAATCAGCAAACGCCTAATATCCTCAAAGTGGAGACCGGTTGTTGGTTCATCAAGTATATACAACGTCTTACCGGTGCTCCTGTGAGATAGTTCTGTCGCCAACTTGATTCGCTGGGCTTCACCGCCAGAAAGTGTTGTCGCTGGCTGCCCAAGCTTGACATAGCCAAGCCCAACATCAACCAAGACTTGTAGTTTCTGTTGAATGGTCGGGATATTTGAGAAAAATGTGAGTGCCTCCTCAACGGTCATACCCAGAACGTCAGCAATACTCTTGCCTTTGTAGTGAACATCAAGCGCCTCTTTATTATATCGTTTCCCCTTGCACTCCTCGCATGTCACATAAACATCGGGCAAAAAATGCATCTCAATCTTTAGCACCCCCTCACCCCGGCACTTCTCACATCGCCCACCTTTGACATTGAATGAAAACCGACCAGCACGATATCCTCTCATTTTTGCCTCTGGCGTTACTGCAAACAGCTCCCGAATTGTTGTGAATACTCCAGTATAGGTTGCTGGATTTGATCTAGGTGACTTACCGATAGGAGATTGATCGATGTCAATTATCTTGTCGAGTTCTTTCGTGCCTCTAATCTCTTTGTGCTTGCCAGGAGTCGATCTAGCATGATGAAACTGCTGAGATAAGGCCTTAGCCAAAATATCGTTAACTAATGTTGATTTACCAGAGCCAGAAACCCCTGTTACACACGTAAGCGTATTTAAAGGAATTCTTGCAGAAACGTTTTTTAGGTTATTCTCCTCCGCGCCAATAATCTCCAAGTAATTTCCCGACCCAGGCCTCCTGATGGCCGGCAGCTCGATCTGACGCTTTCCGGATAAGTATTGGCCAGTCAGAGACTCCTTCGACTTCAAAATTTGGTCTGGCGTTCCGTCAAAGACAATTTCGCCACCATGCTCACCAGCACCCGGCCCGATATCGATGATCCAATCCGCGTTCATCATCATCTCTTTATCGTGTTCAACAATAATAATCGAATTACCAAGCTCTTTCAGGTTCTTTATCGTTTTGATCAATCTATCATTATCCCTTTGATGCAGGCCAATTGATGGCTCATCGAGAATATATAAAACGCCCATCAAACCAGATCCAATCTGAGTTGCAAGCCTAATTCTCTGCGCCTCGCCTCCGGCCAATGTTGCAGCGTTCCTGTTCAGAGAAAGATAAGACAACCCAACATCCATCAAAAATTTGAGTCTTTCTCTTATCTCCTTAATCAGCCTTTCTCCAATAATGCGTTGCTCTGGCGTGAGAGAGTCCGGCAATTTATCAAAAAACTCAGTACTTTTCTCAACCGTAAGCTCGGAAACGTCATATATGTTCTTGCCGGCGACCAAAACACCCAGCACTTCCTTCTTAAGTCTTTTGCCCTTGCAAGAAGGACATTGCTGTACAACCATATACTTGTCAATTTCTTTCTTGACATAGTCCGACTGGGTCTCCTTGTACCGACGCTGGAGATTTGGTATGACACCTTCATACTTTGTTTCATAACCGAACACATTATATGTCTCTTCACCTGTACCATAAAGAATGGTCTTGAGGTCATCCTTGGAAAGTTGCGACACGGATTTGTCCATGTCAATTTTGTGCTTCTTGGCTACCGCCTTAAGAATATTCAAATACCAGCTGAGATTAGCCGAACTTCTGGACCAAGGCCTAATAGCGCCTTCGTTTATTGTTAGACGAGGATTAGGCAGAACCAAGTGGGGATCAATTTCCTGACGAACGCCAAGACCCTGGCAAACTGGGCACGCACCATGAGGCGAATTAAACGAAAATGATCTCGGCGTAATTTCAGTGAGAGAAAAACCACACTTGGGACAGGCAAACAACTCCGAGTAAGCAGTCTCTTTTTCTGTTTCGTAGTTATAGACAATGACCTTGCCCTGAGAAGCGGCCAGAGATTTTTCTACCGAATCGTATAATCGTTTGCGCGCAGATTCGTCCATCTCGTCCGGCTCCAGGATAAGGCGGTCTACCACCACTTCTATGGTATGTTTTGTCTGCTTATCAATCTCTTTACTCTCAGCTTCATCCAGATCCATGATTATTCCATCCAGACGAACTCTGGCATACCCAAGCTTCAAGATCTTGTTAAATACATCCTTGTGCTCACCTTTCTTATCCGCTACCAACGGAGCAATGAGCGCCACTCGACGAGTTTTCTTGCTTTCGGCCAAGATGTATTCAACGATCTGCCCAACTGTCTGCCTGGTAACAGGTACACCACAATCCGGACAGTGAATTATTCCGGCCCGAGCAAAGAGAACCCTTAGATAGTCATAAATCTCGGTAACTGTGCCAACAGTGGAACGAGGATTCCTCGAAGCAGACTTCTGATCGATCGATATAGCCGGAGACAGACCCTCGATGTAATCGACATCTGGCTTTTCCATGAGACCCAGAAATTGCCTAGCATAAGAGGACAGGGACTCAACATACCTTCTTTGCCCTTCGGCATAGAGTGTATCAAAAGCAAGGGACGACTTGCCGGAGCCCGAGAGACCAGTGATGACGACAAGCTTATCGCGAGGAATTTCAAGAGAAACATTTTTAAGATTATGCTCTCTTGCACCTCTTATTTTAATTGATTCCATACAATCTTTCCCTTTATATAGCAAGATAAAAAGTAATGTGCTGCGATACAAGGCGCAACAAGAAGCGAAGCGCACTTATTGCAAGATATAAACGATGTGCTAAATACAAGGCGCAACAAGAAGCGAAGCGCACTTATTTTAGCTGTATAATTTTACCACCTTTGTCAATCCTAAACAAGACCAAAAATCAGCCCGAACAAACAAAAGAACAAGAGTCTGCAATCGCGGTGATAATTTGAAGCTAATCATGAAAGCGGGCAAGGCATGCTTGATGCCTTGTGGTTCCGGCCTTCAAACCAAAACATTCTCCAGCTCTAGAAGCGTTTCCCAAAGTTGCAGCCAGGACAGATCTCTGATGAACCAAAGCATTCTCTGATCTTTTGCAGCTCTTAGTTTTGAACATATTGACCCGTACCATTTCAAATAAGAGTATGCTATCATCATTGTAATAATGTACAAGTTGTAACCGTTGGTTACATATTTTGTATGACAAAGTATGCACCTACCAAAGATAATATAGTAAGAAGAAGGAGAGATATGGAGAACGATATAGATACAATTATTGGCCTCAATGTGATTCTCAAGGGAAACATTAAAAACAAAGGGTCAATCCAGGTAAATGGAACTATTGAGGGTGAGGTTCGTAGCGATGAGCACATTAACATAGGCGAAACAGCTAAGGTTAAGGGTCCTGTAATCGCTAAAACAGTAGAGGTTTCCGGAGAGGTTTCTGGCCTCATCGAAGCCTCAGAGCGGCTGGAAATTCACCCAACCGGTAGAGTTACAGGAGATATTAACGCCAAGAGCTTAATCATCCAGAACGGCGCTATATTTGTTGGCAAGAGCATCATGCCTTCGAAGGGATCAGTCGGAGATTTAGGCAAGGCTGAGACAACAATCGAAGAAGTTTTCGCAGACTCAGACAAAGAAGACAAGAAGGATAAGGGACAGGAAGAGGACAAAGAGGAGAAAGAAAAAGACCCTCTTGGATTTTTCCGGAAATAAAGGATATTAACCTCGGGGCACCGTTCGATCCTGAGCAACTCACGGTCAAGGGAAGCCCCGAACCCCTGGAACGTCCCGACAATTATCGGGACGGGGTATTAAACCCTTTTTTACGAGCTGGAAACTCCCTGTGGGCACTGATTCTACGGCTATCTGTATCTTGTAATAACAAGCTAACTAGGCGAAAGGCGAGAAGCGAAAGTGTAGTCGCAATTGTTGTTAATGGATTTGTTTCTTGCGCCTGATAACTTACGCCTCTCCAATATCTTGTGTACTACTATATTTTTGATATAAGAAAATGCAATAAGCGCTCTCAAGTTGAGGACATCAAAACTTATCTTGGGGGGCTGGGGATCTCAGGGGAGTTCACCTATCCAACAGCTGCTCAAGCACCAGAAGAGCTAGTTGACTTGGCTTTGGCTAAACGCTACTCAACCATCGTAGCTATCGGGGGAGATGATCTCGCGACAGCTATCGCCAACCGCCTACTCGGCAGAAAAGAAGCATTGGGTATAATTCCTCTTGGAGCATCGGAGTATCTCTCTGAGCTGATCGGCACCAGTAATTGGCGAGAAGCAGCAGAGGCACTGCGTTTTCGTAAAATTTCAGAAATCAGGATGGGTCAAACAGCTGCCGGAAATTCCTTCTTAACACACATAGATCTCGATATTGGTTACCCCATAGAAGTAACGCTCGAATTTAAGGATTTTCTAGTTCAAACCAAAGCCGAGAATCTGATAGTGGCAAATGTTTACCCTGGCGTTAAAAAGAGAGGCATCGACTATCTCGATGTCCTTATCAAGAGTGCAGAACCAAAGGATGGGCCAATGCTCTCTCGCCTCGCCTCAATCTTTGGAGCAAAGAAAAACAATAAAGACAAATTAATTTCATTGTTTAGGGCCAGATCACTTCGGATTTTTACCAAAACACCATTAGCACTGATAAGCAACGGCAAAACGATTGCCAAGACTCCGCAACTAGTAGAAAGCTCCGATGAGCCTCTCCGACTGATAACAGCCCGAAAAGGGGCACATCCGTGGGAGTGAAAAAGTAGAGGGTAGAGAGCAGATAGTAGAAGGGAGAAAGGAGAAAGTAGAGGGGGCGACTGTGCAAGCTACTTGTTCTTTCTATAGCTAATAAATGCAGAGATCTGACTTGCTACTTGCTCAAGTTTGGTGCTTAGTTCAATGTACTGTGATTGAGAACAGTATCCTAATTCTTTGGCTAAAACTAGTAATGTATCCAACTCATTGCAAGACCCCAGTGAGATATAGAGAAATTGTATCAGCTCTTTATTTCCATTCCTGCCATATCCTTCGGCTATGTTTACCGGAATAGAAACCACCGCTCTATTTATTTGAGAAGCCAAACCATATATCTCTGAATGAGGAAATTGTCTGGTAATTTTGTAGCACAAGAGAACAAGGCCAATGCCTTCTTGCCATATTTTTAGATCTTTGTATCCCCTCATTTCTCACTGCTCTTTCCTTTCTACCTTCTCCCCTCTCCCTTCCACCTTCTACTATTTAAGCTGTAGTACCGCTCCCTCCCCCTCATGCTCATCGAGAGGTTTTTCTTTAAGAATAGGCAGCGAGAAGAAAAATTCCGTTCCCTTGCCCTCACCCTCACTCTCAAACCAAATCTTGCCTTTGTGTAGTTCGATTAGATTTTTGGAAATATACATACCAAGCCCAGTACCCTTGACTTGGTCCTTCAAAACATCAACCTGAGAGAATTTCTGAAAAATTCGATCGCGCTTCTCCTTGGGCACTCCGCAGCCGTTGTCCTTGACTGACACGACAATATTGTCGCCTTCTTTCCAGGCCCGAACTTTAATTTTGCCACCCGGATCAGTGTATTTGATAGAGTTGCCCAGCATATTGATAACAACCTCGGTGATTCTGGTCTTGTCAAACCAGGTCTTGGGCAGGGCATCTTCGGACTTGTCATAAACCAATGTGTGCCGCATCTCCTTCACCTTAGACCCAACCTCCATTACAGCCTGGTTGATGATATCCTCCATCTGCGACTCCTCGTAAATAAGATGAACTCTGTTCGACTCTATCCTGGAGACATTGAGCAGATCTCGCACAAGTGAGGCCAGTCTTTTGGACGAAGTATAGACACTGTCAAGATATTTCTTGGCTTGATCCGGAATCTTGCCGCCCATGCCCTCATCCAAAATCATAGAAAGATAACCCTCGATAGCAGCTATTGGAGTATTGAGCTCGTGCGATGCCATCGACATAAAGTTGTCCTTGGCCTTGTCCAAATCCTGCAAATGTTTATTAGCCTCATCGAGCCTTTTAGCTAATTTTGAAATGTCTTCCTTCTGTTTTATCTCACGCTGGACGCTCCTAACTAGCTGATACCCACTGTAGCTTGCGGTAAACCATATGAAAAAATTGATTGCTCCCTCAGTCATGCTCTCCGATATTACCATCCGAACCAGCAGAGCGAGAGATAACACGATAACAATCGCCTCCGTCGCAATCACTTTAATGTCAAACAGGTGATGCTTCGTGATTGCATAAGCAGTAAACCCAAGCATGAAAACAACAGAGTAGTCCCCCAGCCAATAATAGTTATCGCCAGGTCTGAAAACCGGCCAAATCACGTTGAAAATTGTGTTAAAAAATGCCACTGCAATCACACCGTACGAAAATAATCTTATTTGCGATTTTTCGTTCAAGCTAGCCAACTTGTATGATTTGACTAAGCGCCATATGACTAACAATGCGGTTATCACCGCGTAAGCATAGAAGATTAGTTCATATTCACCCATGGTCCAAACTAATAGGCTATTAGACAAATTCATATCTGCAACAATAAGATTTGTTGCGGCAGATACAATAGCAAACGACACACCGACAGAAACAAAAAGCAGATCGACAGTTCTCCATCTTGCTTGGTTTTTCGGGAAATTAAGAATAAACGCATAAATTGAAACCAGGAATAAGGCAACGGAGGCAAAATTTAGCCTAGCTAACAACAGAGAAAACCGGGATAGGCTCGGGTAATATACCAAAAAACCGAGACTGGCCCAAAGCAAAACCGCCAATGACGTTAGAAAGAAATAACGATTTTGAGGCTGACGCTTATTTGTGTGGTAAACAGCAAAGCCAAGCAACAATGAGGCTAAAGCAACAGCCGCAAGCACAAACTCCTGAATCAGTTTTATGTCAATTTTTTCCATTGATTTGATATATAAAAAACACAAGCGCCCAAATGAAATATTCGAGATCAATTAACAATGAAGAATAGGACTTATTGGCTCTGGACCAAAATAATTCACAGGAACTAGCTAATATAGGCACGAGTATTAACACAGACGCAAGCGGCATAAAGCGGAGCAACACTGCAACTATTATTATAAATGCGCCAAGTCCATTTAGCAATTGTAAAACGAGGAATAGTCTATCGCCTCCGAGTACAGTAGCGAAGGTCTTCAGCCCCTTTTCTTTATCCTCGTCCATATCTTTAAGATCATAATATGAAGTATTCATCAGGTCGCGGATAAATACTAAAACCATAATGATGATTACAGCATAATTAAACGGAAGAGAATAATAAAAGACATAAAATGGAATGATTAAATTCCAACCAACCGCCACGTAGAAATCTTTGAAACCAAGTATATAGTGCGTTAGTCCTTTAAACAAAACTGTATACAGAAGACCCCAAACCATTATTAGGATTGCTATCGATAATCCAATCGAATTGCCATGAACGCCTACAAACCAGAGCGTTCCAACGGTGAAACAAAGAATAAACAGCGTGAAAATAATATGCTTGTGCAGAGTACTTTCATAAACATCTTTTGCCTCCCACCTTCTCGGCTCCTCGAAATAATTGAAAAGATAAACTGCTGTGGGAATCAGGAACATAATAAACAAAAAGTCCCACTCGAGGGGACCTGACAACAAGAATGACACAGCGTATATTTCCGCCATCGCGCCAAGGGCAGTGACCAGGGCAATCTTAATGTGTCTGAATGTTTTATTTTCCTTCGTCATCAGCTGTAAACCTTAATCACTTGTCTCTCCCATGTTTTAGGTAGCCTATCCCAAGCAAAAATACTCCCGGAACGTTAATCACCCCAACAACAATAATCGGCCATTCGGTTAATGCAAGACCATAATTCAGCCAAGCCAACTCATTAATAATTAATGCGATTACTAATGGCCCGCTAAAATCTTCGGCGCTCTTTGTGCGCCATATTTTTATGACCTGCATGTAGAGACCAAATGTAATAATGATGCTCGCAACAAGAGTTATGATTCGACTTGTGTCAAGATAATTCATATTGAGTTTAGCTTTATTGCCTTCGCCAGCATTCCTTATCGTGTTTTTATCATTCTAACCCCCAAAGCGCACATTTTGCAAGCGATTACGAATAAAGTAATTGCTTGTTTATGATGATATAATGGTCACAACCATGGCCAAACTGCTCTCTCAAATTAAATCACCTAAGGACTTAAAAAAATTATCGCTAAGTCAACTTGATGATTTGGCTGTGGAAATACGTTCATTTCTCTTGCAAACACTCGCTCAAAATGGCGGCCACTTGGCCCCGAACCTAGGAACAGTTGAACTAACCTTGGCATTGCACTATTTTTATAACTCGCCCAAAGACAAAATGATCTGGGATGTTGGTCACCAGGCTTACACCCACAAAATAATCACGGGCAGACTCAATGATTTCGCCACCCTGCGCAAGATGGGCGGGCTGAGCGGATATCTCAAGATTACAGAAAGCAAGCACGATTCCTTTGGCGCCGGACACGCCGGTACCTCGATTTCGGCCTCACTCGGTTTCGCCGAAGCCAGAGATCGTTTAAAAAAGAATCATCAGGTTGTTGCCATTATCGGAGACGGAAGTCTAAACTGCGGACTAGCCTATGAGGGTCTAAACAACATTGGAAGCCTCAACTCAAATATCACCGTAATACTAAACGACAATAAGTGGTCTATCTCAAAGAACGTCGGTGGCATGGCAAAATACCTGGAAAAACTCTCTGGTATTGATGTAGCAAAGAAGAAAAACGCGGATATCGAGTCGATCTTTGAGTCTCTTGGCTTCAAATACTTCGGTCCGATCAACGGCCACAACATTGAGGAACTAGTTAACGCATTTCAGAAAGCTAGTATCACACCAGGACCAAAGCTGATACACGTCATAACCAAAAAGGGCGCCGGCTACAGCCACTCAGAGAACATGCCCGACAAATATCATTCAGTGAACCCCTTCATTCTTGAGTCTGGTGAAAGCATAAAGCGAACAAACAGCCTCACATTCACTAACGCTTTTGCTGATGCGCTAATACGAATAGCAACGACAAACAAGAAAGTCATCGCAATTACAGCAGCCATGCCTGCCGGTACGGGCGTTGATAAGTTCGCGGAGAAATTTCCTGATCATTTTTATGATACTGGAATCGCAGAAGAACACGCTGTCATATTCGCTGCTGCACTCGCCCTCGAAGGCTTCATCCCGGTAGTAGCAATTTATTCAACTTTTCTCCAGCGCGCCTACGATCAAATAATCCACGATGTCGCGTTGCAAAAAATCCCTGTCATCTTTGCTATCGATCGAGCAGGCATTGTCGGGGCTGATGGCCCCACACATCATGGCATCTTCGACCTGTCTTACCTGCGCCACATTCCAAATCTTGTCGTGCTGGCACCAAAAAACGAGAACGAATTACAACACATGCTTTATTCTGCCACTATGTACAAAGAGGGTCCGATCGCAATTCGATATCCGCGCGGCAGCGGAGCAGGACAAGTCTTGAGCTCAGAGCTAAGCATGATAGCAATAGGTAAAGCAGAAAAAATGACCAACGGATCTGATGTTGCAATCCTTGCGATAGGCTCTATGGTTTACCCTTCACTGGAAGCGGCAGAAATGCTAAGAAGCGAAAACATCCACGCTACAGTCTATAATGCCCGCAGCGCAAAACCGATTGATCCGAAGATGATTCAGGAAGCGCTCAAAATTGGAACCATTATCACTGCAGAAGAAAACATCCTTGAGGGTGGATTTGGCTCGGCAGTCTTAGAGGAACTCGAGAAGTCGGGGCACCTCTCAAACATATCGGTGCGCCGGCTGGGCATTGAGAAATTTATTGAGCACGGAGAGGTAGGCGAACTCAAGGAGAAATATGGCCTTACAAGCAATCGAATTTACCTAGAAGCCAGAGACCTAATCTCTTCAAGGAATCAAACATCCGTCTTTTCGGCCTAAACAAAGAGGTAGTGCGAGAAGACCAATATCGGAAACCATAACAAGTACTCCCCATCACAGTAAACATAGGAAAATATGGTCAGGTCTCTCTCTCCTTTTGATTTCTCAACATAGTAGGAGAAATAGGGCACGATCAATAATATCATTAGAGAATAATACGGCAACTGATTTTCGTAGACTCCAAATATTATCGGCAGAGCAGAGAGTAAATTGATGGCATTAATGAAGGTATAAAATTTCTGTCGAGGCAAAATTACCGCAAAAGTTTTAAGTTTTTTTCGACCATCATCAACCACATCCTTCAAGTCATAGAAAACAGTTGCAACAAAAAGCCTTATATATATAAAAATGATCAATGAGACTGCCGCGTAGTCGACCCGAACGTGGGCATGAACGTTGTAGGCAAAAAGCAATAGCAGGTAGACCGCCGGCACAAAAAAATCTTTGAAACCGGTAATTTTGCGGCTAAGTTGTTTGAAGTACACACCGTAAGCAAAGCCGAGTGCATACATAGTTAGCCACAAGCCGATCACTGCGATTTTCCCCTGATACGCCAGTATGCCCAGCGAACCTAAGAAGTATCCAATGATCATCACCTGAGTCAGTATTTTGTGTTTCAAAAGATAGTCAGCCCTCCCTGGATTGGTACAAATATCTGACTTTATCTCTTTGTATCTATCGAAAAGATAAATCGAATGAACACCGAAGTATGTAATCAGAAGATAAAGGCTGTCAGGGGCCCGATCGAGCATAAGAGAATAGCTGCCGACAATGCATGCTGCACCCAAAGACATGATGTGACCACCAAAAATAAACTCATCTTTAATTCTCTTAAAGATATTCATCTTAGTCCTGTTCGATTAATTATTATCTGTGCACACTCAAAATAACCATCTTCACCTCATGAAATGATTAGTGCCGCAGAACCCTACAGAGATGTTGGAAACACCTTACATCTCTACTAAAGTCAGAGGCACTAGGAAAAAATGACGACTTTTTAATGATAGCGTCCAGCATGATCATGATCAAGTGATCGTTATCAACATACGGCATTTTCTGAGCAAGCGCTTGATGTTTTGTAATTATTGTTCAACAATCAGCCCCTGATTCGGGCTCTAACGACTCACTGTAACTTTGTCAGCATTGACATACATGAATTTTTATGTTACTATTTATACATATAGTTTTAGATTAATGTTTATGCAACACAGCATAAATGATAATATATAGGCATCAAATCTTTATTGAGCCCGTGTTAAATTGAACTGCATTTGATAAAGGCCATAATAACTAACCACTAATAGGACTTATCAATGGACGCCAAAACACAACTACAAGAGTACAAGCAAAAATTAGATATTGAGCTCAATAAATACTTGACCGCAAAAGTTCAAGAGGCAGATAGAATATCTCCACTGACCAGAGAACTAATGGAGTACATTGCCGACCTAACGCTCCGTGGCGGAAAGCGAATCAGGGCCGCACTCATGTACTATAGCTATGTTGCCCATGGCGGCAAGAACACTGATGAGGTGCTTTTGGCTTCGATGTCGATGGAACTCTCAGAGACATACCTTCTTATCCACGACGACATTATGGATAATGACTCACTACGCCGTGGAGGTATGACGATCAATACGTCATATCGTCAAATCGGAGAGAACCTTTATCACGACAAGATCAATACACGCAATTTTGGTAATTCCATGGCCATGCTTGCAGGTAATGTTGCTTGTGCTCTCAGCAACGAACTCATAGCGCGCTCAAATTTTGACAAAAAAGATATCGTCCGAGCACTAGATGAGCTTAACCGGGTCTATGTTGTCGAGCAGTACGGCCAAATGCTTGACGTTCTTTCACAGTTAAGGGAAAACATTACAACCAAAGATGTACTATTGGTTCACCAATTAAAAACTGCCCCCTATACATTTGAGGGTCCACTCAGAATCGGGGCCATTTTAGCCGGCGCCGACGAGAAATCACTGCAGAAATTAAGCGACTACGCCATTCCGCTAGGAATTGCGTTTCAAATTCAGGACGATATCCTCGGCATGTTCGGATCAGAGGAAAAATTAGGCAAACCGGTAATCTCAGATCTAAAGGAGGGCAAAAAAACCCTTCTTATTCTGAAAGCATTGGATAGGGCGACAGCCAGGCAGAGAGAGATAATCGAGATCAATCTTGGCAACAAGAAGACTACGATGAATGGACTGAAGGATGTCAGAGAAGTGATCAATCAAACAAAATCTCTCGACTATTCAAAGGCAATGGCCAAGAAGCTAGTCGAGGAAGCCGTCTCAGCCATGAACTTACTCAAATTAAAAAAAGAAGGAAGTGTATTCCTTCAAAATATCGCAGATTATATGATTAACCGAGAATACTAGTCCTCTTTTTGCTCTCTGAACTGTTTCAGTCTTGGCCAAGCATCCTTGAACCAATAAGTAAAACTTTGAGGATTGTTCTCAATCTCTTTCTCTAGTTCATCTGTCGAGACCCATCTCCAGTCTTCGGCCTCTTCTGGATTGGGTTCAGGAGAATCATCGCAAGTACCAACAAAAACGTGATCTATCTCATTCTCCGTTAGGTCTCCCAATTCAGCCCTATACGCAAAAACAAACGCTTCACTGAGTGGGCAATCAAAACCCATCTCTTCTTTTAGCCGGCGATGAGCAGCTAACTCAGTCTTCTCGCCTGGAGACGGATGACTGCAGCATGTGTTTGTCCACAAACCGCCAGAATGATATTTATTTATTGCCCGCTGCTGAAGCATCAACTCGTTGGCAGAATTAAAAACAAAGATTGAAAAGGCTCGATGTTGCAATCCTTTTTTGTGAGCCGCCATCTTCTCCTCTTCTCCAATGGGGGCGTCATCCTCATTAACCAATATAACTTTGTTTTCCATAGTGTATTCTCTGTTAAAAAATGACATATTCTAATACATAATGCAACAACATGTTTTGCGCAATTCAATTTGCCGCCATCGGATCAATGACTAGGCCACTTCTGCAATGTTGGATACAATAGCGATGGCACCAATGGCTCAGAAACACTCCGATTGTAGATGCCGCAAAATGGTGGTAAAATTTATTAACCAACCAACCTAGAAAAGCCCTATGTCTATGTCTAAATCCTCCAGCGCCTATCTTTATATTTTCTATTATCATTTTTTGACGATTTTGGCGTATCCGTACGAGCTTCTGATTACCGTCATAGAGCCGGCGGCCGAAATTGGCTTTTTGGTTCTATTCTGGGGCATGGTTGCCAGGGGCTCCAGCCATCCAATAGACTTAATTAGCATGGTTGCTTATTTTATTATGGTACAATTTGTCTCAATCTGGTCGCTCAATCCTGGCGGACTCAATTTCTCAAACTATATTGGCTACAGGATAAAATCAGGCATACTTTCCCAAAGCTTAATACGCCCGATACGCACCTTGCCTGCCCTATTATTCGAGCACAGAGGATACTTTTTTGTTGACATGATTTTCTCTGTCATACTGCTGGCTCTTGCGATTAAACTATTAGGTGGAATAGAGTTGAATCAGCTTGTGATGTTCATAGTTTTTTCAATTCTCTCGTGCATCATTACATTTTCTCTCTGTGTGTTGATAGGTTCACTCGCATTTATTACCAAAGAGATAAGCAGTATTAGACATAGTGTTTCTCATCTGGTACGCATCTTGTCTGGCGCCATGGTTCCCCTCAATTTTTTTCCAGAAGGGATCCGCCACTGGCTGAGCATTACCCCCTTTCCCAGCATGGTATTCGTACCTATCAGCGTTTTGCAGAACAAGCTTCCGCCCACTGTCCTGCTTTTTAATTTCAAGGTGGCCCTATTTTGGTCATTTCTTCTCCTCGGGGCGGCACTATTAATCTGGCAACGCAATATGAAAAAATATGAAGCAAACGGTATCTAACTTTTTCAAAATTAGAATGAGAATAGTTGGCATAAACATCGCCAATACTTTTAATTTAGAAACTTCTTATCCGGCTGAGAATTGGGCCAACGCTTTCTCAACACTGCTGTACACGGCAAGCTATGTTATTTTTCTAAATGTTATTTTTGGCAACGTTGAAACACTGGCTGGCTACAGCTACAACGATATGTTGTTTTTTTCTCTGTTGAGCCAAACTGCGTTCTACACTCTATACACCTGGAGCTTCGACAACATGGACAATCTGGTAAACAGCATCCATCAGGGTGAGCTAGACCTATTGTTAACAAAACCACTTCCAACCCTCTTTTACGCAACAACACGAACATTTTCATTGCTTCGGCTTGCCAGAGATGCATTTTTACCGATAGCCATGATCGCTCTCCTGATTAGCTGGTCTGACTTAAATTTGTCTACAGAGAGAGCTATCGCAGGGCTGATTATATTTATATGCGGACAATGGGTACTGCACGTTTTTCAGTTTCTGCTAATATTGCCCGCTTTCTGGAATGGACAATCCCAGGCACTGCTCCGACTGTCATATACGCTAAGTGAGCCCAATGTCCCACTTGAGGGTCTGACAAAGTTCTGGCGATTTTTTCTACTGACCGCGCTTCCCGTCTGCCTGCCAGTGGCCGCCTCTGTTTCCGTCATCCTTGGGCGCAGTAATGCTGTTCCAATGGTCATATGGTCATTATTTTTGGCCGCAGTAGCAACCGTAGTTCGTTTTTTCGCTTGGCGCAGAGCACTTCTGGCTTATAACTCAGCCTCATCTTAGTATTAAACAACAAGGTACCAATGAATAACGTGATAGAGGTAAATAATCTGAAAAAAAGTTTCCGTGTCCGGCAACAGGGCGGAATGCTGAAAGCGATGTTTCGACCGGAGTACAAAACCGTCCATGCAGTCAAGGATGTTAGTTTCAAGGTTGCCAAGGGCGAGGCGGTTGCTTTTTTGGGACCAAACGGCGCCGGCAAAACTACCACGATCAAGATGATGACCGGCCTTGTTCATCCAAGCGAGGGTACGGTAAGTGTCTTGGACTCTGATCCGTTCCGCAGAAAACCTGAATTCCTACAAAGAATTGGCCTAGTCATGGGAAACAAAGTCGCACTAAACTGGGATCTAACTGCCAAACAAAGCTTCAATCTAGTCAAGAATATCTACAACCTTGAATCAGGATTTACCAAGAAACGTATATCAGAGCTTGCCAAATTATTAGACGTGACAAATCTCCTGGATGTTCAGATACGAAATCTATCTCTTGGAGAGCGAATGAAAATGGAACTAATCGGATCAATTCTCCACAAACCAGAGATATTGTTTTTGGACGAGCCAACGATTGGTCTCGACATATTAACCAAAAAACGGATCCGACACTTTCTTAAAGATATTCAAAAGAATGAGAGCACTACCCTTATCCTAACCAGCCACGACATTGACGACATTGAGGCTGTCTGTGATCGAGTGATTATCATCAATAAGGGAGAGAAGTGCTATGACGACAGTATCGATTCTCTTGTAGAAAAATATCAACAAAACCGCTATCTGCGATTTGTTTTGGAGAATCCCCTTGGCAACGACCAGGTTTCCAAACTAAGAAACCTGGGTACACTGGAAAAGAATAGCGATAACGGAGAAACAAACCCTAGTGAAGCGATCTACCTGTTCAAGACAAGCATTACCAACATGGTTCCACTTATCACGCATGTCTTGACCTCAAATACTGTTCTCGACATGAAAATAGAGTCAGTACCGCTGGAGGACGTGATCGCTGACCTGTTCAGAGCAAGCTAATATGCAGAGCGAGGGCAAGAGTAACAGTTGGCCTCTTTGGCCACATTGGTTATAGAAAGGATATTTGATGGACAAAGTAACCCCAAAGATCCCGGCGGGATTCATGGAACTGCTCCCGGGCGAGCAGATTGAATTCAACCGGATGTTTGACGTCATTCGAAAAACATACGAATTGTACGGTTTCCTGCCAATTGAAACTCCAGCAATTGAGTATGCGAGCGTGCTGCTAGCAAAAGCAGGAGGCGAAACCGAAAAGCAAATCTATCGATTCGAACGAGGCGACAAGGAATACTGCCTTCATTTCGATTTGACGATTCCATTGGCTCGATATGTTGCAGCTCACTATCCTGACCTGACATTTCCATTTCGCCGATACCAGCAGCAAAAGGTGTGGCGGGCAGAAAGGCCACAGCGAGGCCGCTTTCGAGAATTCTATCAGTGTGACATTGACACAATCGGAACGACTGACCCCTTGGCCGACGCTGAGATTGTCTCTGTTGTCAACGCCGTCTTCTCTGCCCTGGGCTTTGAGCACTTCACTGTCCATATCAATAATCGCAAAATATTAAACGGGTACATGGAGCATCTTGGTCTCTCAGACAAAAGCCAAGACATACTGCGCTTAATCGATAAACTTGAAAAGCAGGGCCAAGAGACAGTGAGAGCAGAGCTGATAAACCTGAAAATCCCAAATGACGTGGCCGATCAAGTTTTGGAATTTGTTGGTAGCTCTGGCTCACCGGCTGAAACCATTGATTCACTAAAATCACTCAACATAAAGAATGAGATGTTTAGAACAGGTATCAGGGAGCTGGAAGACCTTCTTCAGGGAATCAAACTTTTTGAGGTTCCAAGCACACGTTACACAGTTGACCTCACAATTGCCCGAGGACTGGATTATTATACAGGAACAGTTTACGAGACAACGCTCGATGACTACCCAGAAATTGGCAGTGTCTGCTCTGGGGGCCGCTATGACAATCTCGCAAATCACTACACAAACGTCAGCCTGCCAGGCGTCGGCGCATCCATAGGCTTAACTAGACTATTTGATCAACTCAGGGATGCCGGGCTTCTAAAGGCATCTACTCTCACTGTCGCAAAAGTATTGGTTGTACCGATTGAGCCAAAACATTTGCCTCAGGGACTCAAGATCGCTACAGACTTCCGCCAACTTGGCATTCCGACAGAAATACGGACAGCCGAGGCCAAGCTTGGGGCGCACCTCAAATATGCCAACAAGATGCGATTTCCATTCGTCGCTTTCGTCGGAATGGATGAGTCTGGTATCGATGAGATTATTCTCAAAAACATGACAACGACCGAACAACAAACGCTTTCCATCAAACAGGCGGCAGACAAGATCATGCATGAATAATTAGCGGGCATCTAGAAAACCTAAAAAACTTTTACGATGCGAGGCAGAGGGACCATTAGATCTAAGTATATCCATGTGGTCCCTGGTACCGTAGCCCTTATTCTGAGCAAATCCGAATCGTGGCATCTCATCATGAAGCTGGATCATGAGACTGTCTCGATAGACTTTAGCTATAATTGAAGCAGCGGCAATAGATAACGATTTTGACTCGCCTTTTTCGATGCATAAAAAATCATACGCAAATTCACCCCCGAAGTGTCGTCCGTCGATCAGAGCAAATTGGCACCCCTTTAGTCCATTCAGAGCCCTCTCGAAGGCCAGAACATTAGCGCGACCAACACCAAGTTGATCAATCTCATCGACATCAACTAGCCCGAATGCGAAATCAAGTGCTCTCGCCTTGATTAGTCCAGAGAGCCTCTGCCGTTTGGCTGGAGAAATCTTCTTCGAGTCATCAACCTCATGTAATAATTCTTCTGTGTCGTTTAGATGATCAAAAACAACCGCAGCCGCAACCAATGGCCCGGCCAGAGAACCCCTCCCAACTTCATCTACCCCAGCAATTAGATCTATTTGCCGCTCTCGTTTGATTTTATGCTCTATCTCAAAGTTTGGCATGGGCTATGGCCTCGATGTCTCGTCAATCAATCTTTTGTAGAGATTAGGAAAACGATCTAGCGATCTATCCATATCATGTTCCATCATCCCGACTCTCGCAGCATGGCCAAAATCTTTCAGCAGGTTTTTGTCCTCAAGCAATTTTACAATTTTGCCGGCCATCTCAGAGAAACTATCTGGCGTGAATAGGTAGCCACTTCTAGCGTCAGCGACAAATTCAGGAAAAGATCCGGCTCTTGCAGCAACAATGGGAAGACCGGCAGCCATAGCCTCAAGCATGACTATGCTCTGCGTTTCAATTTTTGAGGGAGAAGCAAAAAGGTCAGCGGACTGATAAACACTGCACAACTTTGCAGAGCCATGATCAAAGGAGCCCAAGAAAGAGATATTCTTGCTAGCTCCAACCTCGTGCGCCAACATCTTCATCTCTTCTAAACTATCCCCTGCCCCGACAATGGCAAAGTTAACATCCATCCGCTTGGCAACTAGCGGTACGGCGCGAATCAAGACTGCCAAGCTTTTATCCTTGTCAATCCTGCCGACATAGAGAACGGTTGGTTTGTCGGGAAGACCCAATATCTTCCTCGACTCGGTCTTATCCCCGGGGCAAAATCGTTTGATATCGACACCATTAGACATCACTTTTATCTCTGTCTTTGAACCCCACAATTTGATCAGGTTCTCCGCTGTTTCTGACGGCGTGGTAATAATACTGCAACGGTCATACAACGAGACAATGTTTCTCCTGACCAAAGGGATAATCAGGAAATTTAAAAATTGGAACTTCTTGAGATAAGAGAGAATAAAATCCATACTAAAATGATTAGTTACAACAACGGGGAGCTTGCTTTTCTGACAGATCCTCGCAACGAGACGGGAGATGGGGGCAGGATCTTGCAGATGGGCCACATCTGGTTTAATGTTAGAAATGAAACTGTTTACCTCGGAGTAAGGGGCCACGGTTATCCTAAAACCCTTGCGAAAAGGATTTGGTAGGGAGCGGAACTTGATCACTTGATAACCCAAGCTCCTATCAACTTCTGTCCTAAATCTATCGTTCGATGTAATGACAGTCACCTCATGTTTAGCATCATGAAGATAACCGGCCAAGTTTTTGGCAAACACTGCAACTCCGGATATATTTGGAGGAAACGATTCACTGCAAATGATAATTTTCATAGCGTCTCTATCTTACCCAATTCGCTTGAACAGGGCAATGCATTGAAATCGCTCGGCATGAAACCGGCTGCGATGCCGCCTTATCATTCCCAGTGTTGACTTTTAACCATAAATTACCTATAATCTTTCAAGGAGGTGAACATAAAAGTATGACACACCAAGATTTGTACAAACTTCTTCAAACAGTTCAAAAAAACGTCCGCTGCCCTCAATGCGGCAAGCAGTATGATTTTGAACAAATAAGCATCAGAGGAATTGTTGAATCTGTGATCTTTCTTGAGTTGAACTGCAACGCACATATGCCGCTTCTTGCTACTGTTACGTTGACGAAAGATCCCATGCCAAAAACCAAAAAACATAAGGCTGGTGAAAAGATCAATCCAAATGACGTTCTCGAAACTTACCAGTTCCTCAAGAACTTCTCGGGCAGCTTAGAACAAATTTTTAAAAAAAGCACCCAGAAGTAATCACTTCATTCATTAATATCTAATTTTTTAACAGAAGCCATTAGGCCGATCAAAGAGGAAACCTATGACAGAGTTCAAACTAGAGGCAAAAACGCGCGAAACAGACGGTCGCAAAACCAGACAAGCCGGCCTCATACCGTGTGTGGTTTATGGAAAAAATATTGAAAATGTTGTAATCGCCTTTGATAAGGTCAATTTCAATCGACTGTTCCGCGAAGCCGGAACGTCCAATTTGATCGATCTTTCAGTTGACGACAAAACATCTTTTAAAACACTTGTGCAAGACGTTCAGCGCAATCCTATCACCCTTGACGTTGTCCATGTGGACCTCTTGAAGATCAACATGAAGGAAAAGATCAGCACAGAAATTCCATTGGAGTTTGTTGGCGAATCTCCAGCTGTTGTTGACCTAAGCGGCTCTCTGATCACGGCTAGGGACTCAGTTGAAATTGAATGTCTGCCGGCAGACTTACCATCTGAGATCAAAGTTGACATCTCTATCCTTGACGACTTTGAGAAAGATATCCGCATCAAGGATATCGTTGTACCGGCCGGTGTTGAAATTCTAAACGACGAAGAAGAAGTGGTTGTCCATGTCGAGCCACCTCGTGATGAGGCAGACATCGAAGCCGATCTCGCAACACCAGTTGAGGAAAACGTTGAAGAAGTTGAAGTTGAAACAGCGAAAAAGGAAGACGAAGCTGAGGGCGAACAAAAAGAATCCAAAGAGTAGTTCCAAAGCACTAAACAAAAAATCATCCCGAGTTCGGGATGATTTTTTGTTTAGTGCTCAATTAATATCTAATCTGAATCTCACTTATCAATTTTTCAATAGCCATCGGTCCCTTGTCGCCCTCACCATAACGCCGAACAGCGACCTTGTTGTCACCGACTTCTTTGTCGCCAACAATTAGCATATAGGGAATCTTCTGTATCTCAGCGTCACGGATCTTGCGTCCGATCGACTCACTTCTTAAATCTATCTCAACCCTTACGCCTCGCACCTGTAAACTTTCGCCTATACTATTTGCATATTCCTGATGCCGGTCAGCAATCGGCAAGACAATGGCCTGGACTGGGGCAAGCCACACCGGAAATGCTCCGGCGTAGTGCTCAATAAGTAAACCGATAAAGCGCTCAAATGAGCCAAACAACGCACGGTGGAGCATATATGGCTGTTCCTCTTCGCCTTTTTCATTAACAAAGGTCATGTTGAAACGCTCCGGCAAGTTGAAATCGAATTGCAGAGTCGACAACTGCCACTCGCGCCCAAGAACATCCCGGACCTTGAAATCAAGTTTTGGCCCGTAAAAAGCAGCCTCACCCAACTCCTCTTTGAAGGACAAGCTTTTTTCAGTGGCGACTTCGCGCAAAACTTGCTCCGTGAACTCCCAGCCTTCATCGTTTCCGGCATACTTACTCTTATTGGCTGGATCACGAAGCGAGAGATAGACATTGACGGAATCCAAATCGAAGCCGAATGATTTGTAAATAAACAAAATAAAATCAACGACCCGCTTAAGCTCGCCTTTCACCTGATCTTTGCGGCAAACGATATGAGCATCGTCTTGAGTAAAGCCACGAACGCGCGTTAGCCCAGAAAGTTCGCCTGTCTTTTCAAATCGATAGACCGTGCCTATCTCAGCCCAACGAAAAGGAAATTCTCGATAAGAGTGGGGCGAATTCTTGTAAATCTGAACATGAAATGGACAGTTCATCGGCTTCAAAAGATACTCTTCAGATTTTTCCACCTTACGCTCAAGCTGACGGTCTTCCAGACTCTGACCGGCTTCCATTGGCGGATACATGCTTGAATTATAGAAGCCCCAATGACCTGATTTTTCCCACAAACGACGATTGCCAATATGAGGACTGCGAACAAGTTGGTACCCATTTTTCAGGTGCTCTTTGTACCAGAAATCCTCGATCACACGCCAAATAATAGCACCTCTTGGGTGCCACAAGACTAGCCCAAGGCCGACCTCTTCATCAATATGAAATAAGTCAAGCTCTCGTCCAAGTTTACGATGATCCCGTTTCTCCGCTTCCTCACGGTTTTTCAGATATTGCTCAATACCTTCCCTTGATTCGAAGGCCAGGCCATAAATCCGGGTCATCATCGAGTTCTTCTCGCTCCCCTTCCAATATGCTCCGGCAATTTTGTCCAATTTCCAGCCAGCACCCTTGAGGTCCTTGGTCGATTCGACATGAGGACCAGCGCAAAGATCAACAAAATCGCCACTCTGATAAATCGAAACTTCTGTCTCGCCACTTGCTTCTAAATCTTTAATCAATTCAACCTTATATGGCTGGTTTTCAAACTGCTTACTCGCGGACCTGCTTACAAGCTTACTGGCCTTGAAGCTTGCGCCTGAATTAATAATCTCCCTCATCTTCTTCTCTAGCTTCGGTAAATCCTCAGCAGATAGCGCCATTGGCAATTCAAAATCATAATAAAAACCTGTATCGATGGCCGGACCGATCCCAAGTTTGACTTCGGGAAACATGTCCACAACTGCCATAGCCAGAACATGGCTTAATGAGTGACGCACTGTCTCAATTGGATATTTTTTTTGCTCCATTCCAGTTTCCTTTTGTCATCCTGAACTTGATTCAGGATCCACTATCTTATAGATTCCGGATCAAGTCCGGAATGACACAGGGCATACAAAAAGACCCTATGGTACAGGAGTCTCTTGGAGACGGTTCCATCCTGCTTGGGTCTTAATTCACCTGTTCGCTCAGGCCTGCGTTGTGTCTCCAGGTTGGTGAATCCTATCAACAACACAAATAATAATGTACTGATACTATACCAACTATCTGACTCAAGTGCAATATTTCGGTTGCAGCAATTAATTAGCATCTAATTAACTCTTGTAACCGGGCGCCCCGCGGATCGGGGCGCCACGTGATGTGACTTGTCGGCAGCCCTTAGTGGGTTGCCTCCTCCACCCGCACCTGCGGGCGTTCTGCTGGCCTCCAGGCCGGCTTGGTCTTCGACTTGACGGTCGTCATCCAGTCCCCATTGCTGTCCTGGGTGACGTAGATGACGGTACCGTCGACCTTGGCCGGGGCGATGGAGGCCTTCTTGGTCTTCTTGGCCCCAGGCACCGGTGCGCCAGTGATCCGACTGTCGCGGAGACGGTCCCGCGCGAACTCATCTGGCACCTCGCCAACCAACTTGTAGTCAAGAGCGTTGGCCGAGGCGCCTTGCCTCGTCTCCTTGGTAATGTAGACGATCACTCCGGCCCAGGCCGGGGTATCGAGACCGTAGCCACTCGCCTCACCGACCGACTTGACGTTCAGGTGTGTCCAGCCATAGTCGTCGGCCTTAATGCGATAGACCCGATGGTTGTCGACGTCGACGTAGCTGGGCCACTGTGATAGCGGCAGCCACGGCGACGCAAACCGCTGGTTGTGGGTGGTCAAGAGGTTGATGTCCACACCCTTCCCCACCACCACACCGAACTCGCTGAGGCCATTGAGCCTGACAGCCGCCTCCTCGAGGCAGCCGACTGGCTCGCGCTCCTGTCCCCAGGACGCCTCAGGCACGCCCTGGCTGCCAGCGGTCGTTTCGTTCGGCACCGCCCGGCGCAGAGTGGCCACGTTGTTGGTCTGGCCATCGCTCAGGGGCGCGCTCAACGAAAGCTCGATCTCGGTGCTGCCGTCAGCTTTCCTGCTCTGGCCGATGGCGCGCACCAGGTAGAGATTCCCCCCCATCTTGAGGCCGGCGTAGCGCCCCGCGAAGGGGAACCAACCCGGGCCATCGAACAGGTCGGCCAGGTCGGGATCGAGTTTGCTGGGGTCTACCACGGTCGTTACCACCTCGACACCACCCTCGCTCGGTTGCCTCTGCAGGTCAACGGCGAAGGTAGCGGTCAGGTGCTTGTCGCCGACCTGGTTGAAGATGATCAGGTCGCCCTTGACCTTGGGCGCTTCCGGCGAATTCGGCGCGGGCGGCTCAAGGTTGCCGGAAGCCTGCTGCGGGGTTGGTGCCTTCGGCGCCGTATCCCCAGTTGAACCCTTCTTGCAGCCGGCCGCCAGCGTGGCGGCGGCGATCAGCGGGACAACAAACCAGGTGTAACGCATCTCCGATCTCCTTCCCGAACTTCTCACGGTCTCGCCAAGGGGGCGGACCGATGCCTACCGATCAAGTTACTATCGGCCTGCAATAAGCACGAAGATCGCACTTACGAACAAGCCGATCGTAGTAATTGTCAAAGATCACGAAACCAACCCTCACCAAAAAACCGTATTAGTATATCATACTTTTTCACTTTTGTCAACATTTGTCACCGTGAACCCAGAAATTGGAGGCTAAAACTTAGCTAATTCCGTCATCCTGAACGAGTGGTAACGAAGTGAAGGATCTAGCGAAGCGAAATGAAAAAGGCTCAATACACACGGCTGCGCCTAGACTTTTCGCCTCCGGCTCAGAATGACTTAATAAATTGGATCAAATTTCTGAGTTCAGGGTTGTCAATGTGAAAACCCGTGAATCAAAAAACTGATTGTCTCTGGAGTTGATTTGTTTCTATGTCATCCCAGACTTCCGCCCAGACCTCGGCTCGGTCTGATCGAGGCGGGTGATCTGGGATCCAGTCTCAAATTGCTTCTGGATCCTCGGGTCAAGCCCGAGGATGACAGCCTGGAAAAGAAAAAGTTTTTAGATTCACGGGCAAACCAAAAAATAGCCTGCTTTGAAGCGGCAATAAAATCATGATTAGACCAATCTATTTTTCTTGCAAGACACTCTTAGCAAGAGATCTGTACTGTTCACGCATTGGCGCGTCTCTCAGCGCGTCTGCATCAAGCCAGGCATACTCGCTGTGCTCATCGCTTAGCCGAACATTACTCAGGTCTGCCTCACACCGGAAAACCAAGACGATAAATTGATAGTTTGTCGAGTCGACCGTGGCCGCAAAATCCCAAGCATCGATAATGTTTCCCATCACAACGTTATCGACACCCAATTCCTCTTGGAATTCTCGCTTCAAGGTTTCTTCGGGGTGCTCTCCAAAGTCAATCCGGCCGCCAGGCAGCTCCCAATTACCCCGTTGATCGCGAACCATGAAAATGCGACCGTCCTTTTTGACCAGCGCCTTGACTGTAACTCGTTGAATATTGTGATTATTGCTTGTCATATTTCATGACTTCATCATTAAGCACTTCCAAATTCACGCCACATTGGGCGAAAACCCGGCGCGATTCTTGTGCATTGTGGTAACGATTTTGGCAAACAACCCGTTTAATGCCAGCATTAACCATCATCTTGGCACAAACCGGACACGGCTCGAGTTTCATATAGATCGTACCACCATCGATAGAAACACCCTTCTTGGCGGCTTGAGCAATAGCGTTTTGTTCGGCATGGACTGTCCGAACACAGTGCTCAGAAACAGAACCGTCCGGATTCAATCGTTTTTGATATTGGTGGCCGGCATCATCACAATGGTCATCGCCAGCAGCAGAACCAACATAACCCGTTACCAATATTTGCCTGTCTTTAACAATCACGCAGCCAGTCCGACCGCGATCGCACGTGCCGCGCTGCGAAACAGCATTGACCACTTCCATAAAATACTCATCCCAAGTAGGACGAACATGTTTGTGTGTCGGTATGTCACTATCTTCTAGCTTGGCTTTTCTCTGCGGCATATGTGCCCTCCAAGTGAATAATGAGTTATGAATCTTGGACAACGGTAATGCTTCGCCCTAATTCTTGATTTCAGCAATTAACTTGTCCACTTTTGCGTATAGCTCTTCAATTGTTCCATCATTAATCAACTCAATGTCAGCTAACTCATAACATCTATTCATGTTCATTGCCCCTTCTTTGCCATCGGCCTGCTTAGCCTCAATCTCCCTCAGCTCTTCCATGTTTTTGATATCGCCCTCTCGACCACGTTTAATGATTCGGTCGAGTCGCATCTCGATTGGAGCATCGAGTTTAACTAAAACAAAATCGGACCTCTGACGCAGCACCTCAATCTCGCCCACCTGGCGAATTGAGGTAATAACGGCATCGCTATCACCAATTTCCTCCAAAGCTTTCTGAGTCAAATAGCCATGACCCTTTTCGTTGCGCAAATTATTGCCATAACGGGTCATGTTGGGAATATCAATCTCTTCTCCCTCAGACCGCATAATACCTCGCAAAACGTCCGACAGTGACACAGCCCTAAATCCCTTGCCGCGCAAGTAATCCAAAACGGTGTCCTTACCCGAAGCAATCGAACCAACGATACCAATTATCATAAAACTCCTGTTTACAAAATCCTAGAACACCAGACGCTAAATTCTTTACAAGATTAAACTTTTCTATATTCCGTGTCTATGCCGGTGGTACCATCAGACATTTTAATCTCCCTGTAATCATCAAACAGGTGCGGCGCAATTTCCTTGAGCGCACGATAAACCATAACAGCCAACTTTCTTATTTCAATCTCTGCGTGTTCGCTACCTCGCATCTCGATGAAGTGGCGCCAGGCTCTAATATTGGCACTCACAACAATTGGTGCCTCAGCCGCATTCAGCAGCAATGTTCTGGCACACTGCTGGACTTTTTTGCGCAGATCAGTCTTTCGCTCAGCCGACAGTACTCCGGCGCCATTTGATTGACGGTCCATCAGTTTCTTGGCCAGATCTTCATACGCCCTCGCAGATGCATCAATTGATTCCTCAAAAAGAGCATGAAGATCAGCGTCGTCGATAAACTCTGGCCGCTCAACAAAACGCAAAACCGAACCGGAAACATAGCGCTGGCTTACCTGAGAGTAAGCAAACCCAGAGCGATGACGAACAAGTTCATGGGTGAGGGTGCGGGAAATCCCATAAAACAGGAATGAAACATCGGCATGCTCTAGCACAGAACCATGCCCCGACAACTTGATGTTTGTGAAATATTTGCCAGCATCGGCATTGGTTGATCTCTTTGGGCCATAACTAACATAGCAGATTTGGCCCGCTGCCTTAACTAGCTGCTCGATGTCCGGAATTTTGGTTGGATCGTCGAGATATTTGTCAAATTCAAGATCTTTGTCGAATCCTTGCAAGAACTTGCGCATACCAGACAGGTTTGTCTCTGTCTTTGCAATCATTACTACCCCTGGCTCCTTCAGGTATGGTGTGCCGTTTTTTGTTTTATAGACCTTTGTGTGATATGCCGGATAGTTCATCCTACTCCATTCTTACCCCTAGTTCATAATATTATTCGATGCCTGGCACAGGAAAGGCCTGGGTCATTTCCTGAATTTCTTCCCTTACCTCAGTTAAGTTTTCCTCATCACTGATGTTTTGTGCTACCTTATTAAACAGTTCGGCAATTCGCTGCATCTCCTTGACCCCCATACCACGAGTAGTTAGGGCAGCTGTGCCAACCCGAACCCCTGATGTAATTGTGGGCGGCTGCGGATCGCCCGGAACTCCATTTTTGTTGAC
The DNA here is from genome assembly GCA_041666325.1 of Patescibacteria group bacterium. Lineage (GTDB taxonomy): Bacteria > Patescibacteriota > UBA1384 > XYA2-FULL-43-10 > 1-14-0-10-43-13 > JBAYHC01. The sequence goes on from JBAYHC010000001.1 coordinate 225,474, forward strand.
ACTAATACCGGCATTCTCGAGTGCATCCTGATACTCCCTACCGGTAATACCCATGCTGCGCAAATCAATCAATATCAGATGGTTGTCAGTACCATCGGTTACAAGGCTGAAATCAAGAGCTTTTAGGGTGTCCGCGAAGCACTTCATGTTCTCGACAACGTTCTCAATGTACCCTTTGAAAGCAGGCTGTAAAGCCTCCCCAAAGGCCACGGCTTTGGCAGCGATGATATGTTCAAATGGCCCGCCTTGCAGCATTGGGAAAACCGCCTTGTCAATCTTTTTGGCCAGCTCCGGATCATTAGTCATGATGATACCGGACCGTGGGCCGCGCAAAGTTTTGTGAGTGGTTGAGGTCACGATATCAGCAATGCCGACAGGAGAAGGATGAACACCTGCAGCAATCAAGCCCGCAATGTGAGCTATATCAGCAAAAAGATAGGCGCCGACCTCATCGGCGATAATTCTAAACTTCTTGTAATCAAGAGCCCTTGGATACGCAGAGTACCCGGCCATGATTACCTGCGGCTTGACCGCCTTCGCCATCCTCATTATTTCCTCATAGTCAAGATAACCTGTTTCAGGGTCAACGCCATAGCTATGTGATTCATACCACCTGCCAGAGAAGGAAACCTTGGCACCATGAGTTAAGTGCCCCCCAGCGTCCATAGCCTGACCAAGAATACGGTCACCCAAATTCAATACGGCAGCATAGGCAGCCATATTAGCTGACGATCCAGAGTGCGGTTGTACATTGGCATATTTGCAACCAAAAAGCTTCTTCAACCGCTCGATTGCCAGTGTCTCCATTTCGTCGATATATTTACAGCCACCATAGTAGCGCTTGCCGGGATAACCTTCGGCGTATTTGTTGGTCAGTATTGAACCGGTTGCTTCAAGAACTGCCTCGGACACATAGTTCTCGGACGCAATCATCTCTAGTCCATCTTTTTGGCGCTGTTTTTCCTTCTCGATGATACCAAAGACCTCTTTGTCTTGTATTTGTAGTTGCTCCATGTGTCTCCTATTTGCTAACCGCAATCGCAGCGGATTGTTTCTTTCGTAATCTCAAACTACCCTTAGATTCAAGAACTTTTTGCAAGTAAGCCCAGATATCCATCTCAATTTGCTCTATTTTTCTCTCACCGTCAATTAAAACGATTGGATCTTTGCGACGTCGATGCAGCCAAGCGTAAGTATCCCAGGCGATACCAAGCTTCTTCTCTTCTTCAAAAAGTTCGAATTCGTTCCTGCTTCTTGCGATGCGATTGATGCACTCAGATGGTTTCACCTTGATTAGGAATACGATATCAGGACTGATAAACTGGCCATTTATCTCTGCCAGCCATTTTCTTTCACAACCCACTGAGCCGAGCGCGATCGAAGAATAATAATACCTATCAGAAATAATAATATTGCCCTTTTCAAGGCTGGGAACAATCTCCCGCTGCAGATGATGGGCTCTGTCGGCAGCAAAAAGGAGCTGGAGACACTCCGGTGAAGCCTTCCAGTCCTGAGTAAGAGCGCCCCTTATCAAGCCGCCAATTAAGTTATTGGTTGGCTCCTTGGTATCAAAAGCAAAATAGCCCAATTTATTTAATTTTTTAGTTAGCAAATCTACTTGGGTTGAAGATCCGGAGCCATCCAGGCCCTCGAAGGCAATAAAGAGTCCGGGAAATCCATGTTTGTTCATTTCACCCCCGTCGAACCAAAGCCGCCCTGTCCGCGCAGACTTTCCGATAATTCACCAACCTCAACGATCTGTGCTGACACAATTGGCTGAATAAGAAGTTGAGCAATTTTATCGCCTCGCTCAAAAGTATGCGGCACTGTCGATGAATTATGCATTATGATCCGATACTCGCCTCGATAGGTGTGTTCGATAACTCCGCCCATCGTAGTTATGCCGTATCTGAGCGGAATACTGCTTTTGTCCCAAACAAGAGAAACATATCCCTCGGGCAGCTCAATAGCAATACCTGTCGGCACAGGCACAATCTTGCCGGGCTCGACAATTGTTTCCTCAACCGCATACAAATCCATGCCGGCATCTCCTGGCAGAGCATATTTAGGCAGAATCGCGTCGGGGTGCAGCTTTTTAACTTTAATCTCCATGAGTCCTCCGATTAATTTTCCGACGAAAAAAGCGCCTGTGCGCTTTTGTTTTGGAGTTTTGTTTTGTTTTTGCCCCCAAGTTGCCTGCAGTATTAATTATACTTAGCGAAAAATCAAAAACCAATAACGGTTTTCCACAACTATACATATTACTATCACCAGACTTAATCTTTTTAATTTTGCCATTAAACAGACTGGTGTTAAAATGAGATAGAATTAACTATTGAATATTGGAAGAGAAATGAAATCAAAAACCATCCTACTGTCCTTAGCAGTTGTGATACTAATAGCGCCATCGCAAGCGACGGCTGCCAGCAAATCCGCTTCAACAACCGGCTCACAAGCTAGTAGCGGAGTGACAGCAAAGAAGACATTCAGCGACAAGTGTGCTAATGTGCAAACCAAACTGAAGACAAAAGCTCAGAATCATGGACTCAGCAAAGAAAAGCACCTTTCTGTCTACAACAATCTTCAGAACAGATTGACCAAATTCGCTGCAAGAGCCAAGAGTGCAGGATATGATACAAGCAAGCTCGAATCAGATTTGGTCGAGCTCAAAGCCAGGGTTAACACCTTCAAGCTAAGCACAGAAGAGTATGATAAATCTGTGGCTCAGCTAAAAACCAATATTTGTGGTCGCCCAGAGGACACCTTTCGTAATGATTTGAGTCAAACCAAAGAGCTATTAAAAAACGTCCATGCTAATGCTGCGCTTATCAGGAAGTTTGTCCAGGAAACTATAAAAGTTGATTTACAAGCACTCAAGAAGAGGGAAAGCACCGACAATCAAACCACTACTTCTGGCGCCGCTGCCGGAACATCAGGCTCGGAAGATGACTCTGACAATAACTAGCCCACGGCACAAAATCAAAGGAATACTATGAATGAACAAATACCACAATCTAACCCGCAGTTCGATGGACCAACAAACCCACAGCCAAACCAACAATCACCAGACCCGACAATCCAGCAGGCACCAACAGAGACAATTACTCCTCCGCAGACTGGCCCCTTGTCCGCTTCCAGCCGTGCTTCAGGAGCGAATTTAGGTAGCCGTATCCAGATTCCTGTAAACTTTGCCAAGAGCTCATCAAGCAAAAGGCCTATCCTGGTTATCGTTCTGCTCATTGTTTTGCTCGGCGGTGGATATTATGCTTACACAAATGTAGTCAATAAACCGCAAACATCTACCGATACATCAGCAACGCAAGCCCAAGGTGAATCAGCCGAATCTGATGACATAACCACGACCGATGCGGCCGGAAAAACTGAAACCAAAAGTACTACATCAAATTCGGTTTCTATCAGCCCGGATAGTGAAATCAAAAGCATAGATTCTGCTCTTACTACAATTGATGATGACGACCTAGCAGACAGCTCTCTGTCTGATTCTGAACTAGGTCTCTAGCACGCAGCCCATGCCGTTGAAAAATAATTGTTTTTTTGCTATAGTTTTTCATGTTGCCAGGTTCAATCTTGGGTAATTGCTTTCGGCCCTTGGCGGAAGTTAGGCAATAAGTAATTTCCTAATGCGCCCATAGCTCAGTTGGTTAGAGCGTTACATTGACATTGTAGAGGTCAGAGGTTCGAGTCCTCTTGGGCGCACCATAAAATTACGACACTCTAAATATTGCACTACATCGACATTGTCGTGGCCTACACTCTAGGCACCAAAAATACCCAACCGAAAAAGGTTGGGTATTTTTGTATTTACAGCCTTTATTGATTGAATAATTTAAGGTATTGTTTGTTCAGTGATAGAGAGCGAACATCTTGGCCGCTTAGCTCAGTTGGTAGAGCGCTGCATTCACATTGCAGATGTCACTGGTTCAAGTCCAGTAGCGGCCACCATAATACATCCAACCACAACAACCGGACAACCGGTTTTTGCGTCTTATCTCGTTAAATCCATTACCGAGGGTGTAATATACACCTCTATGGCAGCAGAGAGCAGCAATAGCGGCAAGACTATCTTGGCATACTTTGACAAAGATATCTTATACGCGTCGCCAAAAGACTCGCGGTAAAAAAGCCTGCGAAATGACTTCCCTCCGAGCCAGAGACCATAGCTGGCCGATATAATCAGAGCAATCGATTCAGTAAAACCATGGGGCAACAGTCCCGACAGGGCAAAGCCAAGATCACGATTCGAGGCAACTATGGCTATCACGAGTCCGATCAGTTTACCGTTTGTGACCAGGAAATATATTGGCAATATTCCAAAAACAAAACCGAGCGATATTGCAAGCAGTGCCTTGATTGCATTGTTAAGAAATATAAACAAAAAGAGAGTCAAAGGCGGCAATTCGCGCAAAAATCCAAAGTCGGCAAAGTTTCGAATAACCGTTTCCCTTGCCTGCTCCAAGCCGTTTATCCCAACAATATAGCCAACGATTACCGAAACAAGAAACAGGATAATTGATAGGAAATAATATCTTTTATTGATTTTACCCATGCCACTCCCCTGTGCCAAAAGATTCTAAGCCCACAACAGTAACAAAGCAAATCAAAAAGGAAAAGTAGTGGAGCGAAGCCACTCATTTTTCTAAATATAGTACTATTTAATTAAAATATCGACTTATAGTGCTGCCAACAATGTGCGAAGCAACAACGACAATACCCAATACCGTTAGATGCTCGAGTACCACTCCAACAGGAGACATCTTTTGCCTTTTGGCAAGACAATAGCTGAAGAAGGCCAAAACTAGCGCTCCCCAAACAACACTGGCAATAACCGCCTGATACAGGGGCAGAAGTACCACAGGAATAACAAATGAAAGTGCAAAAATAATCTTCCCAACAAGAGTCGACAGCGTAGAAAGCCATATCTCTGCGGGGGTATGTTGATTTTCTGACTCCTCAGAGATATGAATACCAAGAGCATCAGACAGGGCATCAGCAACAGCGATTGTGAGTATGCCGCCGATAACTGCCAGCCTTGACTCTGTCCCTGAGCTCAGCCCGATCAGTAAGCCAAGAGTGGTCACCACACCAGATGTCAAACCGAAACTTAGGCCTGTCTTGATTGAGTGATTCATATCCCGCTCTCCTTAGATATTTAATGCTACCATATTGCCATATCAGAACTCATGTGTCTAGACAAAGAAAACCCCTCATTTGAGGGGTTTTCTTAATTTGATCTTATGCTGGTTTACTTCTTGGCTGAAATCTTTAATTTCTGTGTTTTCTGCGGGTGAGCCTTGGGAACGGTAATTGCAAGAACTCCGTTTTCCATTTTAGCGTCAGCCTTCTCGGCCACCACGTCAGTCGGCAAGGAGAAACTCCTGGAAAACTTTCCGCTAAAGCTTTCTTTGTAGGTAAAGCCTTCTTCCTTTTCCTCTTTTTCCTCTTTTTTCTCGCCCGAGATAGTTACAACGCCATCAGAAGAAACCTCGATATCGATCTCCTCCTCCGAGATGCCTGGCAATTCGGCTCGAATAACAATATCTTCTTTGCGCTCCCTAACATCGATCTTAGGCACGGCCGATACTGCCATTTTGGGCGTAATAAAGCTATCCTCAAGCAAGCGATCAACTGCGTCGCGGAGAGAAACTGTTTCTCGTATTGGACGCCACATATCAATATCCCCTGGCATATTTTTCTCCTTTCCGGAAGCCAAAGATTGGCTCCCTACTATTTTAATATTAACCGATTTTTCATCCGAATTGTTTTGCAACTCGTCTTGCAGATTGAAAAGCTCCTCAAAGGCAAGGTCAAAAAAACGGCAAATCGAAACAGCAATTGGCAAAGAAGGCAAAAAACGACCCTGCTCTAAGGCAATTACAGATTGGCGCGAGATCCCTAGCGCATCAGCAAGCTCTTCTTGACTAAGGGCATGCTCACGCCTAATCTCTTTTAGTTTGTTTTCTAATGAAAAATTATCTTCATCCATAACTATAATGTAAAGTAAACTTTACATTTTGTCAACCCCCAGGCCTTGCTCTGTTCAAACCCGAATGCGGCCAAAGGATCAAGATCAGAAGTTTCTTGGCCAAAAAACACTGTTGAGATTAAACAAAAAAAACAGCGCCAAACGCTGTGCTGTCTCCGGCTCTGAACAACCTCTATGATTTCTCGTAGAGACGGACAAACGTATCTCTGCCTAAGTTGCGCACTGAGATCTCCTTCGCTGGCTTGTGTTTGCTGAACAAGAATGACAACGAAACAACTCTGGTTTCACTCGGAATGGTAGCAAAAAACCAGTCTTCAAGTTTGGAGAGAACGCTATTCAAAAGGTAAAGATAGACAACATCAGCCTTCTTGAGATAATCCTCTGCGACTTTGAAGTCGCCAAAAAGGATCTTGATCTTATCCTGCTGGCCCGATAGTCTTACCATCAATATCGATTGTAAGTATGCATACGGAGAACGCTCTACGCCAACGCCTCTGGCGCCAAAATGTTTGGCCGCGATTATCAAGCTTCTCGCGTTGCCGCAACCCAGATCAACTACGAGCTCGCCCTTTTTGAGACCGGCCAACTCGAAGGCCTCGACCATTGCCTTCTTGTGGGAATAAACTGTTGGCGCACCCAAAAAGGTGGCATAGATTAGAGACACTTGCCAGAAGATCATGAACAGAAGCAGCAAGATAAGAAGTATTAGTATTGTCATCATCTAAAATATTATACACTTTCATCATTTCGATTGCTACTATCAGAAAAATTAATTTTTCTGTATAATTACAAGCAATAGCTTACCGAGGAATATTTATGGCCGATGACGAACTAAAAAAAGCAATTGAGCGTCTCGCTGCACAAGAAAAAAAGCTGGCCTCTCTGCGCTGGAACTTCTGGCGCGGGGCAGCTTACGGATTCGGGTTTATCGTGGGATCAGCCTTGCTTGTTGCCCTTTTTGTCTGGGCACTTTCACTATTTGACACTGCTCCAATCATCGGTGAATATGTGGCCAAAATTGTTGATATCGTTAAAGGAAAATAATCCACTAATCCAGCTCTTGGTCCAACTTACCTAGCCCTCACGCTTTTTCACTGCTCCAACCGGAGCGGTTTTCTTTTGAATGCCGCATAGTTCTTGACTGCAGAGCATCTTTGCAGTAATCTTCTATAAGCTCGAAGGAGGTAGAGACATGCAAGTGCAGAGCCAACTTTACTGGCCGACTGTTTACTTCATGAAGCTCGTTCATTTTCTTACGCGGCAGCACACGATTATTGAGGGCGAGTCGAACCTGCCGAAATCAGGCGGGTGTGTCTTCGCACCCAAGCATCACTCGAATGGCGATCCACCCAAGCTCATCCAGAGTTTGAAGCGGCACATCTTCTTCATGGGGAAGATCGGGTTGTTCCGGCGAACGATAACCAGATTCTATTACCTCCATGCCTCAGTGTTCCCGGTTAATGACAAAAGCAGGCGATCGATTATCGCAGCGTTAGATTTCGCCACTAGCTTGGCTAAAGAGGGCAAGGTTGTCGGCATCTTTCCCGAGGGCACCAAGACTCCAGGCACACAGCTTGGCAAAATCCATGGCGGCGCAATCAAGGTCTCGCGCGAAGCGAATGTGCCGCTCGTACCGATCGGCTTGGCCTATAGCGACAATTACCACGCCACATTCTGGAAGCCTCGGCAGCGCATCGCCATCGTTATCGGCAAACCGATTCTGCCCGAGGAACTTGAGGACACGGACCACCCAACACTTCTTCTTGAGGCGCGCCTTAACCAACTAATGAAGCGCGCGGATCAATTGCTTTCGCGCTAATACCGACAGACGGGCCACCCCGTCTTTTTGTTTCAATCACAAACAACATAGGATTGCGAAACAGCTGCGCAAGAGCTATCATTGAAGAGTGTTTGTTTGAGCAATGGTGCGATATTATAACAAGAGCTTGATAACTAAGTCACGAGTGTTATGACCTACCAACCAAAGCACGCCGCAGAAAAAATATATAAAGAGGGCGTTAAACGCATTTTTGAACATGTCCATATCGGCAAGGCCGATTTGCATATCCATTCAAATTTCTCTGACGCCAAGCCAAGCATCGAAGAGATACTTGAGTGGACTCAGAAAAAAACCGATCTTGATATCATCGCCATTACCGACCACGACACTATTGACGGCGCTCTTTTGGCTCAAAAAATCGCCAAGACCAAGAAATATCGATTTGAAATTGTTGTTGGGGAGGAGATCTCGACCAAAGAGGGACACGTTTTAGGACTATTTTTGACCGAAAAGATAAAACCTCACCTCACTGCCCACGAGACACTAAAACAAATAAAATCACAGGGTGGTGTCTCTATTGCCGCTCATCCATTCAACTATACGCGCCTGAACGGCGGGAAAATGACGCTCAATGATGGCATCGGAATGATTACGCTCTTCAAAGAGAAGGATCTTGTCGATGCGGTCGAGACAGTGAATGCTACCCCGACACGCAACAGGGAGAATTTAAGCGCACAGTTTATGAATGATACAGTGCTCTTCAGGGCAGAAACCGGAGGCAGTGATGCTCACATCCTTGACGCAATTGGCATGGGCCAAACATTGTTTGAGGGGAGACATGCAACGGAGCTTAAGGATGCACTTTTACACAATCAAACCAAGGCTATCAGCAAGCGCTGGCGTTTGATGGCACTGCTGCGATATCTCTATTTCTTCTTGCCCAAGGGTCTACGCCTCTTTTTCTACACACTTTTCCACGGCAGAAGAGCCAAACGACCGGAAATGTTTATCAGCCAGGGGGTTTAGTCGACCAAAATACTAGGCAGAGCCAACATTGCTGTCACGAAGCAATCAGTCACCTAATAAAATCGAGATAGATTCCAATTATCAGGGCTATGCCAGAGGTGGCAAATATGAATATGTAGTTCCATTGCTCTCTGGACGAGACGAGCGTCTCAAGGATATATTTCATCACGGCCTTATCGGCTTCATCTAAACCGTCAAGCCCAGCAACTTTCTTGACGAGTTGGTGATCGACAATCAATCGCTCTCGTTTTTCCGAGATAGCGTAACGATGAGCAAAATAAAAAATAAATCCGACCGTGCCAATATACCAGGCAACCTTGGTCCAGATGGGATCATAATTTGTAAGAACTATAATTGATCGATAGACAAAAGTAGCGACAATGCCAATCCAAAAATAGAAGAGCCGTTGATATCTTGAGTGCGGCTTAACTTCATCCATCGTACCCCTCCTGCTAGCAAATAATTAGTGCTATTCTATCATCTTTTTACCAAGAGCGCACAGACAAATGGCAGCAACTCTGAGTACTACCTGCGATTGCGATATCGTTCAGAGGAACCCAATATCTTCTTCCGGAGTCGCAAGTTTTTGGGAGTTACTTCCAGCAGCTCATCTTCTTCCAAAAAGTCGATACATTGCTCTAGGCTCATGATAGTTGGTGGCGTCAAGACTGTTGAGATATCAGAGTTAGATGCTCGAACATTTGTAAGCTTCTTTTCCTTGGTAACATTTATTTCGATATCATCTTCGCGCAAATTTAGTCCAATAATCATACCCTCATATACTTCAGTTGCTGGCAGAATAAAGGTTGTGCCTCGATTCTGAGCATTCTCAAGCCCATAGGCAACGGCCTTGCCGCTATCATACGAAATAAGAACTCCATTTCGAAGCTTTGGAATGGCAGGACCTAATGGCTGCCAAGACAAAAAGAGTGTATTCATCACGGCTGTACCGCGCGAAAGTGTGAGCAGTTGGTTTCTAAGACCGAGCAAGCCACGAGTAGGAATCTCAAATACAAGTCGGGTTGAAACATCGGAATTTTCAGATTGATGCGTGAGCATTCCACGACGTCTTCCGACTTCACCAGTAATGCTGCTCGAATACTCGGATGGAACATCAACGGTCAACTCCTCGACTGGCTCATACTCGACACCGTCGATCTTCTTGGTAATAACGTGGGGCTTACCGACTTGCAGTTCGTATCCCTCGCGACGCAATGTCTCGATAAAAACTGAGAGGTGTAACTCTCCCCTGCCTGACAAAATGTATTCACCAGTGTCAGAGGTTGCCATTTTCATTGACACATTTGTCTCTAGCTCTTTCTTGATTCGATCAAGCAACTGGCGAGCTGTGACAAACTTTCCCTCGCGTCCTGCGAAAGGTGAAGTATTTGCGTAAACGGCAATGTTTAATGTTGGCTCTTCGATAGCAATTGTTGGCAAAGCTTCCGGATTAGAGGCATCAGCAATCGTATCACCAATTGAGGCATTTTTGACACCCGAAAGCGCGATGATATCTCCGGAAACAGCATCACTAACATCAACACGGCGAAGTCCCTGGCTGATCATAACTTTCTCAATTCTTGTTGTCTCTGTTACCCCTTTTTCGTTGACCAGAGCGACAGAAAGTCCGGGCTTAGCTATGCCGCGAGTAATTTTACCGATGACGTACTTGCCAGAGTAGTTATCCCAATCAAGCGCCGAAACAAGTAGCTGGAATTTTCCCTCTACATCAGAAACAGGCGCTGGGACATGCTCAAGGATAGCGTCCAAAATTGGAGTAAGGTCAGCTGGTGCGGCCTCATCTTCGGGCAATTCATCCCAGGCCTTACCGTCTCGACCGATGGCATAATAGATCGGGAAATCAAGTTGAGCTTCATCTGTAGCAAGCTCCAGGAATAGATCGTATGTCTTATTGATTGTGGCCGGAATATCAGCATTAACTTTGTCGATTTTGTTAATAACGACAATTGGTTTCAGTCCAATTTCCAGGGCTTTTTTGAGCACAAATTTTGTTTGCGGCATGGGACCTTCTTGAGCATCAATAACAAGAATCGCACCCTCTGCCATATTGAGAGTTCGCTCTACTTCGCCACCAAAATCAGCGTGACCAGGAGTATCAATGATGTTTACTTTCGTCTCTTTGTAAATAATAGCCGTATTCTTGGCCAAGATGGTAATGCCTCGCTCGCGCTCCTGGTCATTGGAATCCAGAATTAAAGTTTGCGAAAAAGCCGCTTCGTTTTCACGAAACGTCTTCGACTGTTTCAGGAGTCCGTCAACCAGGGTTGTCTTACCGTGGTCAACGTGGGCGATGATAGCTACATTTCTAATATTCATAATAAAAATAGAGTGATTATTGTGCGAGAACTTTAAATATCGGACTATGTAATTCTACTTGTTTTGTCTGGTCATGTCAATGCTACTGACTAATCCAGATGTTTAGAAGCTGATCTCGATCCCCTGTCGCAATTTTGGTTTGACCGTTCGCCCGCAAAATTGACCTACCGTCCGAGGTTGCATCCCACAAGCTTCCGCGCAGAAAAACATTGAGACCACAGCCAATACCGGCTATCTGCATTTTCCCGGCCATAGCATACTTGAGCCACGCTTCCTTCTCGGTAATGTTTTTATCGCCATGCCAGGGCTTGTCCCACACTCCCTGAGGCGAGAGATAGGATGGGACTGCGAGCAAGGTGGGCCCTTGAGCCTTAATTATTTCATAGCTTTTCTCATGCCATGAATCCGCGCATATAAGCACTGCCAGCTTCCCGGCAGAGAGGGAAAACACCGGCAGATCTTCAACTTTGCCTGGAGAAGTGAAGCCCCTTTCCTCGTCAATCAAGGACGCTTTCCGAATGACCGGACTAATTGCTCCGCCATCCGACCCATAAACAACCGAGGTATTGTAGAGTGACCCCGGAGAAGAAATTAGCACGCCATCCGATATCGCAGGATTAGACAGAACGATAGAGCCAGCCACGATGGTCACATCATACTTTTTGGCCAAGTAAGAAAAAGTATGATTGTAGATTGAGCACATGGAATCTGACTTGAGTAAGAACAAAGCCTTTCTAATATTTCCAGTCTTCAACATCCATCTCCCAAACCCGATTGGATGCTGAAGGATTACCCGAATAATGACCGAGGATAGATTCTTGTAGTGATAGGCTGAGTCAGGCAGATTAGCTGCTACCAGCCAAGTACCGACATACTCCGGATAAACGACAATTGTTTTTGGATTAAGTAATCCAGCTTTCTTCGAGGTCTCGAGATAGCCCTCCATTTTGGCCATATATCGATCGGCGGTCGCATAATCCATCGGTGAGACACATGGCTGAACACCAAGAATATTACCTTGTTCCGACCTCTCGCTAAAATTAACAATGTTTACGCTCTGCTTCGACATAAAATCTCTCTGTTTTTACTTTGTCTTAAGTTAAGATAGTATGAAATGTTAAGTATTAGCAATAATTATACCTATGACACTCTCCGGTCACATTGCAGTTACAACCATCACCATACAATATATTCCAGATCTGGCCATTCTTCTAGCTGTCAATTTTCTGCTCCACCCCCTACTTGATGCCATACCTCACGCAGAGTGGACAACATTTCGAGATTCAAAACTAAAAATGATCCTCATCACCCTCATGGATACTGTGGCGGCAATATGGCTTACTCTGCTCGCATTTCAAAATCTGAGGCAACCTGCTTGGCTGATCGTTACAGCCATCATTATCGGACTCTGGCCAGATCTTCTCGATTTTGTGGCGGGAAAAAGATTAAAGCGTTTCCGCCACTGGCACCAGTTCTTCCACACCTGGCCGATTGCTCCCAATGATCCAGTTGGCTGGGAAAGAACAGCCACGGGCAATGTCCCCACCTGGTTAAAAGTTCTCTCCCAATCAATTCTGGTAGCACTAGCTTACTATCTCATAGTCAATTAATCGACCAAAATAATTCAATTATCTCACCCTGGCAATCGGTTATTTTTTAACCGATTGCTTGATACTAGAAACAATCAGAAGCTTTATTTATAATAGCTTGGGGTATAAAAACCCATGGATGATAGCATTATCCATTATTTTATTTTTAACTGGCAATTATCATGAAGCTAAGCATTATCGGGACGATCGGATTAGATGATGTAAGGTCTCCCTTCGGAGAGGTGAACGGCGCTCTTGGCGGAAGCGGGGTGTACGCATCTTGCGCTGCCTCGTTTTTTGTCTCTCCTGCTCTCATTAGTATTATGGGAAAAGACATGCCGGAGGTATCACTGGCTACCCTCAAAAAAAGAGGTATCAATCTTGACGGCGTTGCGATAAGTGAAAAAACATTCCGCTGGACCGGCTCGTACGAATATGACATGAATGAAGCTAAAACACATAGAACCGAGCTCAACTCCCTGCAAGAATTCAAGCCCACCCTTCTGCCAGCACACAAGGAGTCTGAGTTTCTTTTCTTGGGCAATATCGATCCCGATCTCCAACTCGAGGCTCTAAATCAAGTTTCGAGCAAGCCCTTCGTTGTAATTGACACGATGAACTACTGGATTTCAAGCAAGAAGGACGCACTCATTGAGGTAATAAAAAGGGTGAACTGCGTGGTTCTGAATGAGGGCGAGGCACGACAGCTCTTCGACACGCCCAACCTGATCAAAGCTGGCAAAGCGCTCCTGGAGCTTGGTCCAGAGTATGCCATTATCAAAAAAGGCGAACACGGAGCCCTACTCTTTTCCTTCAATGATTTCTTTTCTGCGCCAGGATACCCCCTCGAAGAGGTCAAGGACCCAACCGGTGCCGGAGATTCCTTCGCCGGAGGCATGATCGGATACCTTGCAAAGATAGGCACGGTCACACCCCAAGAGATGAGAAAAGCGATTATCTATGGCAGTGCTATTGCCTCTTTCTGCGCCGAGGATTTTAGTCTTAACTACTTAGACAAAACTACTAATAAAGATGTAAAGGAGCGGTATGACACCTTCAAAAGTATTAGAAAGTTCTAACTTCTCTGAAAAGATTGGACGGTATAAAGTTCGAGATATCGCTCTTGCCGATTGGGGCAGAAAAGAGCTGATTTTGGCAGAGAAAGAGATGCCTGGACTTATGGCGCTCCGCAAAAAGTATGCCGCCAAGAAGCCACTCGAGGGCGCTAGAATTAGCGGCTGCCTTCACATGACTATCCAGACCGCAGTTTTGATTGAGACGCTTGTAGAGCTAGGAGCGGAGGTTCGCTGGAGCAGCTGCAATATCTACTCAACCCAAGACCATGCTGCCGCCGCGATCGCCGCTGTTGGCATTCCAGTTTTTGCCTGGAAAGGCGAGACAGAAGATGAATACTGGTGGTGTGTTGAAGAGTCATTGAAGTTTGGTGGAGGCAAAGGCCCGAACATGCTCCTAGATGATGGCGGCGACCTGACTTTGATCGTTAATGATAAATACCCAGAAATGGCCGGGCAGACAATCGGGGTGTCCGAGGAAACAACGACTGGCGTTCATCGCCTCTATCAAATGATGGAAAAAGGCACGCTTAAGATGCCTGCCATTAATGTCAACGATTCCGTAACCAAATCAAAATTCGATAATAAATATGGCTGCCGCGAAAGCTTGGCAGATGGAATCAAACGAGCAACAGACATCATGATCGCCGGCAAAACTGTGGTTATCGCTGGCTTTGGAGATGTTGGCAAGGGCTGCGCACAAAGTATGAGAGGCTTCGGCGCCAGAGTACTCGTAACGGAGATAGACCCGATCAATGCCCTTCAGGCAGCAATGGAAGGTTATGAAGTTGTCACAATGGAGACAGCAGCGCCGATGTCCGATATTTTTGTCACCACAACCGGATGCTGCGATGTAATCACGGGCAAACATATGACGAAAATGAAGGATGGAGCCATAGTCTGCAACATAGGGCACTTCGATAGCGAAATAGATGTGAAGTGGCTCGAAAGCCAAGATGACATCAACGAGCAAAACATAAAGCCACAAGTAGACAAATTTATTTGGAAAAATGGTAAGTGCTTGATACTTCTATCGCGCGGGCGCCTCGTAAATCTTGGCAACGCCCATGGTCACCCCAGCTTCGTGATGAGTACTTCATTTACCAATCAATGCCTAGCTCAAATTGCTCTTTACACTGAAACTAATAAATACGAACGCGGCACGGTGTATACTCTGGCAAAAGAGCTCGATGAAGAAGTCGCGCGTCTGCATCTAGACAAATTATCCGTCAAGCTAACAACCCTGACAGCTAAACAAGCCAAGTATCTTGGCCTCTCCCCGAAGGGTCCATTCAAGCCAGACCACTACCGATACTAAATACCTGCCGTAATCCAGAAAAATAAAAAGACCGTACTCGGTCAGCGAGCCTTTCGGCTAGTTCTTGCCGCTATGATCTCGGACCCGAGACTATAGCGGACGGGTTACAGAGCAACACGCAATCTCGCGCGCCCTCTCTATTGTCGACGGAAATCCCGCCACTTGGGAACGAAGATATCTGTTACCACCTGTGCGATGGCCGGATTGACAAGACCTTCGATCGACCGACCCTCGACCAGACAATCCCGAACTTCACTTGCCGAAATCTTCGGGCTGGCAACACCGTCATACCTATTGATGATCTCGAACTGACGACTAGCTGAAATGAAGAACTCGATATCTCCCCTTGAACCGCCAAAGAAGGTGGCTTCATGAAATGGATCAATGCCGCATGTCTCCAAGATATCATCAAGGGCTAAGAGCCACTCTTCGTCACTCTGATAGTCCGGAAGACCGAGCACCTTGAGATTCGGATAGAGATGACGCAAAAGGTCACGCCTCTCTTTGTAAGAAAAGAAATGACGCATGGAAATCGGATGGTTGCAACTGCCAACAACAACCAAGCTGTTCGCTTCACCGCAAACATCTATCATGTGCGAAATGACCACCTCGTGACCGGCGTGAACCGGCGAGAAACGCCCGACGTACACACCCTTCTTCGGCTGTGCCATGGTTTTCCCTTCCTCTGACAGGATGGCTCTATGGGAAGCCATCAGAAAGTGATTGTATTGTACCTATTTTTTCATAATTGTCAACCAAGATAAACAAGCACCGGATAAATCCGGTGCATTTTTCGTGGAGGACTTTGTTAAAATTATTGAACACTTTCTTTGGGAAACCTGTGGGAACGTTTGTATATATTCACTAATTCGATAACTTCTTGAGGTATAATTACTGCCAAAAGAGACCGATTAATTTTAGTTTGCCTGTTTGGCCCGTTGAGACCTAGTGAATAGAGGAACTTTTTTGATTCGAAAATTAGGCACACATACTCAGACACCCTTCCAGGTTGAAGTGTGGTTGTAGCTATTTTTAACATAAGGCAAAAGTTTAATCACGCTATCGGTATCAAATGGGATTTTTATCTTAAAGCCAATGGTTTTGTTGCCGATAATCTCCGGACCTGCTTGCCAATCTTGTTCTAGAATTTTTCGGTCTTCCGGAGTGACACGGGAAAGAATGAGAAAGTCGCCGTCAATCGAGGCAAATTCACGGCCATTCACATAATATCTGGTCCGGCTCAGTTGCTTCTTCCGGGTTACACCTGGCCAGCGATACACTTCATTTTCAAAAATCCGCTGAGCTTTTATTGTCATGGTGTGCACCATACATAGCTATTTCAAGACAATTCTATCACAGCTACATCTGGTTGTATAAAACAGCAGGAGATGATGACCTTCGGGACAATTTGATTGGGTGGGAACGCCGAAATACATTCGTATTTCCACCAAAAAATGACCTCAAATTTTGAAGTCATTTTTTGGTGGACACGGGCGATAATTTTTGGAACACTTTCTTCGAAAAGATTTTTGAATGGGCTCCGCTGTTGCGCCAGATTAACCACACACAGAATATCCCAATTCTGGCCAGATAATCAGCCACCAGATGCAAATAGAACACAGTATAGATATATTTAGCTTATCTAGATACGATCCCAAAGTTGTTGCCAATCTTCTCTGAAGGTATCAGCTCTATCAATCTTTGAGCACGTATTTCAAAATTTCTCTAATCGGTTTTTTGATTCCCCTGGCAGAGTTTAATGATTTCACTATCCCTATCGCAAATTCCACTTTATCGGTAACCGAACCGCCCCCAGAAAAGCAATTTTCCAAACAGCCATTTTCTAGAACAAAAATCATTTCCTGTTCTCTAAGATTTTTAAGGAGGTTTTTAATATTGGCAGATAAGATAATTCTTTTTCTGATAGAAATTGCCCTGGTTTTGATAATTTTATCTGTAAGAGAATCAACTGCTTTTAGAAAATCTTCTTTTGGAAGCTCTTTTTTGGTTTTAATTAGATTAAACAAGCTAGCTCCGTCATAACTTCTAATCAGAACGTCCTTTAGTTTGGTAGTATTAAGACTATACAAATTATCGATCTCAGTAGATATTGAGCTAAGTTCGGTCTTAATCTGATCGGATTGCAACAATGACCTTTCTTTTGATAAGTCCTTTAAAATATCAAGGTCTGCCACGATGTAGTTTTTAATTTTCCAGGTGTTCAGGAACTTTCTATACTTTAAAAGGTTATTTTTGCTTCCAACTGGCAATACCTCAATGACCTCATCGGATCGATGAACTCCTCTAAGCAATGAAAGCGACTTGGAAAATACCAGCTGGTCAGAGATGCCCTCCACGAGGATGACCTTATCAGCAAAGAAAACTTTTTCGTTGTTCGAAGAATTAATTATTTGCAGAAGGTCTTTTACTGATGAACTATCGAGTAGTGACTTATTCGGCTTCAGAATCTTGCTACAATCATTATGTTTGTATATACGATATGTTGACTGAATAATCGGCGGTACGATGATCTGAGGTGAATGAGTAATAATCAAGAATTGCAAATTGTACGTAACTGAAAGCTCTTGTATTAAATCTGTCAGCACCTTTTGCCACTGTGTGTGTTGGTGCAGCTCTGGCTCGTCTAGCAAAACCAAACCGTCTTTCAGTTCTGAAAGAACAATCCCCGAGATTAAACTAAAAAATTCTTTCTCGCCAGAACTCAATTTGATCGGCATTCCATTTAGGCGAAAGAATCGTAAACGATATTCGTGATGATAAATAATTTTTTGATCGATTACCTCGAAAGACATTGAGAGGTATCTCTCTAGCACTTTTCTGAATGCAGTCAAAATTTTACTGTTTTTATTTTGGTCATACAATCTAACGATGTGCTGGTAACTAGTATCAACTATGCCGATATAAGTATCCTTGGACTGGTTTAGACCTTTTGCAAAATTCTTGTCAATATTGTTCTGTGTTAAATCAACAACGATTTCTTTCTGAACCTGATTTACGTTTCGGTGGGGACCTATGTATCTAAAATTTGGAGCAATTTTAATATTGCTTGAGAGAGCCGATATCTCGTACAAAACATTAAAGTATGGAAGAATTTCAAAAAACCGTTGAACAATTTCCGACAACTCTGGCTTGTCAGAATAAGCGCCAATAATTGAGTTGCTAGCTATCACAATTTTTAAAGTAGTTCCAATCAAAGATTCAAAGACATCATCGTAAAAAAATCTCTCGATACTGTTGGCCACCTGTCCCGAATCTTGGAAATCCTTTTTAAGAAATAAAACTAAGTCTTCCTTAAATTTCGCAATTTCTTTCAAAATATTGATGTCTTCTTCCTTAATTGAAAAATATAGTTCCAGCGATGACTCTTCGGAGGTATGAGAGTAGTGCCTTTCAAACATCTCTGCAATTAGGTTGGGATCCCAATTATCAAACTGTAGCTTATAATGATAACCATAGTTAGCTGAGTTCGGGTTGGCCCGTTCTGTGTTATAAGTGATCGTAACGTGCTTATAGATTACTGAAGAAATCGCCCCTTGTATTAATTCAAACAGATTGCTCTTACCTCCACCGTTTGGTCCAACGAAAACGTTGAGTCCGTCTCCAAAAAGTACCTCTTCGGCTGGATAGTAGCTTTTCAGGTTTTTGACAATCGCCCTATTTAGTTTCATTATTTCTCTCAGAATGATTAATGGACGTAGATTTCTTTGCTTTTTATTCTATCTTTTAGATTTACTCTCTCAACGACACTTCTCAACAGTTGCTCGCTATGGGAATATACAAATCGGTCACAATTTAAGGCAACGTTATCGTTGATATGGCGACAATGTCTTCTGTCTGCTTTGTAAAAGGCAACATCCTTTCCCTCATCAAACATAGCAAGATAGAAACTCTTTGAAAGCGGAATTGCTTTCACGGCACCTTTTGTAATAACGCCAACCCCACGATAAGGGCTGTTTTCAACGGGCGAAAACAAGACAAATGGATTATCTGAAGTAATGTATGCACTGCTTTGAGGAGCAAAAATAATTCTCCAGCTCATATGCGCAAAATACGAAGCCATTTCAGCGCTGATCTCTAGTAAAAGCTTTATTTCATATTCTCTGCTCTGTTCAACCTTCACTTCAAGCCTATTGCCACCAGGCCTCTCAAACATTTGAGCCAATTTGGTTAATGCCGCTTCAGATAGTTCTTTGGTATGCTTTGAAAAATAAGGGACACGGTTCTTTTGCAAGGCGACGAAAAACGATAATTGTGCTTTTTCTTTTTCGCTCAGTGACTCACTCTTTTCGATTTTGCCGATGACGGCACTGGCGTCACCCTCAATTTCTGAAAACTTTTTCTCTAGATCATAGTGATACTTGCCATCTTCCCCAAGATAGCGATAGTAATTTGAAATAACAGCTGTGTCCTTAATGCCCAAGTGCTTATATTCATTTGTGGTCCTATCATAAACCCAAATATACCCATCTGTTGCAAAACGAGATAGGACCATTTGCGGTAAGAAATGATGTCTTTTTGGTTCACCCATAGGTTAATTCAGCAACAAGGAACGAAATAAGCGCTTACTCTAATTTGGTTTTTGTATTACTAAGCATTCCGATTGCTAGCCGCTACTCATACAGCTTTAATCTAATGGAGTCAATTTTCCTCAGTAGGTCGTGTTGAGTCGAAACCATTTGCTGAATTTGAAGCTCTGTATATCTAGCCCTTCTGTTTTTGAAGGGATCATTTGTGACAGCCATCTTGTATTTCAGGAAGCAATTTTCAAGATTATCATCGAAGCAAAAATCTTCAATAATTTTCGCTTCTGTGAATTTTTTTATATCGTTAAGCTGATGCATTGCGCAGTTGAAATCGTAGTCAACTCGCCCTGCTTTTTGATCTGACGGGTTGCTGGTGTAATCATTCGCTGAATTCAAAGTTTTTTCAATTGCACTGCGAAAATCTGCCAAGAATCCCAAAACAATTTCTTTTTTCTTGGAACTATCACTTACACTCTCACTTATATAGTGGGTCACAAACAAGGCGACAATAATCGTTACAAGCAGATTAAGCAAGTTGGAAAAAGAAAAATCCCAGAACTTATCTGGCAAAATATTCCATCGAAGCACAAGAGCAGAAATGACAAAGCCAATAACAAAAAAGATAAAGGAAAGCGATATTCGAGCCGAATTTTTCCTGATTATCCTTTTCATCAAGCATTCTCTATATAACTTTCTATCTCGCGTTTTAGAATCGAATTTGTTGTGATTAAATTTATTCTGTTCTGCACTGCATTCTTGTCTTTAATCACCCTGACAAGGCCGCCGAAGGCCTCCTCGAAGAAGGAAGTCGGGTATCCTGCTAAGCCATCCAGATATACGTTGATAATTTCGTTTGATTTTGTTTGGAATAATGGCTCGAGAAATTTTTCTCTGAATTCCTCACCAGAAAAATCACTCTTTTGCTTAAATCTTCCACCAGGAGAAATCGTAAAATCTTTAATGAAGACGTTTTTCATTTCAAAATTCCTAAAATTAAAGTTGAAAATCCCACGAAAACAAAGTTCCTCGAAAGCCTTCTTTTATAGAGATGTGTTGGCTAAAGTGCACAGCACTAATAAAACCACGATTGGATACTATTTTCAAATTATCTATTTTCTTTCTATTCGAAATCTCATATATTTGGGGCAGCCCCTTACCTCTATTTTTTTGTTTGGTTCTAGATCTCTTGAATTTTCCCTCAAGCGCGGATCTAATTAAGTCGGCGTCAGATCTAATAAGATATTTGAGTACAATTTCAGCAAAGTTCTTTCTCACGGTTGTCGGAATCCCTTGTCCATTATCCAGGAACGCAAAACTTATCTTGCGAATATCTGCGTTGTAATATGCAGCGGTCCACCATTTGGGAAGCGGCGAATCAGATAGATACGCGTGCTCGTTGGTGTTATTCATTAGTTCAACAAGCGTTTCATATATTCCTTCCGTGGACCTCTTGGGACCATTCATTTTGCTTGCAACAAATTCAACAACCTTTAAGACAACGGCGCCCTGTGTCCTCTCGCCTGATTGTATTGAAAAGATATCATCATTCATTCGAGGGGGATCCCCTCTTACGAGTTTGACGAATTTATAGAATCCGGAATCACGGAATATCATCCTGCATTTTTCCTCTCGCGGCTCATTCCCCTGAATGCTAGGGGCCACCCGTTTAGTGCCGAAAAACTCGAGGAGAGACAGGAGATACAGGATTGCGTCAAGGGTAATTTCACTCACAACCGAAAGATCAAGAAAAACAGAATAGCCCTTGTTGACGTTATTCTCAATTCTTCCACAAAATTCCAGAAAATGTTGGTGATCATTCAAGATACTGAAAACAGAAGGGGCGATAACTCTCTTGAAAATTCGAGATAGTTTAGTTGCTTTAATAAGTCCACGCTTCTTGCGCTTTCTTATTAAGTTCTTTTTAGCGATTATCCTAGATCGCTTCTTCCATTTTTCGGTGACCTTTTTCATTTGGTATAATAGTATCAAACGAGGGCTAGTCATACTACCTAACTAACCCATTTGTCTTCTTATGCAATGCCAATTTGAAAAATCAGACGGTAAGCAGTGTGGGGGCTACTCAGTGAGCAGCAGCCATTTTTGCTTTTCGCACGATCCAAAAAGCAAGAAAAAGCACTTGAGGGCAGCTAAGAAGGGTGGATTGGCTTTGAAGAGTAATAGTACTGTTTTAGCGGAAGAAATTGATCTAAGTTCGTCTGAAGGGCTAGAGAACGTACTAAAAGATACGCTTAGCAGAGTAAGACGCGTAAACCCTGATGGCTCAATCGAATTAAAAGCGGCTTATTGTATAACCCTCATTGTGTCAAAACTTCAAGAAATACATCTGAAAAGCTACCCAGAAGACAGGCTTAAGGAAATTGAACGCAGAGAATTTGAACTAAGGGAGCAAGAGCGCGCAAGAGAAGCATCACACCAGAGACATAGTCGGCTTTGGGAAGAAAACCCAGAAAAAGCAGCCGAAGAGATAATGGTTCACACTAACCTGCTGCTGAAACGCGCGTTAAGAGACCGTGAGTCAAGAAAACTCGGTATGAATATATAAACCTTTAATCCAATTCCTGAATAGCACTCTTTAGGGCTTCCGCGTTTACTGATTTGATGCCCTCCCTCATCAAAGCTTTCAATGAAATGCTTTTCTTGTTTTTGATAAGCTCGATTAGCCTATCCTTTGTGAAGACGAAAAATTCCCATTGAGTGAGATCTAAGGGGTTAGCCGTATCGTGGGAGTCTGCCGAGAAGTAACAAATAACGAATAAATCCGCATTAAAGCTTGGCGTCTCTTCCATAATCCCCGTCAATGGGTTCCATTTACGGGTTGGAGATAGAGCTACTTTAGGCTC
This sequence comes from Patescibacteria group bacterium, assembly GCA_041666325.1. Taxonomy (GTDB): domain Bacteria; phylum Patescibacteriota; class UBA1384; order XYA2-FULL-43-10; family 1-14-0-10-43-13; genus JBAYHC01. The sequence continues at coordinate 248,006 of JBAYHC010000001.1, forward strand.
AGATAACCGCTTTTGAGCCCACGCCTGGAGTTGAGACATTGTTTTGATTTCAATGGTTTTGCCCTCTTTTGTTTTGAGATCGTACGCATCCCAAGGGATTCTTGGTTTATCATCACAACCCAAAAGAACAGCCACAACATATTCAGCAAGCACTGCTCTCGTAGTGTTTTGCATTAAGTCAGAGTACGCCCATTGCCAAAAATCAACGATAGTTCGGTTTAAGCAATTGCTTGTTTCGTTATTATAAAAAGCAGAACCACATTCCAGTTTAGAGACTGGCTTTGGGGTCAGTAAAAGATCTTTATTCATTTTTTCCTTGGTCGGATTTGTTTTGTGGCAGAGAGCAAAAAGCCCGCCGCCACTAGCAGCCCCGTAGGGCTACACGTACATCTTTCGATGCACGACCGACCAAGGTCCGTGACGACGAGCTCACTACCTTGGTCGGAATTTTCCACCGTGCTCACTATTATCTAATGAGGTTAGGTGGTTTCTCGGTTGTGTTAACGACAGGAATTATAAAATTCCCTTATGCTTAATATAGCAGAAATTAGTCATTCCCTCAACCTTATCCACAGATATCAGTTTGAATATATTTATACATTAATGTATAAATTAAATAATGGAAAAAGAAGGCACTGAAAAATTTAGCGATTTATGTAAGAAAAAATACTCGGCCAAAGAGGTTGGCATCTCTTATAGAATTTTAAGCAGCTGGAGCTCTCTTGGCCTAATCAACCACCTGAGAGACAAAGAAAATGATTGGCATCGTTTTTCGGCTTTTGATCTGATTGAGATAAGAGTATATGACGAGCTTCGGCAGGTTGGCTTTTCTGTGGAGAAGCTCTTAAAAATCAAGAAATTTTTACGCGCACAGTCAGTTCTAGCCATATTTTTCTCTGATTCGAATTTATCAAAAGAGTACGTCGAGGACCTTGGCAAGTCTACAATATTAGTTGAATCAATCTTGAGAACTGCAGCAGGAGAAAACATTTTTCTTGTTATTGATAAAGATGCAGCAAATCCTATGTTTGCAGAAGAAACGATCGTGTATGAATTATTAGCGCAAGCGAATTCTATTTATAATGAGTATGGTGGCAACTATTTGGTTCTGAGTGTCCGAACAATTCTTGAGAATGTTAGTGTACCATACGAAAAATCTAATCATAAGCTCGGAAAAGTGCTGACAGCAATTCTTGATTCCGAAGAACAATCAGAGATTAAACTTTTCGTTCAAGACTGTGAATTAAAGAAAGCAAAGCATACTCTATATGATGTTCCCCTTGGTACGAATATTACAGCTCTTATAAAACAACCCAACAGAAAAACTTCATTCAGCTCCAACAATAACGGTTCCGTCAAAATGAAAATTGAAGCTGAACTATAAAAACTAGAATCCCTAGTTTCTTTTACCAACAGTTCAAGTAGCAGCGATCCTACTACGCGATCGAATCTGGTATGAGAAAATGTTATCAATCGACGAGTGTAGAGATTATTTAAAAGAATATAATTTAAGCGACGAAGAGATCGAAAGAATGAGGAACAATCTGCAAGGAATAGTTGAAAGTGTACTCGATTCCTATATCGAAGGATTCAAAAATGATTAACGATACAAACAAGGCACTAATTTATTGTCGGGTTTCTTCCCCGCGCCAGATTAAGGAGGGTCACGGCTTAGAAAACCAAGAACACAGGTGTAGACAGTACGCAGTGGAGAAGAAGCTCAAAGTTGTCGAGGTATTCTCTGAAGACGAGAGCGCTAGCGGTGGCCTTTTTGACCGTCCTGCAATGAAAGAACTGCTCAATTTTCTTGACAGGAATCAGTCAGAAAGATACTTCGTAATATTCGATGATCTAAAACGTTTTGCGAGAGATGTAGAGGTTCATTTTAGACTAAAGACTGAATTGGTTAAACTGCGTGCAGTAAAGCTACGCTGTCTCAATTTTAATTTCGACGACAGCCCTGAAGGCAGGTTCGTTGAAACTATGTTTGCAGCCTGTGCTCAGCTCGAAAGAGAACAAAATAAGAGGCAGGTAATACAAAAACAAAAAGCACGACTGGAAAATGGCTACTGGACTTTTTATCCGCCAGCTGGCTATGAGTATAAAAAATCGAGGGTGCACGGCAAGCTTCTATACCAAGTGCATCCATTGGCAGAAACGTTAGGCAAGGTCATCGAAGACTTCGCGACGAATCGTCTAATTGGGAAGGTAGACGTCGTCAGAAGGCTTGTAGAACTAGGTATTCTAAAAGAAAGTGCACCAGAAACAACTAATTTTAATTTTGTTAGAAGATTGCTAAGTAATCCCATCTATGCGGGATTCATTGAATATAAACCTTGGCAAGTTCCAATAAGGAAAGGCCATCACAAGGCAGTTATTACCGAGGAAGTACACAGATTAGCTTTAAATAAAATGGAGAAACCTGAAAGAATGCCAAGGAATACTGATTCTTTGGAATGGCCATTAAGGAGACTGGTCGATTGCTCCATTTGTGGTAAACAATACACCGGGAGTGCAAACCGAAGTAAGAATCCCGACAAACACTATCCGCATTATACGTGTAATAATAAATATTGCACTGCTAGTCCTAAAAACATCACTAAAGAAATCGTAGAGGAAAAATTCCTTAAACTTCTCAAGTCAATCGGGGCAGACAAACCTGTATTGGATTTGGCGAGGGCAATGATACTTCAGATGTGGAAGGAAAAGGAAAAAAATTTCAATACAAAGAAATCAAATGGTCTTAAGAGGATCGGGCAGATTGATGTAGAAATTGAGAGCTTTTTAAGCAGAATTCCGAAGGCAAAATCAGAGTCACTAGTTGCACTATATGAATCAAAAATTGACAAACTCGAGAATGAGAAAAAAGAAATTGAAAAAAGCTTGAAAAACAAAAAAGAACCCAACCTAAACGAAGCAATAGATTTGGTTCTTAATTTCCTTGGAACACCCGCTGAATTCTGGAAATATGCAGACCTAGAAAGAAAAATATTAATTCATAGCCTGATTTTCATTAAAAACCCAGAATTCTCTCTAGAAACAGGTTTTGGAACACCTAATTTGTCTCTACCATTCTACATAAAGCACTATGTAATGGACCAGGATGATACGTTGGTGGAGGTGGAGGGAGTTGCACCCTCGTCCAAGAGGTTAAAAACTGCCTATTGTAGCAAGCTTAGCTCCGGTTGATTTATTCGAACAGGAGATAAGACCGGAACGGAAATCTACTGCTCTATCTCGAGTATATCTTAGGGCTTCACGCTAGAGAATCGATTGCCCGCAACTCGAAGTATGACACTCATACCCTCTAGTCGAGTAGCTAGAGGATGAGCGGTTGCCGTTATTTAAGCAGCAACTGGCGCAAGAGCAAAGCCGCTAAAAGCTGCTTTAACTCTGCTAACAAGTGAGTTTGCACTTGAGATTTTCCGGCAATTAAGGCTGCCAAGATCACCTGCTTGCTAGATCAGTTTTTAAAGTTCCTATTGTCGAAGCTAATACACCCCCGAACACATCTTATTATACCTAATATTGACAAAAAATCAACTTGCTCGACTCCGATTCTTGCAGTGGTCAAACCAAAACTAGACAATGTCGTTTCGAAATGGTATAAATCTGTGGGCAGCAGAATACCTACTATTCTGCTGGATGAAGGAGAGACAAAGTGGGAAAAAGACAGACATATGGCAATCTTCCGCCAGATGCACGCTTTAAGTCGCCCGAAGAGCGCCGCCGATTTGCAGAAGATCAGGTTGAGACTTTGGTTGCATTGGGACTTTCTGATCACCATGCTCGCCGCATTCTCCGCGGTGCCGGCCCCAGCGAAGCAGTTATGGTGGGCCGGTGGATTATAGATATCCAAACAAAGATTGATGGAGGCAGGGTCAGCGCTAGCGCACTGCGATCCAATCTTACCCTGTTCTTGAGCAGCGATGATTGTGATGATGTTCTTGGCAATATCTGTTTGCTTGGCATAGAAGCCCCCTGCTGCCATCCAAACGCAGCATATCGATATGTCCGCGCCCTCCGGGCATACATGGATTCCGAGTACAATGTTACCGAGGCAGTTCAAGATCACCGAATGCGATCACAGTCACGACGCCAACCCTGGGGCACTTATGTTCCAGACCGTAGCCCGTGGTTGTAGGCGCCATTTTGTCCCAGAGTGGGTTTCCCCCACTCGTTTTTTTTACAGATGACCGCTTACGCATCCTTGGTCGTTGGCCGGTGTCGATCCAGGACCTCTGAAACTTTTTTGATCACATCAATCGGCAAAACGTCTGACTTGACAATGAACTCGTCAGCGCCAAGTTCTTTGGCTTTGGCGTACTTGTCAGCCTCAAGTAGAACCGTATAAATTATGACCGGAATATCCTTCGTCACATCACTCTGCTTTAGAACTTGCAGAACCTCAAAGCCATTCAGACCGGGCATCATTATATCAAGGATGATCAAATGCGGATGGTTTTCCTCGGCCATCCGTACTGCTTCCTTGCCATCATGAGCCACCTCAACGATTGCTCCTTCCTGCTTGAATCTGTCTGCGTACATCTCAAGAAGTGTTAGGTCATCGTCTGCAATCAGAATTACTTTTCCATCCAACATAGGACCTCCTAAAATTTGCTTTGACAATAACACTCCGCTAGTATAAAATCAAATACCACCAATAATTCGGCGGGGCAATAACAATAGCTTAAAGAATGAGTAGGCAGAGTTACCCGCGCCTTATCCTTCATCATGAACCATACACCAGTATTATTAAATGAGGTCCTGAATATATTTAGCTATCTCAACGCGAGAGATGGTTATTTTGTTGATGGAACACTCGGTGCTGGCGGACATAGTATCGCAATAGCAAAGCAAATGCTGGGCAGAAGAAGCAAGGCGAAAGTTATAGGGATAGACAAAGATAGCAGCGCGCTCGAACTTGCAAAGAAAAATATTGAGAACGCTGGATTATCGAGCTTATTCACCTTCGTCCATGATGATTTTTGGAATATTAGGCAAATTCTCAGTAGCCTGGACATAGATAAGATCGAGGGTGCACTGATAGATCTTGGCGTTTCATCGATGCAGCTCGATCAACCGGAGCGAGGATTCACCTTCCAGGATGAAAGCGCACCACTCGATATGCGTATGGATCAAAGTCAATCCAGGGACGCTGCCTATATCGTCAACAATTACACTCACGGCGAATTAGAAAAACTATTTTCTGAGATTGGCGAAGAACGATATGCCAGATCAATAGCCAAGAATATTACAACCTCCCGCAAGAACAACCAAATACAAAATGTCGGTGATCTGTTGGCTATAATCAAGCTCTCTGTTCCGCCGAAAGTCCGCTTCGGCAGCAAAAAACACTTTGCAACTAATGTCTTTCGCGCACTCCGGATAGAGGTGAACGAAGAACTCACGCATCTCGACAAAGCAGTAGAAGAATACGTTGATTTGATGACCCCAGGCGCAAGACTGGCTATCATAACATTTCATTCAAGCGAGGACAGGATTATCAAGGAAGTATTTCGCCGGCTTGACAACCCGTGCATCTGTCCACCAGATATGCCAACGTGCGGTTGCGGACGCAAACCAACCGTCTCGCTACTCAAGAAAAAACCGATTGAACCGAGCGAAGAGGAGGTGCGTGAAAACCCACGATCACGCAGTTCAAAGATGAGGGTAATAGAAAAGCTATAGCCGGTTCTCACCATAACTATTCTCAGAAATGCACTTTGTAATCTGATGACCGGACAAAAGACATGACCGAAATCGCAGAAAATAATACCCCTAAGCCGACATTGTTATTACACGCCTGCTGTGCACCGTGCTCAACTTCGGTGTACGAAAGACTATCGAATAACTACGACCTCACGGTTTATTGGTATAACCCGAATATATTTCCGTTTGACGAACACAACAAGCGCCTCGAAGAAATCAAAAAACTGTCCGGCATTTTTGATTTCGCCCTTGTCATAGATCCCGAGACTACCAATCATCAGCAGTGGAACAGCGAGACAGTACAACGGCTATCAACTGCTCCCGAGGGCGGCGCCAGGTGCTGGCTATGTTATCACATGCGCCTAGAAAAAGTTGCCAAATACGCGGTCGAAAAAGGATTTAGCTACTTTTCTTCAACCCTGTCGGTTTCCCCTCACAAAAATGCAGCGAAGATAATTGAGATTGGCAAATCGATAGAGACTAAAACAGGCCCCCGCTTCTTGGCAGAGGATTTTAAAAAGAAGGATGGCTATAAACGCTCAATCGAGATCTCAAAAGAGCTGAATCTATATCGTCAAGATTACTGCGGCTGTGAATACAGCCTCGCCCTCACATCAAAAACGAACCAGCAACCAAGGGTAGCACCGCTGACCTAAACGCAATAAAGACCAAAAGATAGCACTAATTGTGGTTATACGCTTGAACTCTTGGAGCTTTTGTCTTGGTTGATAAATTTTTCATAGGACTCTTTGTCGTTGTATTCCAAAAAAGTCTCATGATGCGGCGGAGTGTGTCCACCACTATCTCTGTGCTTGATGGCACACCAATACTTCTCTGTTTCGCCAGCTATTCTGGTGGCGTATGGCATGAAACCATTGGCGTAACCGCAATAAGTACACCAAATTTTATCAACAAAACTGAGGTAGGACAGCTTTTGTCGATCAATCTTAATGTAGTAGCTCCGCTTGATCAAAGGGATCCCGTAGAGGGGGAAAGCAGCATGGTGATAGACCTCAATGCAGATATCAAGGATTGCTATCGGTACAACCATACCCAAGATAAACGGCATAGCAAGCACGTGCCGCAAACGCTTGTAACGAAGTTTTGAGACCTTGTTGTACATGTACGAGCTATACTAAACTATCTTGAGGCTAAAATCAACTATCTAGATCGGCCGGAAGTCTTGACACACCCGAGAGCGTGCCACCAACCGAGAACGAAAACAGGTTTCTGTCAGAGCAAACACAGCGACGCCGCTTCCTGGAAAACGCCTATACACGCGCTGGCTTATCCATCACACTTGCGATGGCCCTATGTGTTAGCCGCAACTTGCAGCAACTTCACAACTAGCGCCCCGACCACAGATCGCCTCTCTGGCAGCACTCCGCTCGAGTGCCATTATTTTTTATGAGCTTATCTCCGGACACAGGGTTTTTTGAACCCAAAAATTACTTTTATGTACGAAAATAGCACAAAAAAGTAAGATGGGAGTAACGAACTAGAATACTATTTTTCGTTTTTTTCGACGAACTTCTTGATTGCTTCGATATTCTCTAGAACTAATTTAGCCTTCTTGATGCCAAACTGAAATGGATACTTATCCTCTTCATCAGCTTTCAAAACAATCATTGGATTGCCTTTGAACTCGGACTCTTCAACAATAGCCATAACAAATCCTCCTAAAAATGTTCTTCAAATTTTACCCTATCCCATCATACCAAAAATATTGCGATGAGTTTAGCCATCTATAACGTTGATAAACTACCGAGCCATATAGCCGCTACCGCAGAACGATGATTCGGCAAAGTGAATACGACCTTCTCGCCCAACTTATAAAAGACAACATCATTGCTCGCGTATAAGTTTGGCAATTGCAAGATGTGGAGTATAATATACATAAATATCAATGGAGGGGAAATGAAAAGTTCTAAATCAGTTAATTACGCTAAGCGTGGCTGGTTGTGGCTAGCAGCGACGATTCTTTTGTATTTTCTTTATTGGCTCGCAGCACTCCTGGCATCACAGTATTGGAGAGAAGAAAACTTTAAGTTAATAGTTGTTGCACTCATCTATATAGCTGTTACCACAACCTTTTTATCTCTTCTCAATTTTATAGTCACCGCCAAGAGTAGACCTGTCTACTACCTGCTAGTGCTACTAAATATGGTCCTAATAACAATTCTGGTCTGGATTTCTTTGATCGCACGCTCCTATTAGTCCTCTTTTGAGAGTCTTTTTATCAATGCCAATATCGATGGCTTGCTTTTGATGATTACGAGGCCGCCGAAGAACCACCCGACAGATCCAAAGATCACCCCAAAGAGGATAACAGTGTATATCGGAGGATTTTTGGAGGGCGGACCAGATGAAACAAGCGGGTCAACAACATTTTCCGCCCTCTCCGGTTCAGCATCGCCGGATCTCTTGTATCCCTTATCCTCTGCCCTGGCAGTAGCCGGATCAACAGAGACTGCTTCAGTAATCAAGTTAGCCACTGCAGCCTCGGCTGACGAGACAAGTGATTCAACGATCATTTCACTTGACTGGCCCTTGTTTGACACCGAAGAATCTGACTGAACTTGCGTCTGCCCCTGAGCTTGTGCCTGTTCCTGGTCTTGACTGGGTGCAATTGACGCCGGCTGATCAACTTTCTCGACAATGCCGGAAGGACAACTTTTGCTAAAGCGAACCACTGTCTCAGATTTATTGCCCGCAAGATCAATAACAATCAATTTGAGAGTGCCATCACCTGCGTCAACATCGGACAAAGAAAGATGCTTAGAAAATTTACCGGAAGCCACGTCAGCACCGTCTATGTACTCATCGTTCACGAATACTCCAATAGGCTCAGCACCAAGTGAACCGCTATACTTTCCCTCAATCTGGATATCGTCACAGAAAATCCCTCCGCTCAAAGGACTTGCCAAACTTAGCGCCGGAGGCTGAAAAAAGTTACTTACATCAATAGAATATTTTTTCTCAGCAATATTACCAAACGCATCCTCAGCAAGCAGGGTCAATACATGACTGCCGCTCGGATAAAGAGAAAAATTTACAGTATTGTCGAAACCGTCACTGGCGGTAGTATCATCAAAGAGGATTGTTTGATCGTCCAGGTAGCCGGAGACTGTCAGAGTTTTGTTGTTGTCAACCGAATTGATTTGAAGCAATACAGATCCGCTTAGGCCCACTAGCTCTGTCGGGGCAGCCAATTCAACCACGGGCTTTTCTGTATCAGCGTTAATCTCTGTCGAGAGAGTATAGAGCGAAAAGTGGCTAAGTGAAGCAAGTACTTTCTTGTTTGCTTTATCAATGTCGCTCGCAACTTTGTTCCAGGAATTGCTTATCGCATCGAATGTGAAGACAGATAGAGCATCCTCATTCGTAACCAAATCGGACGCGCTATAGTCAATCTCCAGATTCGCACTTGAGTCAGAATCAAGTGCGCCCTCAAAGTTGTAGACGGGTGACAAATACCCACCTGCCGGAGCAGGCACAAGCAGGCCATTTATGTCCTTCGTCTCAGCCCTGAATTCACCGGTTGTTTTGGCAGAGATCGAGGCGCTAGCAAGATCAACCTTCTTCTCTCCGGCCAGAACGATGTCCGTGTTTTCGACCATGTTTACAAATATTGGTTGTGACCAAGATTTTTTACCTCCTTTGTTCTCGGCCTCGATACGCACATAGATCTCGCTACCTTCAGGCTGGTATGAGCTACCCAATGAATCATTAACTTCCTTCAGGATTTCCCCTCCCCTACCTATGAAGCGGATCGTGCCCATCTCACCCATGGCAGCACTGATGACTCCGCTATCGGTGGAGATCTTAATTCTTGGTGCATCAGTCCCCTGTAGGGCGTAAAAATTACCCAACTTCATATTGGACATGATCTCGTCCTGGGTATTTTCCCTGGCGAACACTGCCACAGAGGCCCCATCAAAACCCGGATTTCGAGGTGTAAAGTCGTCCCCCGCCGTTGCCCATACTTTCTTGCGAGCGACGAGCAACTTATCCCATTTTTTAAATGCACTAGCCCGTCCATGAGCATCACGACCTAAAACTTCTGGTACCTCGAGATATTTCCCTGCAGCATCTATCCCACTATTATATGCCTCGATTGCATGATAGCCGTTCAGATTGATTAATTCACCAAAACTCCAATTATAGTAGAAAGAATCAGGATGCGCTAAGCTAACAAATCCATCCTGAGCATAAAACTGGTCGATTCGAGTTTGGCTTTCCGCTGTTTCATCGGCCCCTTCGCTAATTCCAACACCCAAGATATGAGTACCGAAATATCCTTGTGTATCCTCCTCACTATTTTCGATGAACGTGATGCCGGGGATATTTGGGTTGGATGCGATCTCATTGTGCTCTGTGAGCGCAATGAAGTCATATCCCGCATCCCGATACTTCTTAACCGTAAATTCCGGCTTGATGTTTTTCTTTCCAATATCCGGAATGTAGTGACTGTGAGTTTGGCCGATGTATTCCTCATAATCATCGCCGGACTGGTAGGGGCTATTGAGCTCTATGCGCGAATCTGCCACCACTGTTGTCGGGCCCGAGGACAGGGCGTAGATGTTGCGGTAATTATAGTCAGCAGCAAGGAAGAGACCATCAGCATGGATCAAATGAAGCAATCCGGTATTTTCCGCTACGGGATAGGTCTTAATTGAACCATCCGTCGTAAGCACTTCATAAATTTTGTTTTTGTCAACGAAGTACAGCCTGTCATCAACCTTCACAACATCAACCCGTGTATCGATCTTAAAATCAGATGCTATCGATTTCTCAATAATTTTTTGACCTGTCTTATAGTTATAAGAGTTGAAAAAAGTCTGCTTCGGATTAGAAAACACGCTTTGAGTAAAGAAGTAGACCTTATCATCAGCGATAATCGGCATAGTCGACTGAGTGTTGTTCTGTAATCCGGGAAGACTTAGGGTACTCGATCCGGTAGCTAAATCAATCTTAGTAATATAGCCCTTATTGTCGGCAATCAAGCCGAAGCCATCAGGTGTAATCGCAACCGAGCTATTTGGCTTTCGTCCATTCTTCCTAAACTCCCAATTCATCACTCCGTCGGACAGACGATAGCTTTGCACCAGGATATGGCTGCCCTTGTCTGATGTTGTAATAATACTCTCACCCCAAATGCTCAGGGGTAGCGTATTGGCTGGAATATCAACGCTCCAGCTCAAGCTCCCGTCCGTCAAACCCCTTGACTCTAGCACCATCGCTTTTGTAGCCGTAGATTGCCGCACAACATAAATCGCGTCACCTCCCACAACCGGGTTGGTAAAAACTTGATTACTGCCAGCACTTTTCCTCCAAACTTCCTCTCCGCTTGATGATTTAAGAAGCGCAAGATCACTGCTTGGCACGACCAGGAATTCACCCGACACAACCACCGAAGACTCCATGTCGCCAACGCCAGTTTTTCTCCACTGCTCTTGGCCTGTGTTTTTGTCGAAAGCATAGACAAGCCAGTCATCGGTTGAAATATTGTTTTCAGCAAAATAGAGAATACCGTTCTGATAAGCAGGCATCAAAAAATTAACCAAACCGGGGGTTTTGTTCCATTGATGTTTGAGTTCCACACCCGTACCCTCACTAGCAAAAACAACACTCTCTTGGTCACCGCTGTTACCCAAATACAAACCAATCGAAATGTGATTTAGTGAGATCCACAGAATTATAATGAGAGCGAATACTCTTCGCATTGAATACATTTCCCCTCTGCAACGGTTCTCTTCTATACAACCATTACTAACACAACAAAAATTTTATAACAACACCCAAAGCCATCTTTTTTGATCTTTAGCTTTATCTGTTCCAGCGCTTTGTGCTAAACTGCTTACGAGCTATCTAACTTAATCTGGAGAACTAATCGATGAGAGAAACTTCTAATGAAAATTGTTGCGATCATAAAAAAAGGGCTTTATTAAATTTCAAAAAAGCCCAAAGCCACATAGGCAAAATTGCAAAAATGATTGAGGATGACAATTACTGCATCGATATTATGCAGCAAAACCTTGCCGTGATTGGACTCCTGCGTTCTGCCCATGACTATCTTATGGAAGGTCACTTAAATACTTGCTTTAAGAGAGCAATTGATTCCAACAATGACAAAAAGAAAAGAGAGATGATAGAAGAGATCTTGAGCGTAGCAAAACTACACAGAAAGTAAGACACAAGCAACAAAGGGGTTGGGCAAAGTAAAAACAATCGAGAGCAAATCTCGACCATCTTGTGGCTTGCTAATAGTTCTTCATCTTACGACCAATCTCTCGCTCTTGGTCTTTTTTCTTGAGATTTTCCCGTTTGTCAAACTTCTTCAGGCCCTTGCCCACACCAAGCTCAATTTTTGCCTTTCCCCTTGTCAAATATAGCTTCAAGGGCAGAAGCGCCATGCCCTGTTCTTGTGATTTGCCGACCAAACGCCTGATTTGCTCTTTGTGCAAAAGTAACTTTCTAGTTCTTTGGGTGTCATCCGGCAAATTAAAGGTTGCACCAATCCAAAAGATCTCACCACTGATTACCTTGGCATATGAGCTTGTCATATTAACTCGACCCGCACGAATAGCCTTGATTTCATCCCCTGTTAGAGAGATTCCAACCTCAAGTGTCTCTAGAATTTCATAATCGAATCGAGCTTTTTTGTTGAAAAATTCAACTTTTTTTCTTTTGGTATCGTTCATCAATTTATTATAGACAAAAAATTATTTAACTGAATACACAGTTAGGCGTTATTAGTATTCAACTCACCCTGACTGGCTATGGCTTCTTAATGCTTCTCTTAACCGTTGGCCATTCCTGAGCCACAACTGAGATTGAAGCAGCAAGAGGGACAGCAAGTATTGCACCAACAAGCCCGAAGAGCTTTGCCCCAACAAGGAAGGCAAAAATTACAATCACAGGAGATAGGCCAACCGCTTTTTGCATTACCTTGGGAACAATGAAAGCGCTCTCCAGCTGCTGAACGGCAAAGTAAAAGACGATAATGAGCAAAGCCTGAAGTGGAGACTCGGTGAAAGCAACTGCAGCAGCCAGAACGCCCGCAATAATTGGTCCTATCGTTGGAACAAGCTCCAATATACCTGATATCACTGCCAGAACCAAAGCGAATGGTATACCAATAATCAATAAACCGACCAGATCAATCAAAGCAATGATTCCGCCCAGCAGCAATTGGCCACGGAACCAGCTACCAAGCTTCTGACCGATCTTATTAAAAAGATCTACAATTTTATCTTTTTGCTCGACAGGAAAAAGTGAAACGACAAAGTTGGAGAACCCTTCTTTGTCAATCAGGAGATAGGCAGTCAAAACAAAGGCCATCAACAGCGTGATGATTCCGCCGAATATGCCCGCGGTTATCGAGAAAAGATTCTCAGTAACTTTAGTCAAGGATTGCGAAATATTAGAAAGATTTTTTTCAAAAGCGGGAAGAAAGTCTCTCAGTTGGTCAAAGCGCTCAGAATAAACAGGCAGTTGTCCGACAAGCTGAGAGAACTGGGCCACAACAGGAGGAACAACCAGGTAGATAACAACCGAGGAAATGAGGAGAATTATGGCAAACATAAGTACAACAGCCAGAGATCGGTTCATCTTCTTTTCCCACCTATTGATCACAGGATTGAAGGTAGCAACAAGAATAGTAACGAAGAAAAAAAGAGCGAGTATGTCTCGAATTAAGAAAAGGAAATAAAAAATAAGCAATATTACAATCGTTTTTGCGATAGCCCAAATCGAAATATCAAGCTTTATTCTCTCCTCCATACGTGCTCCTTTCTAGTTTGTACATGTTGTGTCTGACAATGAGACAGCTAGTTGAAAAATTAATCACTATTCAACCACTATCTTAGCATATTGGAATAAAGGTATGTTAGTGCCGCTGATCGTCATGTTTTCTATCTCTGAAATAGAGATCTTGGTGTTCTTGTCTGAGATTTGATCGACAATACCACCCTTGCGCTCCATGGCAGATTTTAGCAATTTACTGTTGCCCATAACTTTTATCTCGTAGTTTTCGAGACTTGCAAATTGGCTCAAGCTATCGCTCAAAACCAACCGCTTGTCGTTGACAGAGATAATGTCAGCTCCAATATTTTTGATCGCATTGATTAAGTCAATCACCTGGGGGGCAGCAAGTCTTCCGTTGATACTTATCGAGATACCTTGACCGGTCATTCCCTCTTCGCCGGTAATAATCGAAAGGCGTCGGGCGTCGCTCTGGTACTTCTCGTATGAGCTCTGCTTTGAAAAAGCAGCATCCTTATAAACGGAAAGGTCGTGCGTTAAGTCAAAAACCTCACGCCTTAAATCGGCGTTATTTTTGGTCAGCTTTGCCACCTCTAGGGCAATCACTTCGTTGTTTTCCGGCTGCACCACCTTACGATACTCACTGCCCGAGTAGAACTGAGAGACAATAAATACGCCAAGAGAGAAACAGGTCACAGAAAGGATAATAATATCTATTTTCTTAAACATATCAATTTAGATTTGTTTTAACTTCGAAACTACCATCATACACTGGCAAGGTAATGTCCTGGTTTTTTGAAATTTCAAAAATTAAACCCTGGTCCCTCTTGCGGTCATGGACAGAGGTCAGAATTCGTGGATTTGAGATTTGGCTGTAAAGTTCATCCGGATTGCCGATTGCTTCGATCCTGAATGGATTCGAAATTCTAGTATTGTTTACAAGGATAGTATTAACAATACAGTCTATGGCAGTATTGGTGACGATTCTTTGACCATTGATGGAAATACCCTCGGCGCCCGCCCCCCAAAGAGCATTAACAGTATCACGCAGATCACCAGCATGAACAATGGAATCAGCAGACAAAGACCCATAGCTACTATCATCGTAAGTAATAATTAGCCCTGCCCCGTTTAATTTTGTTAGCCCAGCTTGGGCTTTCTTGTAATTTAGCTCTGATATTTGTTGCTTGCTAAGGCCGATGTCCTCACTGTCCTTCTGCGCTCTTTCGATCTGAAGTTGGAGGTCTTTGATCTCGGATTTCAATTGATCCTGCTCCTCATAGAGAGCCTCTTTCGTTTCCTTCAGGCTGGAGTAGGGAGCTATCGGGTTAGAAACACGAACTGGGAGTGATCGCCACTGGGCTGCAATCAGAACACCTATCATCAGCCCGAGTGCCACCATCAAAGATCGTGACGCAATCATTTTTGCTCGCTTGTGTTTGTCCATGCATGTGAGTGAATCAGGTTTATCTCACCGATAATGACTATCCCTGACTCGCGGTATTATCAATTATATGGTACCCCCAGTAAGATTTGCACTTACGACCTTTCCCTTAGGACGGGACTGCTCTATCTGCTGAGCTATGGGGGCAAAAGTTATCTAACTTGGCCAACCTGCACTAATCAATTTCTGACCCGATCTACGGGTACAAGCAAGACAGAAAGGAACAATTTCCTGTTCTTTCTTTCTGTTATCGAACGCTTTCGTCGCACTTTGATTTACTATACCAGATATGATATATTTTTTCGAGAGCTCGGGGTGTAGCGTAGCCTGGTAGCGCGCAGGATTCGGGTTCCTGAGGTCGAGAGTTCAAATCTCTCCACCCCGACCACAAAATCAAGATTTGAACCAGGAAGGGGTCGGGAAATCTTTCGTAGATGACCCTGTGGGCATGAGTTTCCTGCTCGAGGAAGGTTGGGAAACCGAGGGTTTCCCAAAGCGAGACTTAGAAACGAGCTTGTGAAAATCTCTCCACCCGACCGAATATGGTCTCGAGCAATCTAGGCCATTTTTTGAACCGTAAAACAAAAAGTCACCCGCACTATTGAGGGTGACCCTTTGTTGTAAACGATTATTACTTAATCGTTGAGCGAAGAGATCTGCTTGGTTTGAATCTAGGCATCTTGGTCGCCGCAATGTTTATGGGCTGACCAGTGCGTGGGTTAACTCCCGTTCTGGCTTTTCGTTGTCCGACATCGAAGGTTCCGAAACCAGTAAGTGTTACTTTTTTATTCTGAGATAATTCACTTGAAATTGCATCGAGCATTGTCTGGATACCAACCTCTGCTTCGCGACGAGAAAGACCAGTTTTTCGTGCTACTTCATTGATTAATTCACTTTTATTCATTGTAACTATTCACCTCCTCTCAGTGACATCTAATAACTTACACCGGATAAACGCAGGAAATCCTTTCAACGGTTATAGCCTTTTTCGTTTCTCTATCTATAGATACGAGCACGGCGTTGAAAATGCTATCTCCACTTGCCACTTTATGTGATTTAGATAGCTGTGTCAAGAACTTTTCAATAATGATTTCCTTGTCCATCCCGATAACGGAGTCGTATGCGCCGCACATGCCCGCATCGGTGATGAATGCCGTTCCTTTGCCGAGAATTCTCTCGTCGGCTGTTTGAACATGTGTGTGGGTACCAACTACAGCCGAGACAAACCCATCGAGATAGTTCGCTAAAGCAATTTTCTCGCTCGTCGCCTCAGCATGAAAGTCAACAAATATTAGACTACCCGCAGCCTTTTCTGCAATACCCTTACCCCAGGTAAAAGGATCCTCAACCTCATCCTTCATAAACACACGACCGATTAAATTAACTATTGTGATCTTCTCACCATCAACGGTCAGCTCGATCACACCTCTCCCGGGTGCACTTTCTGGGTAATTGGCAGGTCTTGCCACATAGGTCTTTTCATCGTTTAGATATGGTATAAACTCAACTTTATCCCAGATGTGATTACCGGAGGTAAAAACGTCGACACCAGCTCGACTCATCTCCTCATATTTACTGAACGTCATGCCAAAACCAGCGGCTAGATTTTCACCGTTGGCAATCACCAGATTGACCCCTCTCTCTTTGCGAATTTTTGGAAGCAAGTCAGCAACCGCTCTTCTGCCTGGCCGGCCGACTATGTCGCCAAGGAATAAGATTTTAAAATCTTTCTTTTCTGTCACAATCAAACTTCTTTCTGA
Organism: Patescibacteria group bacterium; assembly: GCA_041666325.1. GTDB lineage: Bacteria > Patescibacteriota > UBA1384 > XYA2-FULL-43-10 > 1-14-0-10-43-13 > JBAYHC01. Next base: position 264,689 of record JBAYHC010000001.1, read on the forward strand.
TTAAAACTGCAGCCCAAAATATATCACAACATATCATACTTTTGATATTTTCTGGAGTCCTCTATTATTTGGCGTATTCAATAGCCCGAGTCTCACGGATAACGGTTATTTTGACCTGGCCTGGATATTGAACCTCGTCCTCGATCTTCTTGGCGATGTCCCTCGACATCTTCTCTGCTGTCAAGTCATCAATTTCTTGTGGAATAACTATTACCCTAACCTCGCGACCGGCCTGGACAGCATAAGACTTTTCGACACCTGAGAAAGAATTGGCAACTCGCTCCAGCTCCTGTAACCGCTTAACATAAAGTTCGAAAGATTCGCGCCTTGAACCGGGACGTGAAGCTGATATAGCATCAGCAACCTGAACAAGTATGGCGGCAATACTCTCTGGCTGAACATCCTCGTGGTGAGCTTCAACTGCGTGTATTAGATCAGCAGGAAGCTTAAATTTGCGACAGATATCAGCAGAGATAACAGCATGAGAGCCTGGCACCTCATGGTCAACTGCTTTACCAAGATCGTGCAAGAGACATGCTTTTTTAACAAGCGTGACATCGGCGCCCACTTCTTCGGCGAGCAATGCCCCAATACGCGCTACCTCCAACGAGTGATGAAGTTGGTTTTGACCAAAAGAAGTTCTAAACTTCAATCGCCCGAGTATCTGCATAATCTCTTGTGGCAGGCCAGTCACACCCACCTCATAGCAGGCCTCTTCACCGGATTTTTTAATATCGGCAGCGACAACTTTCTTCGACTTCTCAAAAACCTCCTCAATTCGGGAAGGATGGATTCGCCCGTCAGATACAAGTTCCATAAGTGTTACTCTGGCAACTTGACGTCGGACAGGATCGAATGTCGAGATTACAACGGCTTCTGGGGTATCGTCAATAATGAGATCAACTCCCGTCACCTTCTCGAAGGTCTGAATGTTTCTTCCTTCTTTGCCAATTATGCGACCCTTCATCTCCTCACTTGGCAAATGAATGGCAGAGATCGTCGCTTCGGAAGCTGTTTCCGAGGCGAGGCGTTGCATGGCCGTGGCCATGATTCGCTTTACCTTATCATCGACGTTATCTTTAACATATTTATCAACTTCCCTAAGTTTTTTGACTATCTCCTCCTTACCTTCGCGCTCAATTAAGTCCATCAGAACCTTTTTGGCCTCATCCTTCGTCATTTTGGCGATACGCTCAAGACTCTCCTCCTGCTTCTTGCGAAGATCACGGAGAACGGTCTTAATCTCCTCGATCTGCTTCTCTTTGACTTGTAGATCCTTTTGGTTCTTGCCTAGCTCTTCGAAACGAACATCGATCGAAAGCTCGCGCTTACGCAAGTCCATCTCTGTTTTTTCGAGGTACTTTTCCTTTTCATTGAGCTCCTTGCCAGCTCTCTCCCTCTCCTTCATGGCCTCTGACTGTGCTGCTAACAATACCTCTTTTTCCTTGGTTTTGGCTCGCTCCAAGATCTTCTCGGCCTGAAGCTTTGCATCTGATATCTTCTTAATAGAGAGAACTTGGAAAATAAAATAGCCGAAAACCCCACCAAGCAAAAAGCCGGCGATGATCAATAGACCCGTTAGTAGCATACATTCCTTTCATAGACCCAAGTATCATGATTTCTCAGCAAAAAGTTCCCATCCAAAGTAGTTCACGTAAGCGCAATTTGGGTAACCAAAAATTAATCCGGAAAGATTAACCTGCGTTCTTCTGAGATAGGGAGCTGATTTTTATTCATGATGCGATTTATTGGGAATTTCAATTAATTAAATACAAATTACATGAATTATACTATCTTGCGAAATAAATAGCAACAAGACATTAATTATCCAGCGTGTTGGCTCCTAATAACCAAAAAGAATTTCAGGCAAGCTGAAATTCTTTTTGGTAGCGCCAAAGGGAGTCGAACCCTTCTTACCACATTGAAAGCGTGGTGTCCTAACCGATAGACGATGGCGCCATGGTGGATCGCCTGAGACTCGAACTCAGAACCAATGGCTTAAGAGGCCACTGCTCTACCATTGAGCTAGCGATCCAAATATGTTACGACACTGCTCTACCTCCGCCAACTGGCGGAGAGCTAGCGATCCACACTTTTTACTTTATGAATAATACCAAATTTATGCGAAAACAGCAAGTCTTTCTCCTTGCCGGGCACCAGTCTTGGTAACTCGCATCTGAATTGAGGTAGTAAAACGATGGTGTTTACTATTAACATCAAAGGAATCAAAATGCCGCGAGGAGTAGGGGGCAAAGGCCCAGCCAATATTATGCAGCACATCGATGGAATAAATTTTCCGGCAACAAAGCAAGACATAATCGATCAAATTGAATTAAACCGTGACAAATATCCCCATACGGATGATGTTCTTGAGATAGCCCAACAGATTCCGGGCAAAGAATACCTCTCTTCCAGCGAGATTTTGGAAGAGGTGGGCAAAATCGAATAAGAAATTATTAATACAAAGATAGAGAGCAATCAAAGAATGCTCTCTATCTTTTATGAAGCCGATCCCGACTATTCTAACAATTTATGTGTCAAAAATATGTTGTTCTGGAAATATTATTTTCCTATCAGAATCAATCAGGCGAGTGATGTATCTAATTATCTTGGCCCGAACTGGTATTTTCTCAAAAATCAGTCACCCATTAAGAGCTAGGCACGAACTGATTTGTGCGCAATAGTAGAGAGGGGAACAACTCTAAGCACATAGCAGGGAGGTGATAACAATGGCAGAAAGAAGAATGGCCAACGGCGGCGAAATCTCAGTCAGAGAGGCAGGTCGCCGCGGCGGAAGAAGGACAAGCGAAACCCATGGCCACGAGTTTTATGAAGAGATAGGTCAAAAAGGTGGGCAACGCGTCCGAGAGTTAATTCAAAGAGGCAAAGACGCTGAAAAAGGCGGACGTCGATAATCAATAAACAAACGCTGATTCGATCATAAAATTATTGCAACAACGGTCACGTCTCCGCGAGAAATCGACCAAAAGACGGTAAGGCCAAACGAACTATATAAAGTAGGGAAACCTCATCCCTGCTTTATATTTTTTAGAAAAGGAGTCCTTTGTCTTTTTCCAGAAAAGATAAATCGACTGTCAATATTACTTACTTTAATTCGAAACCACTTTCAAATATTCTCATCCCCTGACCCGACATATACGAATGCACTTTTATGCCTCTTTCCTGGTTACAGCCAACGATGAGCGTAAAATATAAGTGGAGGACAAAAATTATATAACCAATCAGTGGGAGGTGAATTACAATGGAAAAGAGAAGCATGGAAGAAGAGAATGAAATGACCGTCCGCGAAGCCGGCGAGAAGGGCGGCAAGCGCACACGGGAGACTCACGGCCATGATTTTTACGAGGAGATCGGCAAAAAAGGTGGCGAACGTACCAGCGAGACACACGGTCACGACTTCTACGAGGAGATCGGTGAAAAAGGTGGAAAACGCGTACGCGAACTAATCGAAGAGGGCAAAGAAGCAGAAGAAAAGTAACACCGGACACACTCAGAAAGGACTACAATGAATAACGATGGCGAGATGACCGTCCGCGAAGCCGGCAAGAAGGGTGGTGAAAAAGGCGGAAAAAAGGGTGGCGAAACAACAAAACAGAGATACGGTCACGATTTCTACGAGGAGATCGGTGAAAAAGGTGGAAAACGCGTACGCGAGCTAATCGAAGAGGGCAAAGAAGCAGAAGAAAAGTAATAAATAAAACACTAAATGGGAGCGCAATGCTCCCATTTAGTTAATACATTATTTGTGATTAATTAACGAAGGCCAATATTTGTCGTGGTCTTCCAGTTGTTTTGTAGCCACTTCCACTCATCGTCTGCCCAGTGCGATATACCCCTTCTCTCAAGCTCCTTTTCAACGACTCCACCTTTGTGAGGATGGAGACATCGCCTTGGCAGCGGAGAGGAAAAACCATGCGTATAGTGGCAAAGTTCATGAGCAATAGTCGCATCAATGACATACTCCGGGATCTTCTTGCTCTGAAAATGCCCATTAATCAGAATTTGTGTATCAAAGTTATTTCTTAGATCATTGCCCCCGCGACTGCAAATGCTTCCCAGTCTTTTTTTTGCTTTTCGACCAAACCTAATTTGAACATCGTTCGGCCGTGGCACATCAGGAAAGTGCCTTTCCCAAATAATCTGAAGTCTCTCCTGCAAATAGGAATCATCTCGCACAAACTTCTCCTTATTAATTAAATAATATTGCAAACCCCTCGAACACTAATTTGCTGGTTTGCAAACCTGACCAGCCATCCAGAGAAAAATACTGCTTCAAATATATCACGACACCTTTTTGCCGGGCCTATTCCTGCCGCAGAAAAGCTTTGCTTGCCACAATATTCGGTCTCTATTTTTTTACTCTCCACAAGCAGGGTATTTTAAACATTTTTTTCAGCTCCTGCAAACCAATTTTTATATAGCTAAAGAGGGAACAAAGCACCTGCCAATGCAAGAAACCCTTAAAAGAAATGTTTGATTTATTACCATGACAAATGCATTACTCGAGCCTGGCTTGCGCACAATAGCAGTATTACAGCTGCACGATCCAATTTGTTGCTATAATCTAAGAGGAAAGCAACTTAATATTTATTGAACAAATGATAACAGCAGAAGACATTGAAAGATTGCGAATTGAGATTATCAAGCCATCTTCGGGCGAAATTACACTTGCTGACCTTGCAGCTAGAGTAATTAACATACTCCTGATACTCGTTGGAGTTCTCGCCTTTATCTATCTCATCTATGCCGGAATACTATATATAACCTCAGCAACCAATCCTGACCAAGCACAGAAGGCACAAAAAGCAGTTATCAACGTAATTGTTGGTATAATCGTAGTCGCCCTCGCATACACAATAGTTCGTTTAGCAGCATCGTTCGCTGCGCGGCTTGGCTTCTAGCTAAACACGCCGCATCACTAAAAAACCGCCCACCTTTTGGAGCGATTTTTTAGGAATGTATTCCTATTTTTCTTCCTTTTCCTGCTCGGCCTCTTTGCCTTCTTCGATTAGTTCACGTACGCGCTGTCCGCCTTTCTCTCCACCCTTTTTGCCAATTTCCTCGTAGAAGTCGTGACCGTGTGTCTCGCTGGTACGTTCGCCACCTTTTTCACCGATCTCCTCGTAGAATTCATGGCCATATTTTTCGCTTGTTGTTTCACCACCCTTTTTACCAGCTTCACGGACGGTCATCTCGCCATCTTCCATCTCCTCGCGCTCTTTTTCGTCTCGGTCCATGTGGGCCTCCTCGAGTCGATTACAAGGTTAAATTTTGGAAGATACGCCCAAAAGCGTCTCTCTTCCCTTCCCCTTCTCGTTCTCATAGTAACATCAAGCGGATGACTACACCCGATTAAATTTGAAAAAATTATCTTGCCCACACAACCAAAATTTAAAGCCAGAATACAAGTTGTTTTTTGCGTTTATCGGAATCAATAACTTTGAAAAAACTAGTATGGTCTCGCCAAGCGCATCGAACGAACCTGTCCCGTGGCATAGCCTCGACCATCACCCAATGGGTCATGCATTATATATTTACCACCGACCTTGTCCTTGATAACAATGAAGTGCGAAGAACCATCATTATTGATTGCGCCAACATCTGGTAAATAAATACTAACTATAACTGGCTGGCCGGTAGCAATCTCCCTATCCACCACACTCCAGTCAATTGACTGGTTTGAGGTCACATTGATTCCAATTCCAGGAGGAGAAGAAACCATCAGCGCCCCACTACCACTAAAGATTGCTCCATTCGAGGCGATAGTATTTGGTGTAGTCCCATTGCCATAATATTTTGCAACCATCGCTATTGATGTGATCAGGCACCCGTATTGGTTGATGGTATAGGGAGAGTTGCCTAATCGAGCAAAGTTGCCGGCCTGGGAATAATACCAACTTGGGTCATTCGAGGACACAATCTGGTCACCCCACGACCGAGTCACTACAAGAGAGCTGATCCTATTGTCGATCTCAGACATCTTGTCCCTGGCCTCTTGCTCTTGATGCCTTAGATCAGCGATAGTATTGTGCGTATCGCTAAGAAGTCTATCCTTCAGAGCTCGATCATTCTCTAGGTTTTTCCTGGCACTCTCTTGATCATTTCGCAAGCTCTCAAAAATCTCCCTCTGACTCTCCTGTTCGTTACGTTGTCTGATTAAACTTTCTTTCACTTGGCTAATCTTGGCTTGAATCTCCTCAATCTGCCGTTTGACTGAACCATACTGCTCTTGTGTATCGACAGCGTCGGAAATATTTTCCGAGCCCATCAGGGTCCGAAGCAAACCATCGTCGCCCTCCATATACCAAGAAGAGACAACTCGCGCCATCTTAACTTTCTCCTGAGCCAGATTGTCCTCTTCGACCCTAACTTTAGCTCCGATATCGTCAATGTTGTTGCGTACGCGATTGATTTTCTGGTCAGTTGTCGCGATAGCCTTCTCGGTTTGAAAAATCCTGCTGTTGATGATCGCCATGTCGTACTCAATTGCACGTGCTTGCGACTCTTTTTCGGCCGCCTGTCTCCTCGCCTCCTCGGCTGCTTGCAGATACTGACTACGTTGCTGACGCAGAACGCTTTGACTCTCCGCCATAGCAACGTATGGTATGACAATTTGTGATAAAACAGTCATAATGATCAACAGTCGAACAAAAAAACCTATTCCCTTAGAATACTTCTTCATAGTGCCTAAGCAATTTCTCCTTCTTGACCCTACTGACTAAGCAGGACCACTAATAGAGCATTACAAATGAGGATTATACTACACTTTAGGCACGATCGAGGACACACCAAGACAGCCCACCCGAATCATGAGCCTGTGCGAGATCAATTGATTGTTTTCGCGATTTTATTCAATCGGGAGCAATCTATCTGCGTAACGTAAATAACAATTAATTTTTTTTCACTGGTCAGAGACATAATTTTTCATAATTGCCACTACCTCTTCATCAGAAACCTGATTGAATTCTTCATAATAGGCACCGACTGCCTCTAGAAATGAATCTGGAGCCAAAAGAGTGATGAGTTCCTCAGTTTGACTCCGAATAAGTTCAACAATATCAGGCGACAAAACCGGCACGGCCACAACAATCTTCTTTGGCCTTTGATCTTTGATCTCCTCGATAGCAGCAAGCATTGTCAGACCGGTAGCAATTCCGTCATCAACAATAATAGCAATCTTGTCCTTAGCTGACACAGGTGGGCGGCCCCCGAGATACAGTTCTCTGCGCCTCCCTATCTCAAACTTATGTCGTTCAATCTCCCTCTCTAGCCAACCGTCATTAACATCATAGAACTTTAGCGTGTCGCCAACCTTATGGCCGCTTTCCGATATCGCACCGATAGCGAACTCCGGATTAAACGGATGACCAATTTTTCGAACGAAAATAAGGTCGAGAGGTAATCCTAGATGCTTGGCAACTTCATCTGCCACAATCACGCCCCCGCGAGGAAGCCCGTATACAACCGCATCCATACCCCTATACTTCTCAAGCTTGTCCGCCAGCTTTTGTCCTACCTCTTGTCTATTTTTAAATCGGGTATTCGTGTCCATCTCCTCCCTGCCGGTGTATTCTAGCACTCAACTGTAACACGATACCCACTCTTTTCAATTGGCTATTCTCAACAAAAAAACGCCATCACGAAGATGGAGTTAATTTGTGGTACCCGCGGTTGGAATCGGACCAACGACCCACTGCTTAGAAGGCAGTTGCTCTATCCACTGAGCTACGCGGGCCTGGTACCTCCAGAGGGATTCGAACCCCCGACTTCCACGTCCGAAGCGTGGCGCTCTAATCCACTGAGCTATGGAGGCATGTCGACCAAGCTTGCTCAAAAACCAGGTTTAACTATAACAAAATTTCCCCTCGAGAACAACCCCGGCCAGTATTTTATGTTTTAAATACAGGCAGCCTTACTCCTTGCCACCCTTTCCGTCTGCTCGAAAATCTTCATCAGACAACTTCGGGGTTCCCTTGTATACAGAGTCAAGCAAAGCAGGAAGTGCTCCAGCCCGTTCTGCCCTTTCGATTGCTTCGTGCGTGATAATCTCTCCGGTGTTCAAGATAATTTCGTCGCTTTCGCTATAGATCACTCTTGTTGTTGGTCTGCCGAGAGCGTCATTGATGCGCCGCCTACGAGCCTCATCGCTTGTCCTACTCCAGATACTGCCAGCGCTCTGCTTTATTTGATCCCAAGCACTGGAAGCACTCTCCTTCATACTGCTCCCGGTTCCTCCCTCTCTGTACTCATGCGCATACTGCTTGGTTTTTTCCTTGGTTTTTTGAATCATCTCCCCCGTCTTCGATTTGGCCTGCTCAAACACACCCATTGCCCCACCAACTTGCTCCTCGATAATGCTGGCCGTGTCAGCCGGAACAAAAACTACATCTTGGCCAACTTTGGTTAACTTTGGCGCAGGAACGAATGACCTACCTTTATAGATATCAGAGAATAGTCCTCCCATCACATCAAAGCCTTCCGATTTTCCACTCTTCTCATCGAAAGCTATATCTGTAATAACCCCTAGCTCCTTGCCATCTTCGGTAACAACGCGCTTACCCCGCACATCATACTCTTTGCTGAGTAATGCCTCGATCTTTGGATGCTTGCCGGCAGCAACAACATCATTTTTGCTGGCAATTGTAACAGCGCTTGGTCCTATCGCCTCTATCTTCTCGAAGGGCACGATCTTAGCCTGAGCAAAAAGGCTGCCGCCTTCAGCAAGCAGGGCGATTATTCGGCAAGACTCAGGATCAAAAACAACATCGTCTATACGATAAATAATCTTTCCATCATCACGAGTGATGATGGGTTTGTTAATTAATTCTTTGGATCGCATCATCTTTCCTCCTTTCTCTTGTATCTTACGTCTGCGAGATCAACTGTAAAGTCGTTCAAATGGCCGGACTTTTCATTCGACTGATTTCCGGGCTATAATTGACATTGTGATGGTTTTTAGGTAATATGAAATCGGTAATGGGCGTGAATTTATGAAGGATAAATTCCGATGGATGATAGCGAGTTGTTTTTTAAACTCCTTATTTTGGTGGAAAATCCTATGCTCTATATCTAGATCCGGTTATACGAAATATATTTACGCTTAGACATCGGATATTGAGAAGGATTTTTTTAATTTCGGGGTGTGGCTCAGTTGGCTAGAGCACCGCGTTTGGGACGCGGGGGTCGTCGGTTCGAGTCCGACCACCCCGACCAGATTGTTTTCCCAAAATTGATATAAAATGTGCGGGTATCGTATAGCGGCTATTATGCGACCCTTCCAAGGTTGAGATGCGGGTCCGACTCCCGCTACCCGCTCCATCCAACTACGCTTAAAGCTACATTGGACAAGTATGGCGGCCATGGTGAAGTGGTTATCACGGCAGTTTGTGGCACTGCAGTCATGGGTTCAATTCCCGTTGGCCGCCCCATAAGAAAGAGACGGATTTACGCCGTCTTTTTCTTATGGATTAAGTATCAACGAGGAAGCCAAACTATCATATTCCCGCTGTACCCTTCCGAAGCGAAGATTCACCTCTCGAAACTGGAAGATTCGAGGCAAAAGAGAGCAAAGGAGGGTTGGCTGCCTCATAAGAAAAGGCGCAAAATATTGCGCCTACGGCTTCTCAACTACAATACTGAGCTTTGTTTCCTCGCCAAACCAAGTTACACCCTCTTTAACCATTTGTAAGTTCAGGTCGTATTGCCCCGGTTTAGATGGGGACAGAAGATCAAATGTTATTTCCCAGCTTTTCCCGCTGCAAATTGGGCACTCCGGCACAACAAGTCGATTCTTGCCACCAATGAAGCAAAAGTCTGATAACTCGCGACTAAGAAGGAACCGATCAAATACACCCAGAGCCACATAGTGTTCTTCCTTGCGCCAATCATCACTACCCATGTTCTTGACGATAATCTTGCATCTAAATGGCTTCCCAGCTTCAACTATTGTCGGCACCGTCAGGCTGATTACGCTGGCCCTAAGGTTTCCCTCCGCTTCAACCTTACGATAATGAAGCAAGTGAAACAGATCGGGGCCAGCATACGCTACAATCGGAGCAACAACAGCCAGAAGCAACACAAGAACAACTCTTCTCATCGGGCATTCCTCCTCCCATCTATGAGATTGATTGATTATATCATCATTAGCTAATTTGACAATCACAGGGCCAATGTCTAACATGGTAAGGTACCGGTAGTACGTCCTTTGTTGCGGCAAGGGGTTTCCGGAACAACAAAGAAGCAGCTTCTTGGAGACGAGATAGCAGACCAGAGGGAAAACAAGACAAACGTGTTTTTCCAATTCAAGCAGTATAAGCAGGGCTTGTTGCACCATGTATCAACGCCACATTGCCTTATATTTTGCGACAAAGGGGGAAGCGGAAAAGAGCGCGCAAAAGCGACTGGCATTATTCTCAATATGTTGTTTTTGTGCGCTTTATTTCATTTTGGCACAGAGTGCTCATGCCGCAAATAACTCCGTGGTTATAAACGAAGCCTATTATAATGTGGATCCAATGTACGGACTAGACCCGAATGACGAATGGATCGAACTATATAATCCATCCGATAACCCCATCGACCTGATCAATTGGAAAATTTCCGACAATACAACAACTAGAGCAATAATCACACAAACAGCATTATTGCTGCCCAAATCTTTTGCACTAGTTTCCAGAAGCAAAACAACTTGGTCGAAGTGGGGTATTAAAGCAGACGAAGTCAACTCTGCCCTAGTTCCAATAGAGCTGGGATCAAACATCGGCAATGGACTCGGCAACAATGGCGACAAGCTAGTGCTTTCTGACAGTAATGGGATGATTATTGATCAAGTGAGCTGGGGCAACAACAAGACGGTTTTTGATATTAAATCTGTGGCCAAAGGTCACTCGATAGAGCGCAAACATCTTGGAAGTGATTCTGATAACGGCGAAGATTTTATTGATCGGATACTACCTACGCCGGGGACACAGTATGTCCCCCCAACCTTCCCTGATGGCATAAGCATCACCGAGATCCTGCCGGAACCAGCTAACGGAAGCGACAACGAGTTCATTGAAATATTTAACGAAAGCACGTCTAGTGTCGACTTGTCGAATTGGATTATTCAAGACAGAAGCAACACATCATTCTCTTTTCCGGTAGGAACAGCTCTTAATTCAGGCGCATATCATGCCCTCTACAAAACCCAGACCAAGCTGTCCCTAAACGACAACGGTGACGGAATCCGCTTGCTTGATCCGAATGGCCAACAAAAAAGTTCTGTCTCCTACGAAAAATCGACGAAAGGAAAAAGCTATTCATTGGTCGATGACTCATGGCAATGGAGCGATACTCCCACACCCGGAAACAAAAATATACTCGCCCAAGTTCAGACAACATACCAAGCTAGTAATAATGAATCGGATCTTCCTCTCAGCATAGCTAATGCCAAGCTGCTCGATGACGACCAGAACATAAAGGTTAGCGGCAGTATAACAGCTCCGCCAGGAACACTTTCTGATCAAAGCAGCTATATCCAAGACTGGTCGGGAGGAATTCAACTCTATTCCTACTATCGAGATTTCCCCGAGCTTAAATATGGAGATTTTATTACAGTCGATGGCATACTCTCTACTGCCTTCAATGAACGGCGCCTGAAGATTCAATCAATTCAAAAGTTCGAAAATAGGCCAACCCTCAAACCACACGAAGTGGCACCAGACAGAATAGGCGAAGAAACGGAGGGAGAGTATATCACGCTCTCGGGCAAGATCACGGCCCGCGCCGGAGACAGCTATCTCATTAACGGCATCCCGGTTCTCTTTCGTGAAGGAACACGAGCTAGTGGTTTCCGCCCCAAATCAGATGATATAATTCTTGTGAGCGGGATTGTATCTCAATACAAGGACAAATTCAGACTCTTGCCATTTAGAGAGGATGATGTTAAAATTTTAGATTCCGAGACACCGTCACCCGGCAACGAAACGCTTCCTTCAACAGGCACCAGTGCGCTGATTCCCCTTCAGCTATCATTTATAATATTTGCCGCATGGAATACATTAGCCACAACGAAAAAGAAACTTACGCACTGGCGGATAAAATAGCCAAAGCATCTCACGCCGGAGATATTTTTGCCTTATCCGGTGATCTCGGCAGTGGCAAAACTACATTTGTCAAAGCCTTCGCCAAATCAATGAATGTTGGCCAACCAATCACCAGTCCAACCTTCGTCCTGATCAAGACATACAAGATAGCTGAAGAGCGAATTGAAGCAAACGTTCTGGTGCATGTCGATGCGTATCGACTCCAAGGAGAATCTGATGTCGAAGCCATCGGTCTCCATGAATTTATGCAAAGAAAAGATACAATCGTACTCATCGAGTGGCCTGAGAGAGTCGAAGGCTCTCTGCCAGACAAAACTAAGCATATTTCCTTTGAATATATCGACGAAAACACGAGAAAAATTACCACCGACCCGGAGAACAACCTATGATTTTATTTATCGACACTTCAAACTCAGAGCTAACCACCCTAAAACTATTCGGCACAGCCTCGAATCTCATTTCGGAAACAACCTGGCAAAGTCGTTATAATCAGTCAGAGGAACTAGTGCAAGAGATCGATCAATTTTTAGAAAAAAACAAGTTATCCGCAAAAGATCTCACATCTATTCGTGTTCATCCTGGACCAGGCTCATTCACCGGCGTCCGGATCGGTGTTACCACAGCGAACTTCTTAGCACTCGGACTAAACATACCGGTCGAAGGGCAGGCTAACGGCAACAGTACTGACAGTAACAAACAGGCAACAGACAACTTTGACGAGCCGGTTATTCCGATCTATGATCGACCGCCACACATCACTCAACCAAAAAAGTAGTATTCTTGTGGACGATTGTTTGTTGGTTCTGTTATAATACTTTTGTTGTAATTATTAGTGACAATTCTTAACCAGCGTAATCTACGATAGAAAACGATCAAACAAAACAAAATCAAGAGATGGTCTCCAGTAAGAAAAAAGCACAAAACACAAAGGCGGCAACACACTCTAAGCGCGGTCGAAAGATTGTTTTTTTTGTGCTCGCTCTTTTTTTTATGCTTGTCATTTCCTTTTTTGCTTATATTTACGCCCAAGGCACAAAAATATTTGAAGATGGCTTTGGTGCAAAGACTTCAATTTTCAGAAATATACGGGATAGCATCAAAAACGATGTTCCGCTCAAGGGTGAAAAAGACGAAAGAATCAACATCCTTTTCATGGGAATAGGTGGTGCCGACCATCCAGGCGGACAGCTTACCGATTCGATCATGATTGCCAGCTTCAAGCCTGAAGACAATTCGATGGCGCTGCTCTCTGTTCCCCGCGACCTCTACGTTCCTGTAGCAGACCACAAAATAAAGACCAAAATCAACGAAGTTGTTGCTCTGGGCGAGAGAGAAAAGCGTGGCAGTGGGCTAGCGCTGATGAACGACACCATTGAAGATATTTTTGATATCCCTGTCCACTACTACGTTACCGTTGATTTTGAGGCTTTTGAGAAAATCGTGGATGAAGTTGGCGGTATCGACGTAGCTGTCGACAAGACAATATATGACCCTTACTACCCTGACAAAGCCATGAAGGGATACGAACCGTTCTACGTCAAAGCCGGACAGCACCATATGAATGGGGAGATCGCGCTAAAATATGCCCGCTCCAGGCAAACCTCGTCTGACTTTGATCGTGCCGAACGTCAACAAAAAATTATTATGGCGATAAAGGACAAAATATTAAGTCTGGGATTTATTGCCAACCCTAAGAAATCTCTGGACATGGCTACAATCTTGGGCGACCACGTACGCACAAACATTCAGCCAAATGAACTCAGACGATTTGCTGAGATAATGCAAAAAGTCGATAGCAGCAAAGTGGCCAACCAGGTACTAACCAATGGCAGCGATGGCCCGCTCGTCTCAGACTCCAGCTCAGGAACATACTACCTAATGCCCAGAAACGATGATTACAGTAGTCTGGCCGAGATAGCAAAAAACATATTCGACGATAATAGTTCTTCCAGCGAAAAGGCCACACTTGAAGTATTAAATGGTTCCAGTGTCTCCGGGCAAGCCATCAAACTTGCAGATACCTTCAAGGATCTCGGATATAAGGTTGTTAATATTGCTAACGCCGAAGAGATATACAAGCAAACAGTCATTCATGACTATACAAAAGGGGCTAAATCAAGCACACTAGAGTTCCTCAAAAAGAGGCTAGACGCACCAATCATCGATAAAACAGGCACAAGTGCAAGCGGTGCCGAAATAGTGATCATCATCGGACAAGACTACCTAGACGCATCATCAACCGGAACAAGTGCAACAGGCAATTCAGCACAACGAAAATAGACCAACAAAGAACATCCAATCATAATATTCTGTTACCAAAATGGCCTTCTTGTATCATAAATTAACGCGCAGATTGCTACTCAGCTTGATTTTGGTATGGAGTGTGGCATCATTTCTGGTACTTAATCCATTGTGGGTTGCACGTATTAGCATTCTGGCACTCGGTGCGCTCGGACTTGCCTTGACGTGGGCAGAGATTGCGCCTCTTTTTCTGCTTATTTTTCTTGCGTTCTCCACTTCGTACGCTTTCTATGGATTCTTCTTCCAATACAACCTTCCAACATGGCTGATCATGATCTCAATACTTGTCATCTTTGGCTATATTTTTACCTACACAGAACAAAAAACCGGAATACTTGGCAACAAGAGACTGATTTATCTGATCTTGTTTTCCTTGGTCGTGCTCGAAGTGTTCCTCGTTTTGAGTTACTTTATGATAAACCCCTTGAGTCAGAGCCTGATAATAGCTGCAACTGCCTATCTTTTTGCTGGATTCTGTTTCTCAATATTGGCAAAAAGAGATGACACCAGTCTAAAAACATATCTGTGGGTTGCAATCTCTGCCATCTCTGCGATACTCTTAACGTCATCGTGGAGCTATTAGGCCAACTAGATGGATGTTATATGACCAGCACCTAGCACGGAACAGACACCTCGAGCGATAAAGCCCGGCTTATAACCATATATTAACCAAGAAGATTTGACCTGAGTACAAGGAACAACTATTGGCTCGCAGTGAAGCCATGACTTGCCCCAATCACATCAAATCCTCTATAATGGCAAAAAGGAAATTATGAAGAAAATTAAACATCTCGGGAAAAAAGCCAGAAATATCGCGACTAAACTTGCTCAACGCTTTAGCGCCGTTGCGCCGAAACTGAAGGGGCTTCGTGACAAAAAAGTGTTCCGCGCTCTCATCGCCTCACTACCAGTCTTGGCCATTATAATTGCCCTGACACAAGTAGTTTTTGCTGTCATGATCTACGGCTTCAAGAAAGAAGACAAGGTTACCAGAGCAGTGGCAGCAGTCATCCCCTACCCTATAGCCATAGTCAATACACAAACCGTCTCGTACAAAGAGTATCTGAACGAGAAGGATTACATTCGCCATTTCTACAGCACCACCAAACAGGAAGACGTCAATTTATCAGAGATCGATAAACAAATTCTAGATCAGCTGGTCGAAAATAAGATTATTAATTCTCAAGCGGGACGATATGATGTAAAGGTCACCGAAGAGGACATCGACAACGCATTGAATTCAATAATTGATCAAAACGGCGGAAAACAAAATGTCGAGAAAGTTCTAAACGATCTCTATGGCATCGACCTGAACACCTTCAAGCGACTGATTCGCCACCAGCTCCTACGCGACAAGATCAACAGCGAACTAATAACCCATGTCACCGCTCGCCATATCCTTGTTCGCGTTGACAAGGATGCCCCGGAGGACAAGGTCAACGAAGCCAAGACCAAAATTGATGGTTATCTCAACGAAATTAAAAATGGCGCCGATTTTGCCGAAACAGCAAAGAAGAATTCTGAGGATATTGGAAGCAATGAGCAGGGAGGCGAGTTAGAACCATTCGCTCGAGGCGAGATGGTTGAAGAGTTCTCCAACGCTGCGTTCTCTATGGCGGTGGGTGAAATTTCATCTCCCATTAGGACTGAGTTCGGTTGGCACATCATTAAAGTTGAGGCAAAAGAAGGCAAAATTGATAAAAAGTTCACTGATTGGATCGACGAAGCCAAAAACAAATCAGTAATCAAAAAGCTTATTTAGATGCCAACCAAACGAATTATTATCTTAGTGATAGCTATATTGGCTATAACCGTAGCACTGTTTGGTGTATCTGACATTTTTTCATCTTTGCACCCACAACCAATACGCCAAAGTAAGGAGATTAGATAAAATGGACTATCAAGCGATACTGACAAGGGCCTTCAATATCATTAAGAGACATCGCTTCCTGTGGCTACTTGGCCTGTTTACCGGCGGTGCAGTGCCTAATTGGCAATTTGGCAACACTAACTATACCCCCACCGAATCTGATCTTGAGAAGCTAAGGAACTGGCAAGAGAACATTCCCATCAAACTACCCTCAACCGACTTGGTTCGAGCTGATGGCGCTGAAAGTCTGGGAAAAGTACTTGGTGATTCAGCTCAGTCCATAGTCGGTACGGACTTTTTTTGGCCGATCTTAGTTACTCTGCTCATAATATCAGGGATCGCAATCTACCTCTCGACTACCGCCCGAAGCGCAATAATTAGGTCTGTATACCTTATCGACAAGGGCAAGGCGATTACGCTCGGTGAGTCTTGGCGCATAGGGCACAAATACTTTTGGCGTCAACTTAGCCTTTCTGTCATTGTTTCCGCGCTGATCGTATTGCCGCTGCTCCTCATGGTAACACCGATCGTGCTGCTCGCTATCTTTGTTCCCAGTAACTACGCTCTGATACCGTCAGTTATCCTGTTTGCCATCATCATGATTGGCTTCATGATTTATGTGAGCCTAGTAACACCCTACGCCCAAAGAATGCTTATAATAGAAAACAAACGACCGCTTGAATCCATAATTGCTAGTATTAAGTTCTTTAATCAGTCATGGTTGCAATTTGTCGGACTCTATTTCATCTTGATGGCACTCAACATTGCCGCCGGCATTGTCTTTGTCCTGGCTCTCCTCGTTGCCATTGCGATACTTTTCGCTATTGGTGCAGCCATCAACACAATGAGCTCAATTGCATTAGCAGTTTACGCATCAATTGCAGTTGTCGCGGTTATCGTCACCCTGTTGGTTTATGGCGGAATTATAAGTGCATTCTCCTCCACCAGCACAACCCTCGCCTTTCTCGATCGTAAAAAAAGCACCAAAACCGCCTCTTAACACCGAAACATTGACCTTATATGCCACCATTGACAATACGATGGTTTTGTTTTATAGTAGCGACAATATCCCAGTCGTTTGCCCAAGAACGGAGGTGCGGTGATGGGATGGATAGGAGCGCTCTGGACCATGATCTTCGGCCAGAACACGCCCGAACAGGCATTGCCTGCGGCAACGCGGCAGCCCACAACACAAAATCCTCGCGATGTCGGCTACACGGCCGACGGCGACACATTCAGTGTCCCTGAGATAAGCGCAGTCGAGCTGACAGAGCGACGAGCTGCGATTATCCTACTATCCGACGCAGAGATGTGCGAGGGTGTCGGATAGGCCCCACACGGCCAGGACTGGACCTAGTCTACCAAGACGAAATCCACCTGGCCTGATTTTTATCCCGGATCAAGGTTGAATTTTATACTCAATAATGCTAGAATTATTTGTGTTAATATTCCAGAAGTGAAAGACCAGTCAATTGCGGGGGCGTAGCTCAGTTGGTTAGAGCGCCTCCCTGTCACGGAGGAGGTCGCCGGTTCGAGCCCGGTCGCTCCCGCCAGTTGACTGATTTTCAGCAGAGAGAATGAAGCTTCCAAGCTTCATTTTTTGTTTGCAAAGAAAATAAATCGCTGGTTGAACTAATTACAATTTTAGGCGCTATCTTGACTTTTCATCTGTTGTGTGCTATAATCATGGATGTCTTGTTTGGTGGGAGCGTTCAATCTGCCGACAGAGGGGATATCGCAATGAGAAACATCGCCAGAACCACTGCCGTCGTACTGATCTTCGCCGCCGGCTTCATCGCCGGCACCTATCACGGTTTCTGCTACGACGACTACACCACGCTCAGCATACTTGCCGGATCACCGGACAAGATCGAGCATGAGTGGTGGACAAAGGTCCCGCAGGCCTGGTACACGATCGCCACCCTTGCTCTGCTTGCCTTTGCTGGGCTGATCTACGCTCTGACGCGCAAGCCGAAGGATCAGGAACATACCTGCACGTGCACCGGCGGTGGATGCGGCAAGTCGGCACAGGTTACTTTCTCGATGAAAGAAGCCGTCCAGCCAGAGTTCAGGGACGAGCATATCACGAGCATCACGTACGAAATGCTCAACGAATCGACCCGGGCAGCTATCAGGGCGGCCGGGCACGGAAGCATCGTCGCTCATGGGCACGGGCTGGAAACGCGGAAAACGATCTGCCCGCCGAGCACATAGGACAGAAACAACCCTTGAGCACCAGCTCACCGGCGTCCCCCGTGGATGCCGGCTTTTTTTATTTTTTATCAATACTTTACTCTACTAACCCAAGTAGTTCTTCGCGAACTTTGCCGTTTGAGATTAATGCACTATTTATCTCCGTGTCATAGCGCTGATCCTTGCCAAAGAAATCCATCGCTCTTCCTCCTGCCTCTTCGATAATTACCTTTAGGGCAGCGACGTCATAGAAAAAGCTTACCCAAACAGAACTTTTGTTGACAGCTCTTTTTTTATTTGCTACGCTCGAGAGTCACCGATTTGGTTTATTATTGTCGAAGGAGCAACAATGAATCCAGCATACGGCGGCAGTATGACTGTCACCGAGAGTGCTGGAAACTTTGTTTCCGGAGTTCAATTTAACAATAAGATCGTATCTCTTGGTGATATCATCATTTCGGCAGGGAACTCAACGGCGGTTCCCCCGAAAGGCTCCCGGGCAGTAGTCTTTGGGATCGAGCGCGAAAAAAGCGCGCCAGCCAGCTACATCATCGTAGCTCGCTGCCGCGACGGAGCGGTTTACCGCTTCGCACTCGACCAAATTGACTTCTCGTCCAGGGCCTGCCACCTTCTTTAGCCGTTTTCCCGTACCACAGGGGCCTGCACAGGCCCCCTTTTTTTGTCACATGCATGACAGTATAAACTCGGTGTCTAGAAAGAGTTTTCAACTCGTAACAAAGGGCACAATGCCCTTTGTTATGCAGCCAGTTCGACGATACTCGTCTGGTCCCTGGCAGAAATAACAGCGCCCATCAGGCGGCCATCGTCATCTTCAATAGACTGAATTTCTTGCGGCGACTCAATATAGTGGAAAAGATTGTCCGGATTATCCCCTTCCTCCCCGGTAACGATCTTGACACCCTGAACTATATCCCCGGAACAGTCACCTTCAAAAGCTACCAATGGCTGTTTGCTTAGCAGCTTCTCGCCTTCCTGGGGAGTTTGCACAGTAAGCTTAACTCGCTTCCCCTCATTTTCTTTGGCAAAGCGCATCAGAAAATCGACCCATCCACTTTGCGGGATATCCTTACGCATCACTCCTCCTCATTGGACTGTTTATGGTACTATTTTTTCTTTGCACTGTATTCCTTGACCTCAACGCCACCCGTATAGTCGTTCTCCTCAACCTCGACAACATGATGATCCGGATTATTGTCCATGTGATTCATTGCTTCCGCTGGTGATGTGCTCATGAAGGAACAAGTTTCCTCAGCGCATGCATACTTTTTTGGCATATAACCCACTCTCCCTGCTACACAGATTGATTTATGCAACAGAATTGAATATTAATACTTGCGCCACAAAACATCTTAATTATATCAAGCAAAGGGAAAAAATAGTTTTGAAAGCTATTGCCTTTGCACATAAAATACTGCTAGAATTCAAGATTGTGAGAGAATGTACTTTAATCGAAGGAGAGAGATGACAAAAGTTATATCGGTGCATGCGCGCGAAATTTTAGATTCCCGAGGCAATCCGACCGTTGAGGTTGACATGGTTGTCGAGGGCAACAATCTCGGACGTGCGGCCGTCCCCTCAGGAGCATCGACTGGGAGCCACGAAGCGATGGAATTGCGTGATGAAGAAGAAAGATACGGCGGAAAGGGCGTCAAGAGAGCGGTTGAAAATGTTAACACCGAAGCATCTGGTCAAATTACCGGCAAGGACTTCTCTCAAGAAACATTAGATAAGTTTTTGATTGAACTTGACGGGACAGAGAATAAAGAGCGCCTAGGTGCCAATGCCTTGCTCGGAATTTCTCTAGCTTTCGCTCATGCCAGTGCGAAAAAAGAGAGCATTCCACTCTATCAATATTTCGCCAACATTAGCCAAACTAACAAGCCACTGATCTTGCCAGTGCCGATGATGAATATTCTGAACGGTGGCAAGCATGCCGAAAACTCAACAGACTTGCAGGAATTCATGATCATGCCGATCGGGGCCCCGAGCTTTTGTGAAGCACTTCGTTATGGCGCAGAAACATTCCACGCACTCAAAAAAATATTAGCTCAAAGAGGACTCAATACTTCAGTTGGCGATGAAGGCGGCTTCGCTCCTTCACTACCATCAAACGAGGGCGCCCTCGAAATTATCATCGAAGCAATTAAAAAAGCTGGCTATGAGCCAGGCAAAGATATTGCCATTGCTATTGACGCTGCTTCAAGCGAAATTTACGAAGACGGAAAGTATGTTTTAGCAACTGAGAGCAAAACATTAAGCAGTGTCGAAATGGTTGACCTCTATGCCAGCTGGATCGATAAATACCCGATTGTCTCAATCGAAGACGGATTAGCAGAGGATGATTGGGATGGCTACAAAGTTATGACCGATAAATTGGGTGACAAAGTCCAAATTGTCGGAGATGATCTGTTCGTAACCAATATCAAACGATTAAGCGAAGGAATTGAAAAGGGCGTTGCCAACTCCATACTTATTAAACTAAACCAGATCGGCACGGTGACTGAAACGATTAAGGCAATCAAGATGGCCAGCGATGCAAGCTACACCTCGGTCATCTCTCACCGTTCGGGCGAAACTGAAGATACGACCATTGCCGATTTCGTCGTCGGGCTCGGCACCGGTCAAATTAAAACCGGCTCACTCTGCCGTTCTGAGCGCGTGGCTAAGTACAACCAACTCCTCCGAATCGAGGAGGCTTTGGGTGAAAAAGCAATTTATCCAGGCAAAGATGCTTTAAAATAACCGACTTGCAAAAACCATGAAAAACAAACAGGTTGTCCTGATTGTTCTCGATGGCTGGGGTCACCGAGAAGAACAAGATCACAATGCCATAGCCAAAGCAAAAACTCCCTTTTTTGATTATCTATGGGAAAATTTTCCCCATTCCTTGCTTGAGGCAAGCGGCGAACATGTCGGTCTGCCAGTAGGACAAATGGGCAACTCGGAAATCGGCCATCTGACAATCGGCGCCGGTAAGATTATTGCGACCGATCTTGTCAGAATTTCCCAAGCCGTAAAAAACAGAGAGCTTTCTAATAACCCAGCCTTTTTGGAGTTGTTTGACCATGTCAGGAAACACAACTCGACACTTCACATTAAGGGCTTAGTCGGCCCGGGCGGCATTCACAGTCATTCTGAACACCTCTACGGCTTTCTCCACGCAGCCAAAGAGGCTGGCATTACCAAGATTGCCATCCATGCCTTTACTGACGGCCGTGACACTCCGCCCCAAAGCGCCACTCACTACCTAAAAGAATTAGAAGACTTAATTGAACACTTAGGAATTGGATTTATCGCCACCGTCTCAGGCCGATTTTATGCCATGGACCGTGATCATAACTGGGACCGACTGGCCAAGGCAGAAGAAGCTATTTTTGATGGTAAGGGAAAGACTGTTCGAGGCAAAAAACCTTCCCAAGTTCTAAAGGATCTTTATCAGGAAGGTATACTTGATGAACACCTAGAACCGGTAATTTTTTTAGATGAGAACGGCCAAGATTACCAAGTACAAAAGAATGATGGCATCTTCTTCTTTAATTTTCGAGCAGATCGTGCTCGAATGCTAAGTCAGAGAATCTTTGAACGCAAGGCCGATTTAAATCTCTGCTATGTTTCTTTAACTGAGTATGACCCAACGCACAATAGTCTTGTTGCTTTTCCACCAACCAGTATTGAAACTACCCTGGCAAAGGAAATTGATAGAGCAGGTTTAAACCAAGTACATATTGCTGAAACCGAAAAATTTGCTCACGCCACTTACTTTCTTAACGGCGGGCAAGAAAAACCTCACAGAAATGAGGAGCACATTCTCATTGAGAGTCGAAAGGACATCAAAACTCACGATCAAGCGCCAGATATGAGAGCTGAGGAAATTGCAGACAGCATCATCGAATTTATTAGCAAGGACACAGATTTTATTTTTGCCAACTTTGCTAATCCTGATATGATTGGCCATACTGCCAATAGAGAAGCAATTATTCAAGCGATTGAATGTGTTGACCGGCAACTTGAGCGCATTGTTGAGAAAGCTTTGCAGCACAGGACAACAATGATAATCACCGCTGACCACGGAAATGCTGAAGTTAATTTTGACTCAGAAACGAGCGAAAAGCACACTGCACACACCACAAACCCAGTGCCATTCATGGTCACTGATCCTAACTATGCATTAAGAAATGGCAACCTTGCAGACATTGCTCCGACAATATTAGAGATATTTAATTTGGCGAAGCCAAAACAAATGTCTGGAAAAAGCCTTCTAACTAGTCCCTAGGGAACGTACAACCAAAACAAAAGAGTCCCAGTGCGTCGGGACTCTTTTGTTTTGTGGCTCAATTACTCGTAGCGCAAAGCGTCCAGCGGATTAAGCTTAACCGCTCGTTTGGCTGGATACCAGCCAGTTACAAAACCAATCAGAAGAGAAAAAATTGCAACCGCTACAGCAAACTGCCATGGAGTAGCAAAAACTGACACGGCTTCGCTGCCTGCCCGTTCGGCCAGCATGGTCAAAACACCATTGGTGGTATAGCCCAAGGCCTCGCCTATGGCCAGACCAAGCAAACCGCCTGCGACACCGATTATAAAAGATTCGGTGATGAATAACTTGTAAACATCTCTGTTGCGCATGCCAAGAGCTTTAAACAAGCCAACCTCGCGCATCCGCTCAAGCAGGCTTATAGTTAGAGTATTGAAAGCACCAAGAGCAGCAACCACTAGAGCGATTAAACCAAAGGCACCCAGAATCATTCTGAACAAGGAAAACACTTGAGCGATCTGGTTAACTGTATCCCCCACGTACTCACTCGACAAACCAATATTTTCCAGCTGCTGTCTAATACCGGCCACGCTATCGCGGTTGTCCGCTTTAAGCTTTAATGATGAATATTTGGTTGCATCATTTTTTGCTAAAAGCTCCAGAGGAACCAAAATTATCGGCGTTTTGTCATCTTTGATTACACCGACCACCGTCGCCTGAATTCCTTCAGCCACCTTAATGCCGTCGATCTCATTGCTCCGAAGTTCTTTTGGAATTATGATATCCAGGCTCAATTTTTGACCAATGATTGTGTCGGCACTTTCCCCCACCAGGCTAATAATTGATTGATTTACCGACACTTCGCTATCGCCGGCAGGAAGTTTTCCTTTGTCGGCATAGATGTCAGAGAGTTTCCAGTAATCAGCATCCGCACCTACAATTACCGTCTCAGTCGATGATGAACTATCGACTTTCTTGAGACGGCCAGCCAGATTAACAACTGGCGCAATCTTCTCAATGTGACCGAAATTTTGAACTTTTTCAACGATGGTTTGATTAATGCTCAAGGTTTTTAAGTTGGCCGAAGGGACATCAATGACGGTAAAGGCGTTAAAATTCGCCACCTGATTGGTCACCAACTGCTCAAGGCCATAACCAAGCGAGACCAAAAAGACAATTGCGCCAATACCAATCGTTACACCCAGAACCGTCAAGGTTGTCCGCAACCTGTGCGACCAAAGATTCTTGAAAGCAATTGTAAAGATTATTCTTAGCCTCATAGCACCCCTTTTAGTTCTTCTTTGATTGCTTTTTTAATTTCTGATTCCCCGCCGGCCGCAATTACGCCATCACGCATTGCAATTTTTTTGGTTGCCATTGGCAAATAGATTAAATTGTGAGAAACCATAATAACTGTGCGTTTACTTTTTACTTGAAGAGATTGAAATAGATTCATTATTTCATCGGAGCTATGCGAGTCAAGATTGCCAGTTGGCTCATCCGCGACTATAATCCAAGGATTATTAACCAAGGCCCGAGCCAAACCAACCCTTTGTTGCTCGCCACCCGAAAGCTGCATCGGGCGCTTGCTCCAATATTTTGCCATCCCGACTTCTTCGAGAGATTTTATCGCCCGATTTTTCGCCGCGCTGGTTTTCTCGCCAGCAATCAATAGTGGCATCGCCACATTTTCCCAGACTGTTAGAGCTTTGATCCAAAAAGGTGACTGGTAGACCATGCCAAACTTCTCGGCGCGAAAAGCCGCTCGCTCCTCTTCTTTGAGTTTATAAATATCCGTTCCCCGGATTTTAACACTGCCATCGGTCGGCTTTTCTAAACCAACAATGGTGTGCAGCAGGGTTGATTTGCCGCAACCAGACGGTCCATAAATTATAGCGAAATCTGTCGCCCTGATCTCCAAATCAAGACCAAGCAAAACCGGTGCCTTACGGCCGCCATCCAAAATATAGTCTTTCTTCAGACCAGAGATCTTGATAATTGTATCGTGAGACCCTTCCAAAATCCCTCCCAGCGGAAAACTTATACTTATTGTAATTTTGTTCCAAAGGCACCAAAGATCCAGCCCAGCGAGCGCTGTAGCGAATTGAGAATAATATCGATAACTGATTTCTGGACTTTCCCTGTGATGGTGGTCGTATCCTCTGAAGCACCAAGGTTGCCGGCATTGTCATGGGAAACTGCCCGCAGATGATAAATCTTGCTGGGATCAAGTTCGGAGACAATTACCACGTGGCTGGTTGAGTAAGCCATATCCTCTTTGGTCTTGTTGGGGTAATCCTTGCCGGAAATGCCGGGACCATATTCAATCTGGCTGGTCGCCGGTTCATCAGTTTCCCAGGTAACAATAATCTGGGCTTTTTGAGCATCACTAATACCCGAAGCCTTGACCTCGGTTGTCATATTGTTAATCTTGGGCGGTCGGGAATCAAGGGGTGTTTTAAAGGTGTTTACATCAGAGGTAGCCTGATTACCAAACTGATCGCGGCTGATCGCCTGCAACTGGTATGTTTGTTGATCTACGAGACCCCTAATCACGATTTCGTGATCAGTCACAAATTGTGAAGTTGCTGACTCCTTTTTTTCTGCTTTGTCAGAAACGTAAGTCACCGCAGATGAGGCCGGAACGTTTGTTTTCCAGCCGACTTTGATTGAGGTTAGGGCTTCCTCGTTGGCCGTTTCAAAGCGCAAGTCAGAGATGCGAGGTTGAGCAATGGTCGTGAAGGCATGGCCTGGCGAGACTACTTCGTTATTATCAGCGTCTCTGATCGTAACCTTGACCTGGTAGGTTGTGCCATCTTGCAGATCAGACATCCGAACAACATGCTTGGTCGTCCCACCACCTGAGTCATCTTTGATCGTCTGCCCATAATCCGTGGTCGCGCCATATTCAATGGTCGATGAAGATGCTTTGTTTGTATCAAAACTAAGAATCGTGGAATTTGTTGAAGTATCACTGAATATAACATTGGCCAAAGCGGGAGCAGCAGTAGTTGTAAAAGTGTAATCAGCCGAGTAGCCAAGAGACTGGCTGTAGTCACGCAAGTCACCGGGATCCAAACTCTGGGTCTTGAAGTGGTAGAGTGTGCCGGGGGCCAAGCCGGTAATTTTGACCGAATGATCAGTTTTTTCTTCACGGGCGCCCAAACTTAGACCATAACTTGTCGTCGTGCCATACTCGACAAAGGCATCTGATTTGCGATCAGTGGTCCAAGTAATCTCGGCACTGGTTGCCCCAGCGACTGCTTCGACGCTATCAGCATCAATCGTCGGCGGTGCGGTGTATTTGCCGGTTGGCTGTTTACTAACAATGCCGCCGGCTCCCGGATCTGCCGATACGGCTCCGGCTGAATCCTTGGCATATATTTTATAATAATAGGTTGTCTCTGAGGATAAATCGGAATCAATATAGCCGGTTGAAGCAACGCTGCCAACCGAAGAAAAGCTCGTTCCATCGGTTGAACGATGGACAATATACTGAGAAACATCTCCGCCCGATGATGGTGCGGACCAGGTCAATGTTAAGCGGTATTCGCTCGTTGCCCGGCTTGAGCTGTCAGTCAAGAGAATACTTGTGGGAATCCCCGGGGCAGTTGTGCTGACATAAAAATCCACACTACCATACAAATTGTAGTTAATCTGCTCCGTTTCATCCTCGGCCACCACGTAGAACGTGTTCTTCCCCTGCTGGGTAGCATAAGCATCGGTCGCGAGCGAGGTAGCTGTCGTCACAGTTGTATTGGTAGCCGTTGGCAGAGCGTTAATTGAATAACGATAACGCTTGATCGAACCACTATAGGTCTGAGGAATGGCCCACTGAAAGGAAACATCGTTGGCTAGAAGCGGAGCGCCCTCACTGCTTGCCGGCAGGGCACTTACTGCCGTTGGCGCCGAGGCGCCCTCACCAGCGTAGTAGTACGAAACTGATGCCTCAGATGATGTATTGCCGGCATTATCAACCACTCGCAAGTAAAATGTGTTGACGCCGCTTTGGTATGCGGCTCCAGAAAGTGCGACCTGGGTTTCGGTTGTTGTGCTTGACCAATTTGAATAGCTGCCAGATGAGGCACCAGTCTTGTATTGATAGCCGGCAATACTCGAGCCAGTCGTTGGCGCTCCTGGGTCGGTGGCTGCCGAACTGCCGCCATTGGGCCAGAGAAAAGTAAAAGTCGTGCTGGTAGTAAAGCCGGAGGGCGAGGCTGACACGATTGATGGAGGCGTCGGTGCCGCTGCATCATATTTGTAAGTGAAAGCAGCATAAGCACTCTCGGGATAATTTTCTGCCCTGTCTTTAGCCAGAACCCGCAGATAGTAAGTCGTGCCGTTAGCAATAGCCGCGGTGTCAGTGCCAATAATTATTGCGGTACCGCTTTGGAAATGAATGCCGGTTCCGCCCACTTCGGTGGCGATGCCTCGGGTTGTCCTTGGGTCAGCACTGTCGGAAGTACCGAAGTAAACCCAATACCCTTCGATTCCACTACCAGCATCTGAGCCGTCGCCCCAAGTAAACTTAGGTGCTGCGTAATTGTACCAATTTCCGCTTGTAAGCTCTGTTGAGCCGCCATCGGCGTTAATTGCAGTTAAAGATGCCGGATTCGTCGGATTGGTAGTATCTGCCGTATATTGAACCTCAACACTACTCAAAACAACTTGCTGACTACCACTACCAGTCAAAATCGCCTGCCACAGCAGTCCAACGTTAGATACGGAAAAAGTGGCAATATTAGCGTGAATATCCGCCTCACTATTAGCATTAGCCAGCGAGTTTGATGCTACCCAAGCTGAACTATTCCAATATTTCCAGCTTGTTCCGTTGTCATCAGATAATCGATAAGTAATCGTGCCACCATTGAGTGTTTCTTCGGCCACAAAACCGCTCCAGGCACCGACGTCTGAATCATCAACCGCACTCGTTGGCTGAATGGTTTGAGCCGAGTTAGTATAAGGGCTGGTTGTAAATGAAGTCCTTGCAGTATTGCTTATCCGGACTTCATCGATCATTCCAGCGAGTTTGCCAAGAGTTAATCCTGCCCCGGTGGTGCCCTGAGCGCCACCAATATAGAGTGAATATGCGCTGTCTGCTAAAGTAACCGAACCAAAAGCAGTTGCAGAATCCTCTAATCCATCCACATAGATTTTGGCCGTCGCGCCATCGTAGGTGGCAGCGATGTGGTACCAACCAGCATCCCAGCTAGACCTAGATGATGCAGCAATCTTGTTGTCACCATACGACCAGATCTCGCCATCACCGGCCCCAGTGCCAAGACCGGCAATAAGTTTGCCATTGTAAACGGTCATTGATTGAACATCTTCATAATTACCGGTCACCCAACTGACGCCAACAGTATCTCCCCCAACTTTTGTCCAGCTTGAACCATCGTATTTCCAGATTTCAGCGTCGCCAGCAGAGCTGCCCAAACCAGCATAGAGCTCGCCATTATAGCTAACTAGAGAACTCACTTTTTCATAGTCGGTATTCCAGCTATTGTTTAAACCATCGCCCCCTATCTTGGCCCAGGCAGAACCATTCCAAGACCAAACCTCTGCTTCACCGGCACTACCCCAGCCCAATCCGGCATACAATACCCCTTGATTGATCGCCAAAGAAGCCACTCCTTCATGAGGGCCATCGGACCAGGTATCATTAAGTCCGTCTCCACCAAGCTTAGTCCAAGTAGAACCATTCCACTTCCAGACTTCCGGATCAGTAGTATATGCACTGCCTAACCCCACTAAAACATTAGAGCCAGAGACTAAAATAGTATCGATGATTTCATAGGTAGCATCCGCCCAGCTAGAATTGACGGTGTCGCCGCCAATTTTGCTCCAAGTCGAGCCGTCCCATTTCCAAAGCTCAGCCTCCCCAGTCGAATAACCAAGACCGGCATACAAATTCGTTCCGTCAGAGGCAAGGGATCGGGCTCGTTCATAGGTAGTATCCGCCCAGCTAGAATTGACGGTGTCGCCGCCAATTTTGCTCCAAGTCGAGCCGTTGTAGCGCCAGACCTCGGCATCACCAGCACCATCGCCCAACCCAGCATAGAGATAAGTTGCGTCCGAGGTCATCGAGAAAACAGTCTCATAGGTGGAATCCGCCCAGCTAGAATTGACGGTGTCGCCGCCAATTTTGCTCCAAGTCGAGCCGCTCCACTTCCAAACCTCCGCTTCACCGCTACTGGTACCCAAACCAGCGTATAGATTACCCCCAAAATAATTCATCGAACTGACAGAATCATAACCGGAATTCCAACCAGAATTGGTGTTATCACCACCAATCTTGGTCCAAGCAGATCCACTCCAAGACCAAACTTCTCCGTCGCCACTACCAGTACCCAAACCGGCATATAGATTAGTACCGTCACCCACCATCGAAATAACATATTCATATCCAGTACTCCAACCCGAGTTCAAGCCATCGCCACCAATCTTGGCCCAAGAAGTGCCATTGTAGCGCCAAACCTCGGCATCTCCCGATGTCTGGCCCAAGCCTGCATAGAGATAAGTAGCATCCGCGTAGAGTGAGTAGACCGATTCATAGGTAGCTCCCGCCCACGATGAATTGGTGCCATTTCCCCCAATCGGAGTCCAGGCACCGGTCGAACCGTCATATTCATAAACAACCGCATCGCCAGGCGATGTTCCATGAAGACCAAAATACTGTTTATTATTATAATTAGCCGAAGACATAACATCGCTCTCATAACCAGGCCCCCAGCTTTTATAGGCGCTTCGTCCACCAATCATCTCCCATGCTGAGCCATTGTAGCGCCAAACCTCCGCATCCGTGTACGACGTTCCTCCTGAACCATACAGAGCGACGTATAAAAATTGATTATCAGTAACAGCATTAACAACATAAAGCGTAGTGTTCCACGATGAATTTGCTCCATCGCCGCCAACTTTGGTCCAAGCCGAGCCGTTCCAGGACCAGACTTCTCCATCGCCGCTGCTTATGCCACCAACTCCGGCATATAGGCTTCCCTGGAAATTAGCCAGGGTTTTAACGTTCCCGTATGTGCCTGCATTCCACGATGAATTTGCTCCATCGCCGCCAACTTTGGTCCAAGCCGAGCCGTTCCAGGACCAGACTTCGGCGTCTTGACCCGCAGTCCCAGATGTTCCTACATATAGAGCACCGCCCATTTCCTGGAGAGAGCTAATAGCATCAATAGTCTCGTCCCACCCTCCATTAATACCGCCGCCGCCAATCATTGACCAAGACGTACCGTCGTATTGCCAGACACTTGCTTGCTTGCTAGCAGATCCATTGCCCCAAATACCAGAGCCGGCATAGAGTTTACCATTCCCCACCGTAATAGCATCTATCTCTACCAGCTGCGGCGCGAACCAGGAATTTGTATCACGACCTCCAATGGCTGCCCAGCTAGACCCGTTCCACTTCCACACCGTACCCTCATTGACATCGCCACCCAACCCAGCATAGAGATCAGTCCCGATCACGCTCATGCTATAAACTCTATTTTCTATCCCTGTCCATCCGGAATTAGTATTATCGCCGCCAATCTTAGTCCAGGCGGAACCGCTCCAAGACCAAACCTCAGCATCACCGCTCGAGTCACCAAGGCCAACAACCACAGAGCTACCTAGGGCAGTAATTGCATAAACACTTTCGTAATTGGTAGTCCATCCGGAATTGATACTGTCGCCACCGATCTTAGTCCATGTTGTGCCATCATAAATCCAGACTTCAGCATCATTACCACTAGTTGAAAGACCGGCATAAAGAGTAGTACCTATATATGCCAGCGAGGTTATTTGTTCATAAGTAGCATCGGCCCAGGAGCTATTAGCAGCGTCACCGCCGATTTTTGTCCAGGTGGTACCGTCATAGCCCCAGACTTCAGCATCGCCAGCTGAAGCGCCAAGACCCGCGTAAAGCGTGGTGGACCCATTGGTAGCAAGCGACCAAACACTTTCATAACTCGTGGCCCAGGAAGAGCCTACCCCATCACCGCCGATTTTTGTCCAGGAACTACCATCATAACTCCAAACTTCGGCATCTCCAGCATAGGCAGAATATATTGAAGCACAAAGAGTATTGGCATAAACAACGAGATCCCTTACTAAATAATAGCTGTTAGAGGCCGAGCTCCAACTACTGTTTTGACCATCACCACCGATTTTGGTCCAGGATGTGCCATCATACTTCCACACCTCACCGTCATAAGAGCTGCTCCCCAAACCTGAATAAAGCTCATTATTATATACTGCGAGGCCATAAACCCCTTCATAATCAGCCCCATTCCAGGAGCTGCGGACACCATCTCCGCCAATTTTTGTCCAGGATGACCCACTCCCGCTATATTTCCAGACTTCACCTGCACCAGCAGCACCGACCAATCCAGCATAGAGCTCGTTGTTCCAGACGACTGTTGAGCTTACATAGTTTGTGCCGTGATCAGACCAATCACCATTCCCCACCCCCTCAGCAAGCTTACTCCAGCTTTTGGCCGTATTGGGGGTTAAATCAAATTTTAACTTACCATCTGTATCGTCAAAATATAGCTTATAGTTGCCCTTATCAAAGACGCTAGCAGGAACACTTTGGGTACTGTCAAAGGCACTATTAAACTTAACATAGGCTTCGAGTGTCATAGCACCAGAGAGAGACGTGGTGCTTGAGTCAGCTACCGTAGCAACACTGCCCAAGCCACTGCCAGTAAATGATGTTCCGTTACCAGCCTTTCCTGAAGCAAAGCTGGCGCCGCTGCCGAGAGTAGCAGTGTTACTATTACCAGATGAATCAGTTGCGCTTGTCCCCTCCGTCTCGTCAAAGTGCCAAAGCGCGTTAGTGTTGTCATCGTCGCTTAGCTGCTGCAATTTATGGCGGGCTGAATTGGACACAATCTCAAGATTGGAGCTGTTATAGGTGTAGTCAGACGAATTGCCAAATGTCCAAGTATTGGCAGCTGCATAAGCGTTTGTACTGCCACCAAAAAACGACTGGAACAAAATAGAAGTTATCAAGAGGACATAAATTGCCAGTGCCCCAAAATGAACCCTTTGGTGGTGTGGATTATGATGCCAATTATGATAGAGGGTTGATTTAGATAGCAAAAAATCATGCGCTTTGCTTAAGTGTCTGATCCTAGTCTTAGAACAGTTTGTATGCAAACACTTCCCCAACATCCCTCCATAGAATCAAAAAACGATCCGCACAAATTGCTATCTACTATTCTACCAAAACTTTCAGAAAACACAAAGGTTGGATCTCGATGAATAAGCGCCGGAAAAAAATTCCATCCCCACCGTCTCTTGCTTCCCCTCTACTCTATCTTCTAGCGGCAAATAGTTAATCAAAAACCAGAAATGCCTTTTGGCCATTGTTGATATTCTGTGGATCCCAATCATGAATGGCGTCAAAGAGATCTTCATACTTATAGAGATAGCCCTCACCGTTTTTCGTGCCGGGATCGTTTGTAATAAATTCATCTTCATCGTAACCAACTATCACCAACATGTGATATTTGGGGCCGCCGTTACGAAAATTAGGGTTAGGAAGCGCTTTGCCTGATGCAGGGATAATTACAGGTCGGCCGGCGGCAATTTCTTTCTTCAAATCATCGACCGTAAAGTCATATACGATACGGCTACCGCTGATTGAGAAGTAATCATCAGCGGCTATTGATAGTTCTCGCAACGTGATTGATCCACCGTAACCGGCTCGCTCTTCGTAAGCGACCATTTTCTTGATCTCTTCGTCACCATCAGCACGAGATATTGTCGATTTGTTATCTAAAAAATGCCTCACCATAATCAAACTCGCCTCCTCGCATGCATCTTCGTGTAGAGCATCCCAATTGGCAGATGGAGCCTGAGACAAAAACGGCACTTTAATGAGCCAGGTCATGGGCAATGCAGCATTCGAGAAGCTCTCTGCGACCTTCTTCTCGTCTGGATCAAGCGCA
This sequence comes from Patescibacteria group bacterium, assembly GCA_041666325.1. Taxonomy (GTDB): domain Bacteria; phylum Patescibacteriota; class UBA1384; order XYA2-FULL-43-10; family 1-14-0-10-43-13; genus JBAYHC01. The sequence goes on from JBAYHC010000001.1 coordinate 297,380, forward strand.
TCTCCTTTATCCGAGATACTGGGTACCATCTCAGCGCTCTCCTGTAGCTCAGATGTCTCAGCTGATTGATTTTGTTCCTCTTCCAGAGTCGAGATCTTCTCGGTCTCCCTTCCTTCCAAGAAGATAATTACGCCTGTTGCCAAAATAATAGCGGTTACGATTGCAAACATAATCCTGCGCCATTTTGGGAGTTGTTTTGCCATATCCTTGTTGATTATTTAGATTGATTTAATAGCAAGCCTACCCTCTCCTCCCGGACTCCTCGACCCAACTTAAATAGAAGTACACCGGCGAGCAAAGTCAACACTGTCTCAGCAATTAAGAGAATCTTTAGCTCTTCAAATATTATATGGATTATCTTATCAAGACCGATCAGCAGCTTCTGATCAGTAATACCCCAAACTCCAATTTTGCTTGAGAGAAAATTTGGCAATACAAGATAGACAAACAGCGTGAGGCCCAGGAGAATCAAACCGACAAAAAATATATCGATCCCCACCCACGAGAAGCGCTTGGAAGCAGTCTTTCCGGAGAGCAAGAACAGTGATAATGTCGACAAAACTACAATCAAGAATTCAATGATAATTAGCAAATTAATATTTGATAATAACCTAATAACCAGACCGTTTCCCAATACTGTTTTCTTCTCCCCACCAAAAACACCGTCGTAGCCAACCTCCGCCAATGACAACCCTGTCTTGCTGTTAAATTTTTCTTGAACAGTACTATTAATAGAAGTGAAAGAGATCATAATAGACGAGTCAGCACTAGGGTTGTCAATAACCTGGAAAAACTGATCTATCGCCCCCTCTGACAACTGCCGGATCACGTCAGGGGTAATTGACTCTGATAAAACTTCAACAAACACACCATCTCCAGCTTTCATGTCAACTTCCTTGGAGAAGGTCTCTCTCATGCTGGCAGCTGTGAATTCGTAGGCATTACTCTTAAGTGCTATTCCCTTCAGTTTTTGGGGAGAAAGAAATGAAGCCTTCAGGTCTAGGGCTAGAATTAGTATCAGAGAATTAAAAAGGAGAAGAAAGAAAAATAGGGCGGCAAAAATTTTTCGCATACTAGCCTTTCTTAGCCCGTCGGAAAATTATGGAGGCTCCCAAGACGATAAACAGAACTGGCCAGATAACATCCCACGAGTCAGCCGGCAATAGTCCGAGATTTTGAAGCAGAAGAACAACTCCCACGAGCAATAAAGTAATACCAAACCACATATCCGCTCCTATTTTAATTACATGCACATTCTAACAAAAATTACTCACATGCACAAAAAAACACACAAACAAAAATAGGGACTCCTGAACTCCGGCCGGATGCCGTTATTCAAGAATCCCAATGACTAAGCCGCTGACCCTGCCACAAGAGGACAGGAAATTGCGGCCGGAATCGCCTCTGCTTGGTGCACGTCCCGTGCATCCCTAGGAATGACGAATGCCAGACTACCTTCTGCCAGACGCCAGTGCCTCCAACAGAGAAGAACCTTTGCGAGAAACACTCCGCGATGGTTTTCCTCGTTTGTCGACGCCAGCTCGAGTGCTTTATCAGCAGCCTGATAGACCTGCAAGACAGCTGAGTGGAACCTATCCTCGCTATATCCATCCGATCGGACCGAGACAAATAGGTTGCCCCTCCACACTGTCATGGCCACGGTAACGATATAGTCGCCGTTGTGCCTGAAACAGTTGGCGACAATCTCGCTAAGACCGAGAACGATGTCCCCGATCCTCTCCTCTTCCCAGTGGCGGGACAGGAGGAGTGCCCTGATTGCTTGACGCATGCGACCCAAGTCGCCCGCGCCTGATAGCACTACCTTCTTCACCTCATACCCCCCTCTGTGAACCGAGCACAGCCACAACGAATAGCAGTAGATCATTTCTCTTGATTGTTAATCTATCAAGAAAGTTATTGTAAGTAAATGCACCCTGGCGCGGTCCAGAATAACATATGAGATTGAAAAATAGCCTCAAGTATAGTAGAATCACAAAAGATGCCTAACCCTCTCCGAGATCGTCTAATGGCAGGACAGCGGCCTTTGAAGCCGTGAATCTTGGTTCGAATCCAAGTCTCGGAACCAATTGGATAGGTTCATCCCCAGGCCAGGCCGTCAGATCAGTAAAATTTCTTAACTCCTTGCGGTTTTGAATTCAGACAACTTCGCAAGATGGTACCAACAGTTAGCGCATCTCCTTAACGCAGACAAGAATAACCGGGTAGCGCCCTCTCTGGCAAGATTAGTTTAGTGGTAAAATGCGTCCTTCCCAAGGATGAGTCGCCGGTCCGATTCCGGTATCTTGCTCCAAGCCGATATAGCTCAGTTGGTAGAGCAGCACTTTCGTAAAGTGAAGGTCGCCAGTTCAAATCTGGCTATCGGCTCCATAGATTTCGGCAACACAACCCCTCGCTCTGGTTAACGAATACCGCTAAAAGGTGTATCGTATTATTAATACAAGTGCTGCTCGGGCCATAAAACTAATTTATCAAAATATTTTAGAACTATGAGAAGAAATTACGATACTGCCCTCTTGATTATCAACAAGTTTCTTTCTGACAAAGAAGATGTCTATCTTTTTTTGGCATCCATACTCCTAACAGCATTCGACCTTGTTCTCTGGAAAATGTATCAGTTTAGCGAGACCACAGCATTCTTGTGGCGTTTGTCGCTATCTCCGATTTACTTCTTGCTGATCACAATAGGAATCAACATTGTTCTCTCACTCTTTGCTAGCGACAAAGATGAAAATATCAGCCACTTGCTTCTTGCGGCAAATATTTTTATCGCTACCCTAATACTAATTTTAGAAATCTTCTATTCTGCCACATTACAATAAGGCAACTATGAGCACATGGAAATACAAACGACTGTTTGAAATATTACCCGGAGCTTGCTCTTGGACAATAATCCTCTTGCCAATTATTCTTTCTTTTGTGGCACCAAAGGTTCTAGCAACCTACATGATTTTTTTCCTGAGCTACTGGCTCGTAAAGACCTTCTTCATGTCGTACCGCCTGATAGTCGGATATAAAAATTATCGCCATGACCAAATAGTTGATTGGCGCAAGAAACTGGATAATCTTGCCCCGCAGAAGTCATGGCAAGACATCTATCACCTTGTCGTTGTCCCGACATATAAAGAAGACATCTCTATTCTTGAGTCCTCTCTTGAATCAGTTGTTAATTCAGACTTCCCTAGCGAAAAGGTAATTTACGTTCTTGCAACAGAGGAAAGAGACAAAGAACGAGCAGAGGCAAACAGTTCTATCCTGAAGAAAAAATATCAGGACAAGCTGGCTGATTTTATTTCAATAATGCATCCCAAAGATTTACCGGAAGAGGTTATCGGCAAGGGACCCAATATTACATATGCTGGCCAACATATGATCTCATACTTCCAGGAGAAGGGCATACCCTTTGAAAATGTTATTGTCACCAATATGGATGCGGACAATCTCATGGACAAAAAATATTTATCATGTTTGACCTACTGCTATCTCACAGATCCAGATCCAGTTTACAAGAGCTTCCAGCCGTTACCGATGTACTTCAATAATATCTGGGACGTGCCTATGCCCATGAGGCTTATCGCCATGGGTTCATCATTCTGGCAAATGATTGTTGCCACTAGACCTTCACGGTTGCGCAACTTCTCTGCTCACGCCCAAAGCTTGGAGGCACTCATAAAAGTTGACTTCTGGTCCAAGACAACAATAGTTGAAGATGGACACCAATTTTGGCGCACATATTTCAGCTTCGACGGCAGACATGAAGTCGTTCCCATGTATGTTCCGATTTATCAAGATGCAGTTTTGGCCGGCAGCCTTTGGGACACAATGAAAGAACAATACCTACAGAAGAAACGTTGGGCTTGGGGCGCCTCGGACATCCCATTCGTCATGGAACACACCATTGGCAACAAAAATATTCCATTCATTGATCGCTGGGCAAATGCACTCATTTTACTTGAGGCTCACATTACCTGGGCAACAACATCGATCGTTCTGGCAACCTCCTCGTGGTTACCTCTCGTGCTTAACCCCGAATTTCGCAACACCGTACTAGCCTTCAACTTTCCAATCATATACGCCAGACTTCTAACCATAGCATGGGTCGGAATGATCACAACGCTCATAATTTCCTCTCTGCTAGTTCCTCCGCACCAAGGCAAAAAACCATCCAGGCGAATTTTCTTTGACTGGATATTGACGCCGCTAGTTCTGCCAATCAGCAACATTATCTTTTCCTCTCTTCCTGCTCTCGAATCACAAACAAGGTTGATGCTCGGAAAATACCTTGGCTATCGAGTTACGGTCAAATCAACAAAGCGCTCATTCGCATCAGACCAATAAGAGTAACTGCGTGCGCACTACGACGTCTCCTAATATTTAGAATATATCTATGAATTTCTTCGGAGGGTTTATGCTTGAAAAATTAAAAACAAACTCATATTTTTCCTCAAACCTTTTGGCTGCAGGAATTTTACTGACCATGTTTCTCGTTGCCCTCCTCTCTTCAAAGGGTGCGTTTGGAATTCCCGGAGACTCAGGAACAGTAGATGAGATTGCTCATATTCCATCAGGCTACTCTTATATGGAATATTTTGACTACCGCCTCAACCCGGAGCACCCACCTCTTGCAAAAGCCTTAGCAGGTTTGCCACTAGCGATCGGCAACTTTGATGGTCCAGAAAAAGACTGGAGCTGGAATTCCATCAACCAATGGGAGGCAGGATGGTATATGCTCTACGAAACAAGCAATGATCCGGCAATAGTATTGCTATGGTCAAGATTGCCGATGATGCTCTTAATGATCGCACTGGGGGCATTTCTCTTCAAATGGTCACGAGAACTCTTTGGACCTCGAATCGGATTGGTGGTTTTAACTCTTTTTGCATTTTATCCTGACGTAATCGCACACGGACGCCTCGTTACGACAGACGTCGCTGCCGCGCTAGGATACGTAATCACTCTCTACTATTTTGACAAAGCGATTACAACCAAAACAACAAGGTCACTACTAATTGCTGCGCTTGCTTTTGGCATAGCACAACTGCTCAAGTTTTCTGCCCTCCTCCTCTTCGGCGTATTATTTATCCTTGTCATCGCGAAATCAGTGCAGGGCAAGGAGATGGGATTTTGGAAGGTATTCAAATCAAATTTCAGAGTCTATTTTCTGGTCGCGCTCTTATCACTTGCAGTTGTCTGGATTGTTTATCTTCCCTTCGTCTGGCAGACCCCAGCCGAAATCGAACATACTGTGATTGAAAAGAACATGACGACCGACCCTGGAACGCTTCCTTTGCGCAACTTCCTGCACCTATTCGAGAACAATCCGTTTAGTAGAGCGATCGGTCATTATCTCCTTGGTCTGATGCTGGTCATCGCCAGGGTAGCAGGCGGAAACGCCACTTTCCTGATGGGCGAGGTGGCAGAGAAGACCATTCGTTCATATTTCCCAATTGCCTGGCTGATAAAAACTCCCCTACCAATAATTTTGCTCTCCATCCTCTCCTTCATCTTTCTGTTGACCAAAAAGAAAGGGAGTGGCGAAAAATGGCTACTCTGGATAATACTTACCCCAATAGCAGTCTACTGGGCGTTTACCCTCAAGGGCTCTCTCAATATAGGCATACGCCATCTTCTTCCAACGATTCCATTCGTACTATTGCTTATTGGCTGGACCCTCTCAAGAATTCAGTATAATGCCTGGAAATATTCCTTGGTTGTTTTTCTGGTGGTTTTTGAGGCTGTTCATACACTTGCGTACTATCCGCAGTTCATCGGCTACTTCAATGTCCTCGTACCAAAAGAACAACGCTTCAAATACATGACAGACTCTTCGCTAGACTGGGGGCAAGATTTACTCAGATTGAAAAAGTACATAGATGAGAATAATATCAATGAGATTAAAGTTGACTACTTTGGCGGATCGGTCCCCAGCTACTACATCCCGCAGGCTCAATCTTGGCATAGCTCATACGGGCCAACAACCGGATGGCTGGCTGTTTCTGCCACATTTTATCAATCTTCCAAGCTCTACGGACCCAAAGAGGGTAAGTGGTCTTATCACTGGCTAGACAAGCGGAAGCCAAACGCAATTATTGGGGGATCGATACTTGTCTTCAATATCACCGATGACGACTTAATCGAAAACCCACCTGAATCACCATACCCAATAACGAAGGTTGAATACCAAGATTATTTGCAAAGCAGCACGCCTCAAATTCAACTTTGATTAAATAAGTCATCTGTCAAAGAAAGGACTAAATGGATAAAGAATATTATCTGTCGATTGTTGTGCCGGCATACTGCGAGGAAGAGAGAATTCATCTTATTCTTGATGCCATTACCCAATACCAAAAGAAAAAAGAGTTTAATATCGAAACAATCATAGTGATTGACGGCTCTCCAGACAGAACAGCTGAGGTGGTCAAATCCTACAAAGATAAAATGGAGGGACTCAGACTAATCGACCGAAAAGAAAACCGCGGCAAGGGGTATAGCGTAAAAGAGGGCGTGCTAGGAGCAAGGGGAAAATATATTCTTTTTGCCGACGCTGATAATTCCACTCCGGTCGAACAAGCTGATAAATTGCTTAAATTCACCGAGTCTCACAAGGTGATCATTGCATCTCGCTACTGTCAAGGAGGAAGATTGGCAAGGCCTCAACCTATTCACCGCGTTATCGGGGGAAGAGTTCTAAATATTATTATTCAGCTGCTGGCCGCTCGCGGCATCAAGGATACGCAGTGCGGATTTAAGCTCTTCGAGCGCGATGCTGCGCAGGAAATATTCAAGCGACAAACGTTTGACAGATGGTCGTTTGATATCGAACTGCTGGCAATCGCCCGAAAACTTGGCTACAAAGTGAAAGAGATCGGTATTACATGGTATGACAATCCGCACTCAAAAGTCAATCCAATCAAAGACGGCCTACGCATGATTAAAGATTCTTGGGTGGTTAGAAAGAATATTATTGCCGGTAAATACCGCTAGTGTCTAATTACTTTAACGATATTATACAACATTTATTGTACCGGTATGGTCATTATCTCTCGGCCCTCGACCACCCTGCTCAGTGCCGCATCATAGTCACCCAGGAAGTCATGGGTCAGAAAAAAGTCTCGGGCATTATCCCTTTGTTGCAGAAAATTAATCATATCATCAGTGGCTGAGTTAATTGAATAAGATTTTACTTTTGGATTTGTGAAAAAATCATCCATTGCTTCTAGAAAATGATCAATGTCAATAATATCTCTAAAAAAATGAATGTAGCGCCAGACAGAAATTATCGGCTCCGTTTTATCGATAAAATGAAATTGTTTAACCTCTGACCTTGAACGATCAGCCAGAGCAGAGATGGCAAACAAGAATCTCTGTTTCATATCCTGATCCAAGCTATCCGCAATAATTGAATTTGCAAGGTCTTCCTCGACTTTTAAGTCACCATCAACGCGCCCAAACAACGCTTTTCCTTCGGTATAATCCGGAATATCCCCAATGACTGATTCTGCCAAGTCGTGAAAAGCAATAAAATCAGAGAGCAAATGATCGCCTGTCATGCAACCGATGACCTCGTTAAAAATATCAGCATCATAGGCCAATTGAAGCAGGTGGTCATAGATAGACTGCTTGGGTAGATTCAGGCAAAAATTATCGATTCTTGCAGCCTTGCCGGAACGTGGCGACCTCTTGAGGTCATCGATTATATTAAGTCGAACGCCGCTCCCCAAATTGACACTAGCTTTCCTTAACCCAGAAAGAGTTTTTTGGGTTATGTTATAAATATTTGGCATGTTCAGTTAGACAATTAGCATGGCGTCGCCATACGAATAAAAGCGGTATTTCTCCCGTATAGCCTCTTCGTACGCTCTAACAGTTAGATCTCGACCAGCAAAGGCGGCAACCAAGACCAAGAGGGACGACTTTGGCAAATGAAAGTTTGTGATGAGGCCATCAATGCACTTAAATTTGTATCCGGGGTAAATATAAATATTAGTATGACCGCTTGTAGCTCGTAGCTCGTAGCTCGCGTCCAGGAGCAAGTGGTTGGAAAATACATGTTCGAGAACCCTGGTGGTGGTTGTGCCAACAGCGACAATGCGTCTGTTTTCTCTTTTGGCCCGAGCAATCTGTTCTAGCGTTTCTTTGTCAACCGAAAAATACTCTGAATGAATTTTGTGTTGTTCAATCTCCTCCTCTTTGATCGGAGTAAAAGTTCCTAGACCAACATGTAGCGTAACCTCGGCCACCTCAACACCCATTTCTTTAATTTTCTTTATTAATTCGGGCGTGAAGTGCAAACCTGCCGTAGGCGCTGCCACACTGCCCCTGTCTTTAGCGTAAACCGTCTGATACCGCTGCTTGTCTGGTTCAGTTTGTGTCGCCCTCGTATCTAACTCCTGTCGCTTCTTCACGATATATGGGGGCAATGGAACCTCGCCTATATTTTCTATCTCACAGAAGAAACGATCACCAGACATGTTGAAGCGCACAGAAAAAATATTATCATTTTGCTTTTCTACCCCAGCCTGTAATGCAGAGCCTTCAAACACCACCCTCATGCCCACCTTAAGCCCCCGACCGACGACTTCCCATAAGCCAGGCCCCACCTCTTTGTTAAGAAAAATCTCTACTCTGCCGCCCGTAATCTCTTTCTTGCCTATCAATCTGGCCGGGAATACTTTGGAGTTGTTGACAATAATAACATCGCCAGGCACAAGATGGTCGATTAAATTAAAAAAACAATCGTGAGAGACAGTGCCATCATGACGATTGAGAACCAATAGCTTTGAGTGGTCACGAGGCTCAATCGCCCTGTCAGCTATCAGTTCGCTTGGTAAATTGTAATCAAAGTCGGTAAGCTTCATCACTGGCCATCAAAAATCTATTATCTCGCCTTCCTTCATTTCCCCGCTCAATTTATCACTACCGCTGTCAGATCCTTTTAGTCCAGAACCACCGAAATACTCTGCTACATGATCTCCTGCGTCTCCTGCTTTGGTATCGGGGTGTTTTTTGCCTGTGTGGTGAAGGAGTGGTTGAACATTCGCTGAATGATCTACATAATCATGAACTCGTGGCGGCGGTTCCTCCATATGCTCATAGAATTTAGAAAGGCCGGACGAGTTCCTCACAGTCTGCCTGCAACGCTCAAGGATTTTTTCCGACTTAGTCTTCTGTGCTTCCTGTAAATCGAGTATCAGCTGAGCTAATTTATAGGGCTGGGCTACTGATTTAAAAAGAAAGTTTTCCTTATTACCGGCCGTCTGAATGTGGAGATCGCCAAAATGAATGGTCGTAGGGAAAAATCCATCGACATGTGCGCTGACATCCTCAATCTGGCCGAGTGTAAGCTCTGATACTCTCCTTCTAAAAAAACCATTCTGTTCGATGTCGATGATACGATGATTGGTGACTATGTCCACATCAAGATAAAAATCTATAAAACCATACAGCAACACAGCAAACATAAGCAGAATATAGCATGTAATAAAAACAATCAGGAAACTCTGTGTCATGGACGATATATCGCTTGCATAACCCTGAACCAGAAAGAGAGCAATTAAAATGGAGGCTGCAACACCGGCTGCAAAGAAAAAAAACGGCAGATAGACAAACCAGTGCTTGCGTATATAAAGGAAGACCTCTTCGTCATCCCTTTGATTTGGAAACAGTTTTCTTTTTTTGTTCATTTTGATCCTTTAGGCAGAAAAGCTTTGAGATAAAAGCAAAACGATTGATACAACAATAACCACAATAGAGGCCAATGAGTATACTACTGCGGCAGCCTTGGTCAGATCGCCGACATAACCAAACCGAAGTAGATGGTATACTCCCATCGCACTATAGACAGCAAACGCAAAGAGGAAGACCAGGTAAAAAATCATTAGATAAGTCATATTATTACTCCAAATAATCGCTGCAAAAGGCCGGGATCGAAAAACCGTACTTCTTGGCAACATTTCGTCCCATCCAGTAGCCCTTCCTAAAGTCCTTATAGTGGAATTCAACTCCACCGTCTTTTGACAGATGAGAACCAACGTCCCAGATTGTATTGTGATCGCGGTAAGGTGAACAAAGCATCGAGGAAGTGAAGACCTTGATGCCCAGATCCTGTGCTTGCTTCTTGGCCCTTTCCAGAATTAGATTGATTAGTATCTCTCTGCATCTGCGCTCAAATCGAACAGGGTCGCCAATAAACTTAATCGATTGTTTGTCCCGATAAGGAGCAATGAGCACTTCGTATTCAATCCTCTCGTATGCAGGAGCAATTAATTCTACTTCTTTGAGCTGAGACAAACCCCTGGCACCCTCAAGACGTAACGTATGCTCTTGCATCGAGAAGTTAGGATTGAAGAAAAATAAAACCACCTCGCGCCCCTCCTTGTCTAGCTCCATAAGGAGATAGGCCGTACATGCAGCACAGCACGAATGGAGCAGTATTTTTTTGTCTTCTTTATCCTTCATAACCCTACATACTAGCACTCACTGACTAATTCATAGTAATTTATTCTCCTTGTCAGGAGTATTGATACATAAATGATGATATGCAGCGGGCATTGATACTCTGCCCTGTTTTGTTCGAGAGATAAATCCCAATTGCAAAAGATAGGGCTCGATCACATCTTCTATCGTGTCTTTGTCCTCAGCCATTGCCGCAGCAATTGTGTCTAGCCCAACCGGCCCACCTCGAAACTTATTTATTACCGTGCGAAGGTATTCCCTGTCGCTCTGGTCCAATCCAAGATCATCGATATCAAGCTGATTTAACGCTTCCTTAGCGATATCTTCAGCAACAATACCAGAATGTTTGACTTCGGCATAGTCACGAACTCGGCGCAACAATCTATTTGCGATTCTCGGGGTACGTCTCGATCTTTTGGCAATCTCATCCACGCCACCCTTATCAACCGAAACCTTGATAATTCTAGATGATCGTCTCACGATTTTGCTTAATTCTGCATCGCCATAAAACTCCAAGCGATAAACAGCACCGAAACGATCGCGCAGAGGAGAGGATAATAGCCCGATACGTGTCGTAGCACCAATCAGAGTAAAGCGCGGCAGCTCTAAGCGCATCGTTCTTGCCGACGGCCCCTTTCCCACAACTAAGTCAATCGCAAAATCCTCCATGGCAGGATACAAAACCTCTTCAACATGACGATTGATGCGATGAATCTCATCAACAAATAAGATGTCGCCTTCTTCCAGGTTAGTAAGAATCGATGCCAAATCTCCAGCACGCTCTATTGCGGGACCAGAGGTAATTCGAATATTTCGGCCCATCTCATTGGCGATGACATGCGCCAGAGTCGTCTTGCCCAAACCTGGGGGACCATAAAGCATAATATGCTCTATGGGATCGTTGCGTTGCTTAGCTGCCTGAATTAAGATACCCAGGTTTTCCTTGGCCTTTTCTTGACCAATGTATTCTGCTAACAACCGAGGACGAAGAGTTTCCTCGAATTCATCTTCGACATAAGATGGACTCGTTATTTTTTTGTCTATTTCAGGCATAAAGTTTTATCGTATTATTAGATTTAGATATTCACAAAATCAATGCCCACAGGGACCCTTCTGGTCGTAACAAGCTGGTGCTTTCAGCTTATTACAAGATATAAATAGTCGTAGCATCAGTGCGCAAAAGGAGTGAAACGACTATTACAAGATACAGATAGTCACAAAATCAATGCGTAACAAGCTGGTGCTTTCAGCTTACTTTGCCAGATGCTTCAGGCACCATCTAATTTTCTCTTCAGCAGTGTCAACCTCAACCGGAACCCTGGCCAAGGCCTTTGATATCTCAAACTTCTTGTACCCTAGACCAACAAGCGCTCCAACAACATCAGAGGCCTCACCGGCACTGCTAATTATTCCCGCTACATCAATATCAGACATTTTTGATTTAAGTTCCAGGATAATTTTTGCAGCGACCTTCTGACCAATGCCTGGGATCCCGGTAAAGAAGGAAACATCCTCGGATGATATCGCCTGTAAAATTCTCTCCGGATCGCCAATTCCGATTATCGCCATTGCCGCCTTTGGTCCAACACCATTAACAGTAATGAGTTGCTCAAATATCTCCATTTCAGTAAATGTAGGGAAGCCGTAAAGATCGTCCGTGTCCTCACGTATGTGCTCGTATACAAAAAAAAATTGCTCTGATCCGACTAAATAGTCAGAGTCCTTGACTAAGCTTAGACGATAACCAACACCGCTGGTTTCAATAATAGCATAGCCAGGGCGAGAAACGATTATTTTTCCTTTGATGTAACCAATCATATTGTGATGAACAAATCCAAAGTTAAACGGGCCTTTGACCGATTAATCGTATTATAACAAGGTATTATAGTAATTTTCCAGTGCGTAAAAGGAGTGAAGCGACTATTGCAAGATATAAAGCAATGAAGCTTAGATACAAAGCGCAACAAAGCCAAAGGCTTTATAACAAGATACGAGGCAATGTGACAACGATACACTGCCCACAGGGACCATTTGGGTCGTTAAAAAAACGAAGTGACTATACATTAAATAGGCTCGTTTGCTAGAGCCAAAGATTTTCCAGGCAAGTTATCTTACCGACCCAGGCTGAGCCCGTCTATCTTAAAAAAATCTGATTGCAAAGCGTTGATTATCCCGCGAACGGCCAGGTCCTCCTTGTCGTCACCAACGAATATTGGATTTCCGTTGGGCAGTGCTCTGATTTTTTCATCAATCTTCTCCAGTGCGAACACCTTATCTCTCAAGAAAGGCTCGGCGCCACCAACGATTATTGCAGGCATGCCGCTTTCGAAGATCATACTATAATCTACGGCGCCATCACCCGCTACCACTCCAGAAAAATCCAACTGCTTCTGTAAATAGAGTGCGGCGAGATTTTTATCGGAAAGTTGCGCGTGATCTGTGTCTTGCAGATATCTGCCATTCAACTGCCTTACATAAATTTCACTCCCCAAAGAAACAGCCATGACATCGAATTGCGGTAACGACTCGATGCCCTCCACCATTTCCCTCCTTCTGCCAGTGATGTACACAAGACCCCAACACAAATACTGAAGATAATTATATAACCGCCACATGTCATCGACTGTCTCTGGGCTATAGAATGTGTTGTCAATATCCGTCAGAAGCACGGGAAAAGCTCTTTTTTGTTTCTTGTGCCCCTGACTCTTGTGCCAAATCACACTCTCCCTGTAAGCCTTAGGAATCATGAACTTTGTCATCCCTGCTCTCCCAGCGCCATCTGGTAGGCCCCAAGATAGCCTGAGGCCATCGATTCAGTAGAAAACCTCATGGATACATCATCGCGACATGTCCTGCGCTCAAGTCCTTCCACATCATACATTTTTCGTAGCATCTCTTCTGGTGTCGTACAAACATATCCCGTCTCTCCATTCCGTATCACCTCGGGAGTGGATCCTCTTTTGTATGCAATAACGGGAGTACCACAAGCAAGTGCTTCGATGAAGTAGAGGCCAAAAGGCTCCTCCCACTGAATAGGAGCCAACAATGCCTTAGCGCCTCCTAACAATTTGTTCTTCACGCCATGATCAACCTCACCTATAAATTCAATCTGATTGCCGTCTATAAGCGGTGCGACTTCCCGCTCAAAGAATTTCGTATCCGCTTGGTCTACCTTTGCTGCCATAATAAGTTTCACTCCAGCTTGTTTTGCCAAATTAATAGCCTGTACTGGACCTTTCTCGGGTGACATTCGACCCAGAAATACATAATAATCTCCAGATCTCCCCTGATAATCGAACTCCTCAACCCTTGTGCCATTATAAACGTTGGCGACGTAATTGAGTTGGGGCAAGGGCTTGCGCTGACTCTGACTAATACTTATGTACGATGCGTCGGCATACGCCCTATACAAAGACTGCTGGTGCGCCACTCCGAGAGGGCCGTGCAATGTATTAACTACTGGCGCATCGATGAGCTTTAAGAATGGCAACAACCGCCACCCCAAGTGGTTATGAACAATGTCGAATTTCTCATCTGTCAGATATTCCAGCGCTCTTCCCAAACCGATGAATTTATTAGTATCACGCACCTTCGGGTCAACATTTAAAGGATCGGAGCGCAAAGATCTCGAAAAAACCGGTTTAATCTTTGCGCTGGTGATTGAATCACCGGTCGCTACAAGAGTGACGTCATGTCCTCTTCTTACTAACTCTTCTGTCAAAAAATGAACAACTCTCTCAGTTCCTCCATACTTTTTTGGCGGGACAGGCTCCTCAAAAGGGGCCAGCATCGCAATTTTCATAGCATCTCCTTCCTGTTGGTAAATTCCTCAAAGAACTCGGCATACTCACGAGAGATCTTTTCCCAGTTAAAGTGACGATTAATTCGAGACAGACATGCAAGCGAATAGTGTCCTCTGGCCTTGGCAAGAACTAGTTTTAGCTTCTCTGCAAGATCGATGTGATTTCGAGGCTCCGCCAGATGCCCAGTAACACCGTCCCTAATAGTGAACTGAAGACCGCCGGTACGAGAAGCAACCACCGGCGTACCGCAAGCCATAGATTCTAGCGGAACAATACCAAAAGGCTCGTAATACGAGGGGACCACAACCACATCTGCAGCATTGTAGTAGCGAAAGAGTTGCTTTTGACTAACCGGACCGACATAGACTACTTGCCCCTGTATGTTCAGCTCGGAAATTAGTTTTGATTGCCTTTCAAGCTCTTCCGCTTCGAGCATTTTTGCTGACTGGTTTGTGCTTCCGCCAACGACATATAGTTTACTGCTGGGATATTCTTTTTGCGCCAGAGCGAATGAACGCAATAGCGTTCCAATTCCCTTGCGCCATTCGAGCCGACCGACATAGAGAATATTTTTCTCGTCAGGCGACATCAATAACTTCGATTTAGGAGAAAAGGTAGTTGGTCGAAAAATCCTCGTATCAACTCCGATTGGTATGACCTTAATCTTCTCCTCGGCGACCTTAAAAATATCCATTATTGTAGCTTTTTCGACCGGGCTCGTTCCAATAATCCTGTCAACACTGCCAGTGATTGCAGCTTCTGATTTTAACCTCTCGGCAAACAAATCTGGGTTTGGGATTTGGTCAAACCGCTGAAATGTTTGAAGTCTAACCTGCCCGATCGAATGGAAAACAAAAAAGTGGGGAAGATTAAGCCTTTTGCTTATCTCCATTCCCACTAAACCCGAGAGCCAGTAGTTAGAGTGAACTAAATCGTATTGTGTTTCTTCCTGCTCAATTCTTCTGAGTATATTCGCCGTGAATTCGGGAAGAAGAGATATAAACTCTTCCTTTGGCACATACCGCCTTGGTCCTGCTTTAACCCTTATCACGCGTATGTGATGATTAACCTTGGCTACTTCGATTTTATTAAGTCGATCCCACCTGGTAAAGATATCTACGAATATCCCAAGCCGCCCCAAGTACCGCGCCAGATAGTAGACGTAGATATTTTGCCCTCCAGCCTCTTTTGAGCCGATCTCCGCCAGCGGGTCGGAGTGATCGGAGATTAGTAATATTCTCATGGTGTGCCGACTGCGGCACACCACCTTAACACAGCGGCAAGAACGTGGCAATCAGATTTTTGTCACACACAAAAATTACCCAAATTAGAACTATTTATTACAAGACACAAAGCAATGAAGTACGATACGGGTCGTAAAAGGAGTGAAACGACTATTACAAAACTAGTATTTAGCCGACAAGCGATGAATATGATTGACCGGCTCGCCTTAGATATTCTATCCATTGGTGCTTCTCAGCAGATAGAACCTTGTGCCAACCATTGCCGACAACGAGTCGTATCAGGCTTGCCCGAAAACACTCCTCGTCATCCTTGGTTTTTATCCCCAGGCCAACCAGTTCCTTCTGCCAAACTGGATAGCGATAAAGATAGAGCCAAAGCTGGGCGATATCCATCATAAAATTGTCGAATGTAAACCACTCGAAATCAGTCAGAACAAGAGATGAATCTTCTTTGATAATAATATTTGTTGGAACCAAATCACCGGTAATCACGCTCAATCTCTCACGACTAAAGTATGTCTCAGAATAGGAATTATAGAAATCTAATTGTGGCTGGAGAGAAAAACCGATTTCTGATTCAATCATTTTGATATCATAAGTAGACAGATCTCTGGGAAATTGAGGTCGCAAAAACTCATTAGAAAAATCAACACCCTTTGCCTCCGGATCATGCTCTCGAATCGAATCCAAGAAGCTTATTGTATCACCCAAAATCTGAACGTAGTCCCCAAGAAACTTATCCTTAATCAGACTATATTCGTAAACAAGGGGGCGTCCGGGCGTTTGGGAATATTGCGCGAGAGTCTCTCCAGGACAGTAGCTTCGAAGGACCCAGAAAAAATCACCAGACTCCCCCGAGCCAATTACTGCTGGAATTTTGGAAAACAACTCATTTCCAGAGGGGAAAAGCTTTTTCATTGCGTCAAAAGAGGCTATTTCCCTACGAAATTTGTAAAGAGTCCATGTGTCGGATTTGGCGGTAATCTTTAGGAATACTTTCTCTGATCCAATCAAGCCCTGGGCGAGAAACCGGCCGCCAGTCTGGTCATCATCAAGAAATACCTTTTCAATAATCAGGCTAAGCTTGTCGCATATATCTTGATAACCGGTTTTTATTGGCATAATAAATTAAGTGATTAGCTTTTAAACGATAGATAAGCAAGGAGATAAGTCACGATTGATTCAGCACCCTGATTCTGATTTACTCCACGCCGCGTTACAGCGTCGAATACTCCGCGAGAAACATTGTCGTACACAATTGCGCCATTGATGTTGTTGCCAAAATACCACCCCATCCACTCGTGCGCTCTCTCCTTGTATTTCTTTTCGCTGGTCAAACGATAAAACTCATTATACATCAAGGCCATATCTCCAGCCTCGATTGATTGCTGGTCAAATATCGCTTTGCGCTGATTTTGGACATACCAACCATCCTGACCAATCGGAAGGGGGATCCCTTTGTAATGGCAGTTTTCACGCAAGAAATTGGCCGAGTCAATCGCAATCTTTAAATATTCTTTGTTGCCAATAATACCATAAGCCTTAGCAAGAGCATAAGGCACAATTCCGTTGGCGTATGTTAACGCCCCCTCAAACCATCGCCATTTCCCACTATCAGAGTTTTCTTTATACCTCTCAACTAATATGCCGGACAAGCGTTCGACTTCCTTTTTATTGCCAAGATAGCAATAACCGAGCAAATTATAAGCAATTGATTTTACAAAACCACATGTAATGTTTTTCTCATAAATTGGCAGAAGTTTTTTTGCCTCGCTTGTTATGACGGGATCTATTCCAGCAACAGAGGCGACATAAGACAGCGCCCAGAATGCTCTGGCTACTGAATCATCAGACGCAACAGAATCAACAAAATTTCTGTCCTTATCAAGAAAGTTGTGTATCAGACCATTTGAATCGACAGCCTTGTGGAGGTAATTAAGATAGATCTTAGCTAGGACTTCCGCCTCTTCATTTCTAGTGCTTGATAGAAAATTGGCCGTCACGATCAGTGCTCGGGCCTGATCATCGAGACTATAACCAAAATCATAATTTGGCGCAGTGAGAACACAGTGCTGAACGATGCCGAACTCATCAGTTAGGTTTCTCAGATATTTCAATGATGGCTTGTCTGCAAAATTTGGCATACGCTGCTTCCAGCGGTCCTTTTTTATAAAAAGATTAGACTCTAAAACTTTTAAATACTCAAGACCAACCTTCGGCCAAATCATATCGCGGGCAAACTGGTAGCCCTTCAGGCACATCTTCTCGAAATTCGGTGACGATAGCAGTTTGTTTATCTCAGACGATATTAGCTCCGGCTCCGGCAGAGTGATAATTCCCCTCCCCTTGGACAGAACCTCATTAGCATAGTTTGTTGGGGACGAAATTGCAGCACAGCCACAACCCAAAGCGTAGGAAAGAGTGCCGGAAAAAGCCTGCTTAAAATCAACCTGCGGAGCAAGATATATATCTGTTGCCTTTAGATAGTCGACAAGCTCACTATAGTCCAGATACTTGTTCACAAATTTTACATTGTCGCTAACGCCCTTCGTCTTGGCAAGATCAAGTAAACTGTTCCTGTAACTCTCACCCTCTCTCTTGAGGATATTTGGATGCGTCGCACCGATTATCAGATAAGTGGTCTTGGGATATTGAGCTACAACCTTAGGCAGAGCTTCGATCGCATTTTCAATTCCTTTACCGCGATTAATTAAACCAAAAGTTGAGAGAACGGTTTGACCCTTCAGCCCAAGTCCTGCTTTTGCCTTTTCGCGCTCATCGAAGCGAACATTAGGTACGCCATGAGGAACGATTTGAATTTTCTTGGAATCAACCCTGAACGTCTCGGTTAAAATCTTCTTGGCACTGTGGGTCATGACCACAACTGAGTCAGATAAATCCAGTATTCTCTGGGTTAACTTATAGCGATGCTCGCTATGCTCGCGCAGGACAGAGTGCAAGCTGGTAACAACCGGCTTGTTGAGGTTCTCCAATAAGCCTAAAACAAACTTGCCGTCTTCACCACCATATATGCCGTACTCATGCTGAATGCTCACAACCTCAATTGAGCTATTGTTGAGAAATTCTGCTGCTTTGACGTATGATTGCTCGTTGTATTGATCGATCTCAAAAATTATCCTGCTAGAATATTTATATTTGCCCTTCTCGTCGCTTACGGCCACAATCTTCGTTTGGTTTCTAACATACATTTCATCAAAAATCCTAACGAATGACTTGGTAAATGTGGCAATCCCACACTCGCGTGGAGGATAAGTTGAGATAAAGGCAATTTTAATCTTTGATTTGTCCATCGAGCTCCGTCCTTTCAAAAAAACAGCTTATGCCGGTTACCACACAATTTATTCCCAAGCATAAGCAAAATTATATGAACATACCATAACCGCAAAAGCGCCATTTGTCAATGCTAAAAGACGCTAAATATTGCCCTTAGCAGCCACCATTCCGATCGAATGATAAACCTCATCTCTGTCCGAAACGGCCAATCCAATACCCTGATCACCTGCACCATAATATGTTAAAAATTTATCGTCCACTTCGATTAAGCCTGTTGGAAAAACCACGCTATCTACCAACCCTCTCTGCTCATATATCCGCTCTGGCTGAAAGATAGGCTCATCGCTACGAGCAATTACGTGGCTCGGGTTAACTAAGTCTAGCAACATCCAACCTGTGCGATATGTTGGTCTAGTATCTACGCCATGATATACAAGAAACCAACCAAACGGAGTCCTTATAGGTGGTGCACCTGCCCCAATCTTAACACTATCCCAGAGGTCCTTGCGAGGCTTAGCGATAGAAACATGACCAGACCAATCGCGAAGATTATCAGAAAAGGAGATCCAAATATCAGGATAGACTCGATGCAACAGAACATACTGTCCTGCCACTTTTTCTGGAAACAATACCGCGTCCTTTGAGTCAAATTCCGGCAAAACAACACCGAAATCAACGAAACTCTGAAAATCAGTTGTCTCTGCTAAAGCCACTCTCGTTCTCCAAGGGGGCTCAGATAATTCACCGATCAATTCTTTGACCGGGTACACAGAGGCAAGGGTGTATGTTATAAGAAACCTGTCCTCAATTCTGACAACGCGAGGATCCTCGCATCCCAGGCGACCATCGATGTTACCGGGGGTCGTCTCAAAAACAGGCAGTTCTGAACGTTCTCTGAAGTCAATTCCATCCGGTGAGCAAGCATAGCCAAAACGAGAGATACGATCAATGCCCATTGCCCTGTATAGCATATGTATCTTGCCTGCATCACAAACTACTCCCGGGTTGAAGACTGACTGTGCCTCCCACCACTTCTCTGCCCGCGGCGCCAGAATGAGGCTATCGGTAGATCGGTTAAGTTTAAACATCTTGGTAATTTAACGCGGTTCGCCCGCCAGAGCAACACCTATCTCGTCAAGATTGAGAGTCTGATTTTTGAGATCAAGTAATCTCGTTAGCATTTGATAAAAATAGTTAAAGCCTTCTTTGACAACGCTCATTTCATAAGGGTTCTTCTCTGGGTTCTCCATAGAGTAAGTCCAGTGCTGAAGCTCTCTTGATATTTGGTAAACCAACATTGGCAATAGTGTTTGGACAAGCTGGTCCGAGGCAGAAGTACTTAAACCTGCCTTGAATCTCTCGGCTAATAATGTTTGCGCCTCCGGATAACGCCAGGACGTAGCCCAAATATGAACAAAATCCTCAACACAACTCCCCAAATGGGCAGATTCCCAATCAGTCACCAAAACAGCCTTATCAGCGAATACTATGTTTCCAAAGTGAAAATCACCATGAACAAGTCCTTCGCCCGCCATCAAGTATTTGGTAGGCCCAGAGATTATTTCACTTACCCTGGAAAGAAAGTTCGGAATATATTTGTGAAGTCGAGCAGCGCACTCTTCCATCGGCTTTAAATAATAAAATGGTGAAATTTCTTTTAATGACAACGGTGCACGGAATGAGTCCAGCTCGAAGATAACATTGATGGCATTGATACACCGATCTCGCAGATTGGCTTGATTGTCCAAGATGAGATGAACATCACCAACAACATCTCCCTCGACATATTCCCTGAGGTACCAGGAAAAATCACCAGTTTCACAGTCAACAATTTTCGGAACGACGAATGATCTGAAAGAGATTTCTCCAAGCTGTTGATTTAGCCCAATCTCCTTCTTGAACGGCTGAGACCGATTGTCCCCCTCAAAAACCAAGGCCTTAAAAAAGTATCGTTTGCCGTCTTTTCCGTCACAGATTGTTTTAAAAAACTTTTTGCCCGAGATCTCAGCATCGCTAAGATATTGGTCGGGAGCCAGACCAGGAACCAACTGCTTCTCTGCCAGAAGACCACTAATTTTTTTATCAATTTCTGGTATCAACATTTATTCACCCTATTTCTTTAAAACAAATTTGTCTGCACTTTCGGCCTTCTTCTCCTGTAAATATCCCGCAGCAGCCTCTGGTGCCATGACATTGATTATTACATCACTGCCAAGCTCGAAGCCACCATAATTAGCAATCCTTGGCACAATTTCAATATGCCAATGATAGGAGGCGGAATCATCTAGAATCGGTGGCAAGGTATGAACATAAAAATTTAGAGGCGGATTTCCAAGAGTCTCATCCAACATGTGAAAAACGTTTTGCGATATCTCAGCCAGAGCAGACATGCTTACCCTCGACGTTAACTCGAACTGACTTTCGTGGCGCTTGGGTATTATCCAAGTTTCAAATGGAAAACGCGATGCAAAAAAGTTTATGGCAATATAATGATCATTCTGCCATATTATTCGAATTTTTTCCCTCATTTCATGCTTAACAATATCACAATAAACACAAGCACCGTTTATTCCGTAGTACCTATCTGACCCATCCATCTCTCGCCCAACCGTATTGGCCACTATTCCGGACGCAAATATCTGAGCATGAGGATGCTCAATTGATGCGCCTGCTTCAGCGCCATGATTGTAGATTGGCATAATAGACACGACGTTCTCGTGCTTTTTCATCCACAGATACCTTTCCCTGATTGTCTCGAACAATTCAGCGAGAACGACTCTTGGAAACTTCATCAGTGAAAGATCGTGATCCTTCACAATCACAACCTCATGATCTCCAGTCGAAGGACGTGCACGATAGAAGCCCTCCTCTGGGTAAAAACTCCTCGTGCTATTCGGAGTTTTGCCCTCCTGAAAAGCAGGAAAACGGTTCTCAATTACATAAACATTTTCAGTGGACGATCCCCGCACCCTGTCGTTGTCCTTATATTTGTCCGAACCCTCACAAAATGGACATTCACATTTGGGCACTACCTTTTGACTTTTGGGAATCAAAAAATCTTGGGGCCTCTTTGCTCTTTCGGGAGCAACAACAACCCAGTCTCCGGTAATAATATTTTGGCGAAGTTGCGGCATCAAACCCTCCAAAAGGTATCGTTTTTTATTACAAGATATTATAGACAAGAACTCGGTGCGCAACAAAGGGTTAATACCCCACAGCTTGCTGCGGAACCCTGGGCCTGGGGCTTCCTTTAACCACGAGCAGCCCAGGATCGAGCGGTGCCACGGGGTATTGTACCCATTATAAGAGTACTAGATTCTACTTTGTGCATTGATCATCTGGCGACTTGATTGAGCGTGGCAAATTGCAATAGCAAGCGCATCAGCTGCATCGTCAGGCTTCGGAATAGTATCAAGGCAACAGACCATCTTGACCATCTCTTGTATCTGTCTCTTTTCGGCACGACCATATCCGGTCAATGCTTGTTTGACTTGGAGAGGGGTGTATTCAAAAACAGGACGACCGCTTTTTACTGCTGAGAGTACCGCAACACCACGAGCTTCCGCCACCTCCATCACCGTTTTCTGATTTTTAAAAAAGAAAAGTTTCTCAATCGCCACCTCATCAGGAGTATTCTTTTTTATTATAACACGTAGCTCTTCATATATAGCAATAAGTCGGTCGGGCAAGTACGAATTTTTTTCCGTCACAATACAACCATAATCTAGGGCACGGATAGTTCCCCTATCCCTCTCGACTAGGCCCCATCCCAAAAGATTGATTCCAGGATCAATGCCAAGTACTTTTATTGGTTTCGAGCTCATAATCCCTCTGCAGCATAAGCAAATAACTGATCAGACTTGTTAGTCATTGGGTGCGAAAATTTTTGTCGCCCACCTCAGACTACTATGCCATATTAGTGTATACATTAGTCACATCCTCGAGCTCTTCGATTTTTTCAATTAAGTTTGAAACTGAGTCTGCTTTCTCGCTGGGAAGCAGAACAGGAGTTGTTGCAACTTGAATAATCTCTGCGGAATCAACAATAACACCCTTTTCTTCAAGGGCGCTTTTTACTGAGTGAAGGCTACCCGGTGCTGTCCGAACGACATAGAATCCATCCTCAGAATCAAAATCATCGGCACCCGAATCAATAATCACCATCTCAAGTTCTTCCCCTTTAGCATTGCTCTTGCTCTCGCTGAGTGCTATCTCTCCAACTGTCCGAAACTGATACAAAACACTGCCACTCCCAGCCATGGATCCACTATACTTGTTTAGTATTGCCTTTATATCAGAAACAGTGCGATTGCGATTATCTGTCAACGTTTCTATGAGCATCGCAACCCCCGATGGGCCGTATGCCTCATAAGTTACCTCTTCAATCTTTACGCTGTCGCCGCCCTCGCCTAATCCGCGCTTAATAGCGCGTTCTATGTTTTCCTTGGGCATGCTAACTGCGCGCGCGTTATCCATTGCCATGCGAAGAGAGGGATTAAAGTTAGGATCGCCACTTTTACCGTCTCTGGTAGCAATCGTTATGAGTCCGGCCAGCTTGGTGAAGATTTTCGCCCTCTTCGAGTCAATTGCAGCTTTTTTCCTTTTGGTTGTTGCCCATTTGCTATGTCCTGACATTCTGCTCCTTTCTGGTACGATTCAACATACTTCTCGTCTCTCTAGTTCATTTTAAGCTGAAACAGGCTCGCTTGGCAAGAGAAGAGACTTGCTCTTGAACTTTATGGCCAGATTAGAGATAATCCTTCCAGTATTAACAAACCTTAGATGGGGAAAAGATGAATAATATATTTGAGGAAAGTCTAAAAACACTCGAGGGCAAAACTGCTGTAATAACTGGTGGCACCAGTGGGATAGGGCTCTCAACCGCCCTCAATCTCGCCTCTCTGGGTTGTAAAACACTTGTCTTCAGTCGAGACAAGGACAAAGTATCTGCAGCACTAAAAAGAGTGGGCAACCCGAAAAACATTATTGGAGCCAGTGCAGATGTGACAAAGTATGATGAAGTCAAAGATGTTTTTGATCAGGCAGAGCGAGAATTAGGCAGAATTGACATACTTATAAACAATGCGGCTATCCCGGCAGGAAATGTTGTCGACAGTGAATATCCGGACTGGCAAAACGCAATCAACACGATGCTAATCGGATATATGTCATGTGCCAGAGAAGCAGCTCTTCGAATGAGAACACAAGGAAAGGGACATATTGTCAACGTGGGATCACTCAGTGCTGAAGTATTTGACCATAATAGTGATATTTATGTTGCAGCCAAATCAGGAGTTAGAGGATTCACCTTCTCGCTGCGTAAAAAATTAACGAAAGACAACATCAAGGTAAGTCTAGTTGAACCAGGCCTGGTTGCTACAAACCTCCACACATTAACCCAAGAAGAAAAAGAAAAGTTAGAAACATCCGGAAACATTCTTCAGCCCAATGATATTGCGAGAAGTATCATCTTTATCCTAACTCAATCTTGGTATAGTGACATTACTATGCTTCAGATCAGGCCACACGGCCAGAGCACCCTTTAGTTCATTTGTAGAGCACAGTGCCGTTCTTGTCCAGCCTAAACATAACAGTTCCTTCTCTGTCAGTCCGAAGTACAGTGCTTCCCTTTCTTTGTGCTAAATCCAAGGATTCTTGATGCGGGTGTCCATACTTATTGTCATCCCCAACTGATATTATGGAATATTTCGGTAATACTTTTTCATACATTGCCTCATCTGCTCCATTGCTAGAGCCGTGATGTGAGACCTTCAGTATATCGGAAGCCAAACTTGATGATTCTCCTCCGGGATAATCATCATAATGCGCCAACATCTCATCTTGCTCCTCTCTCTCTGCGTCCCCTAGAAATATTGCACACCGTTCAAAATAACAGAAACGCGTAATTTCTGACGCATTATTCAGGTTCTCTGCGCTCTGCTCCTTAAATTTATCGCCGGGCCAAAGAAATTGAAGTTGACCATTCTCAAATGGGACAATCTCATCGAACACAGCAGGAACGAAGAGTTCTATTTTTTTGTCCCTGACCTTCCGCAGAAACTCAAGATACGCATCGCTCGTGTGTAAAACTCCAGGAGAATAAACGGCACCAACATCAAAGCGATCAAAAACCTTGTTTAATCCAATCAGGTGATCGGCATGGGGGTGGGTCAGAACAATAACCTCTATCTTTCTGTCAGAGAGCGGCATAGCAGCACCAAGATCAGCCATAATGCTGTCGTCAGGACCACCATCTATCAATATTTGAAAGTCTTTTTTTGATATCAAGGCAGCGTCTCCCTGACCCACATCAAAAAAATGCAAACTGACAGCGTCGCTAGCAGGGCCCTTAGCAATTTCTGTCCAAAGAAAGAAAAGAGTAGAAATCAGAACGGTGAAAATAATTTTGGTCGAGCTTTTCATCTTTTTTGCAAATGAGTCCGAAAATTACTTCTCTTCAACATGTATAGCACTATGACAAACAGCGCCAAAACAATCATGCCAAAAATGACTATACTACCCCCTCCGATCTCGACTGCTGCGAATGGAACCTTGGAAAAAAGTTGTACCGTCTTAAGTATGTACGTTATTGGTGCGTATGCCAGCAGAGCGAAAGTAATTCCGAGAGGTTTCCATATTAATCCAAAAAAGATAATAAGTGCGATGAAGAGCATTGAAATTGGTACCACCCACAATACAGCAATATTAGCCACAGGCGCGATGAGCGAAATTTGACCGAAATTGTAAGCAATGATCGGCAAAACCGCCACCTGAGCACCGAGTGTGTCAGCTAACGGAGCAGAAATAAATTGGGGAATTCGCTTTAATCTCCCCCTCTCAAAGAAGGTTTTGATTACTGGCGAGACATAGACTAGTCCAGTAAATGCCAAGAAAGAGAGCTGAAAACCGATGTCATAGAAGAGCAAGAAAGGGTTCACTAATAGCATAGATACTGCCGCCAATAAAGTCAGATTTGCCTGATGAGGCTGGCGGCCAATATTTCGCCCAAAAACAATCAATAGAGAAAATATTGCTGCTCTCACAATACTTGGCGCCGCCCCCGTCATAACTACAAACAACAACACAACGGCACCGCTAGCAAGAAACACGATCTTTCGGCCAAACCACAACAATAACAACTCCGACAGGGCGACAACTATGATTGTGACATTGAACCCACTCAGGGCCACAATATGAGTTAGTCCGGTCTTGGCAAGATCGTCCCTGAAGACTTGGGGGATCGACCTCTTCTGCCCCAACAGTATGCCTGAAGCTAGCGACGAGTGTGGTTCCGGTAAGGAAAAATTAAGAACATAGTCCATGCGGTCAATAATTCGATACAACCCTCGCCAGACCCGCTGCTTCAATCCGCGTGCTCGGTGAGCGCCAAGAACTGCTGGCCTCTCCATTGTGCCATAGACCGGATATTTCTTTAGATATCTTCCGTAATCAAAATCGCTATACTTCTCTGGCTTGCTGATCTGACCCCGAAGCGATAAATCGTCACCATACTGAATATCATGCTTCCCAGGCAGACTGACTAGCAACATCCTGCCACGGTATCCCTCTGATAGTCCATTTTCTATGTTATCAACAGAGACAATTATCTTCTGCAAGCCCTCATCTCTTTGGGGCTTTGAGACTACCCTTGCCAGTATTGTCGTTTCGGTACCGTACGCCCAAGTAGCACTCGTTTTTCGCTCAAAATCAGCCAGATAAAAGACGCCCAGTAAAAAGAACAAGACGGAGACTGTGACAAGTATAAGTACCCCATTCCTGAGCAAAACATTGGCAAAGAGAACAACCAAAATCCAGCAGAATATATTCAAAAACAAGATTCGAGAAAACTGAAAGTTGTCTCCTAATGCCGAAGCAACGACAATTCCACTCAAAAAGAAAAGGGCATACAACATAAATTGAAGTGCTTTTGGCATAGATTTTGTCATGTACCACCGGCCATTGCCTTTAATTTGAAGTTAGGGTAATATTTTTCTGAAATCAGATAAATGCTAACTATAAGCAAAGCCTTTAACGCCGTGTATCAAGTCACATTACTTTATATCTTGTTATAGTCGACCAGGGGCCTTCTTTAACGCACTGTATCAAGCTGCATTACTTTATATCTTGTTATAGTCACTTCGTTCCTTTAACGCCGTGTATCAAGTCACATTACTTTATATCTTGTTATAGGATAGTAAAAAATGAACAAAAAAGACACATCCTCCATGAATGAACAAAGTGAACCCAAAACCAGCCCCGAGATAGAAGAACTCAAGAACAAGATCGACGACCTAACCACCGGCTGGCAAAGAACTCAGGCCGACTTTATTAATTTCAGAAACCAGACAACCCGAGAACGCTCGCAACTGGCCAAGATCGCCAAAGCAAGTCTGATCGAAGAAATTTTGCCGGTTCTCGATAACTTTGCCCTAGCCGCAAAACATCTCCCCGAAGAACTTAAGAACAATAGCTGGGCTCAAGGGGTACAGCAAGTCGAAAAACAGCTGGAGGCAATTCTGACAAATGAGGGCTTGGATAAAATTAAAACTATTGGCGAACAATTTAATCCTGAGCTTCATGAGGCCATCGAAGAAGTTGAATCAGACAAGGCCGTAGATGAAATTATTGAAGAAATTGCAGCTGGATATAAATTTGACGACCTTATTGTTAGGCCAGCAAAGGTGAAAATCTCAAAAGGCTAGTAAAATTCCCCTATTGCATAGTAGGCCTGACGCCATGTCGTTGCTGTCATTCCTGCTAACAAAAAGAAGTGGACGGGTAAAACTAAGTACCGGCTGCTTTGTTTTGATGTTTCTACCAACACATGTGCAACCACGTCACCGCTTGCCACGCTTGATCAAGAAAAGACAGCGATTGTGGTCGCAGCCGAGATTTTTAGCTACAATCCAACCCGGACGATCACATAGAGGCAAAAATTTCATTGAAAAACCAGAAGACCAGAATTGTTTTAGCTAATATTCAGCGCATCAATGTTCACGCACCGAATAATAACCTGAAGCGAAGACGGGGGTTGACAAGATGTAAAGTTTACTTTACATTTGTAATGAAACTATCGGACTTGTACGTCCTGTAGGCATAATTAGTCCTAGAAAGAAGGAGAGCAATGGGTAAGATTATTGGCATAGACTTAGGCACAACATTCTCTGCCGTGGCCGTAATGGAAGGTGGCGAAGCAAAGATAATTCCCTCTACCGAGGGGACAAGAACCACACCATCGATGGTAGCAGAAACAAAAAAGGGAGATAGATTGGTTGGCGTTCTGGCTCGCCGGCAGGCGGTCACAAATGCCGAAAACACGGTTTACTCAATCAAGCGCTTTATCGGACGAAATTTTAGCGACAAAGAAGTTCAGGATGAGATAAAAAGAGTTCCTTATCAGGTCAAGAAGGCATCAGACAGCTCTGTTCGGGTCGTAATGAACAACAAGGACTATAGCCCGCAGGAAGTTTCTGCCTTTATTCTGCAAAAACTTAAAAACGACGCCGAAACATACCTTGGCGAAAAAGTTACCGAGGCTGTGATTACTGTTCCTGCGTACTTTAACGACTCACAACGTCAGGCGACCAAGGATGCAGGAAAGATTGCTGGCCTTGAGGTTAAGAGAATAATCAACGAACCCACAGCCGCAGCACTCGCGTATGGCCTAGACAGGAAAAAAGAAGAAAAAATTGCCGTCTATGACCTTGGCGGGGGCACATTTGATATTACTATCCTTGAACTGGGTGACGGAGTATTCGAGGTAAGATCAACCAGTGGTGATACGCACCTTGGTGGAGATGACTTTGATCAAAGAATAATGTCTTATGTCATCGACGAATTCAAGAAAGATCAGGGTATAGATCTTCATAACGACAAAACAGCGATCCAGAGAGTCAAAGAAGCAGCCGAAAAAGCGAAAATTGAACTTTCCACAACCAACGAAACAGAGATCAATCTACCCTTCATCACAGCTGACGCCTCTGGTCCAAAGCACTTGCAAATGACAATTACTAAGGCAAAGTTTGAAAGCCTTGTTGCTGATTTGGTTGAACGAACTCTGAAGCCATGCGAGACAGCCCTCAAGGATGCTGGACTATCAACGTCTGAAATCAATGAGGTAATTCTGGTGGGGGGACAAACGCGAACACCGGCGGTCCGAGATGCAGTTAAGAAATTCTTTGGCAAAGAACCAAATCAATCAGTCAACCCTGACGAAGCTGTGGCATTGGGAGCAGCCATCCAGGGCGGTGTCTTGGGCGGAGAAGTCAAGGACTTGCTTCTGCTCGATGTCACACCACTCTCTCTTGGCATAGAAACCCTCGGCGGAATTGCGACTAAGATCATTGAGAAAAACACCACTATCCCTACCTCAAAATCACAAGTTTTCTCTACTGCGGCCGACAATCAAACTCAGGTGGACATCCATGTCTTACAGGGTGAGCGAGAGATGGCTGCCGACAGTAAAACTTTAGGGCGCTTTATCCTCGACGGCATTCCTCCTGCACCGCGAGGCGTTCCTCAAGTTGAGGTCAGCTTTGACATTGACGCCAATGGCATCGTGCATGTTTCAGCACGAGACAAAGCCACGGGGAAAGAACAAAAAATTACCATTACGAGTACCTCGGGTCTTTCAGACGATGAGATAAAGAAGATGACCGAAGAAGCAGAGATTCACGCCGACGAAGACAAGAAGAAAAGGGAATTAATTGAGGCTCGCAACCAAGCCGACTCTCTGATCTATACCTCAGAAAAAACAATTAAGGACATTGGAGACAAGGCTGATTCCAACTTGAAATCCGACGTTGAAGAGAAAATCAAGACACTCAGGGAAGTCAAAGATCGCGATGAAGTAGAAGAAATTAAAACCCAAACAGAAAACCTGAGCAAGTCCCTTTCTGAGCTCGGAGCACAGATGTATCAACAATCTGGCAATGCGCAAGCAGAGAACACTCCAGAGAACCAGGGAGAGGAAAATAAAGATCAAGAGTAGCAGCGCCAGACCACAACGCCAGTAGACAATCTGCCCCCTTTAGTTTAGTATACAAGTAATTAAATGGAGGGGACCGATCCTGTCTGCTGGCAGGTGGTTCTGAGCTATGGATAACTCTAAGCGCCCAGTTTTCTTAGGAATTCTCGGCATTGCAATAGTTATTACTATCGTCTGGCAAGTAGTTAATCGACGGTCAGACGAAGCAAAACAGACCGACACCACTGGAGAGACAGCAACCCAGCAAATTCTGAATATTACAAACGTAGATCCGGCAGACTTTGACTCCATCATCGAACAAGAATTATCCCTAGCGAATATTAAGGCAACAAACGACAACCCCAAAAACAAATTGGCCGCGGTGATTATCGAGCTACCGGCAGATTTGGCACCGAACAATGGCACAGTACGCTATATATATTCATCAGATGATGACCAAGAAAACAACTGGATGATTACGATCAGTCAGGCTAATAGCAGATACATCCGTGCCAGTATCCCCAAGGAAGATTACCTGGGCGACCTTCGCTCAATAAATCTCCAATTATGGAAATTTAACTATGTTACCGCCCTAAAAATTGCCGAGAATAACGGCGGATTGAAATGGCGTGAAAGCAACGACCTGTCCGGTATCAAATTATCACTACAACACCTTGCGCCCCAAAACTGGCTACAATGGATAGTCGAATATAGCGGCCCCACTGGCACGTTTGTCAAGAACATTGATGCCAACTCAGGACAGGTCATCGAAGCAACAACCGAGAATCAGTAAGAAATATTTCTATCGATGACAAACAACAAAGACCCCTACGCAATATTGGGCGTTTCAAAAAACGCTACTGCAGAAGAGATTAAAAAAGCTTATCGCAAACTAGCACTACAACATCATCCTGATCGCGGCGGCGGCAAAGAGGCTGAAGAAAAGTTCAAGGCAATTAATAATGCCTATGAGGTTCTCTCTGACCCGCAGAAACGAGCACAGTATGACCGTTTTGGTGATGCTGCGTTCAATGGTGCTGGCCAGGGTGCAGGCGGTTTTGATTTCTCTGGCTTTCAAAGAGGATCCTCTGATTTCTCCTTCTTTGGAGGATTTGGGGATATTTTTGAAGATTTTTTCGGACAAACTCTTTCGCAGGTTCAAGCCGAGATTCACATTACACCTGCACAGGCAGTACTGGGTGAGAAAATAGATATGTCTATAGGCGGCGAGAATATTTCTATCACAATTCCACCAGGGACTCAATCAGGCACCTCTTTTCGCATTCCCGGAAAAGGGCGGGTTTTCCGTGGAACACAACGCGGGGATTTAATTCTGACGATTAAGATCGATCTGCCAAAGAACTTATCCAAAGAGCAAAAAGAGCTCTGGGAAAAGTTGCGCCAAGCCGAGAAGAAAAAGCGCGGCTGGTTCTAGAGCAGAAAAAAAAGAGAGCAGCAGAGAGCAGGCTCTCTTTTTTCATTTACAGTCAACATCTTTTACTCCATAATTACCCGCCGCCATCTGGTTGACAGGTCTCAACTAATCACCGATAATAGAAAGTGAAAATAAAAAGTAGAGCCATGGCAATTATACCTTGGCTTAGGAGGGTTGGATGCCACTTCCCACATGGGATGTCTTTATAGGCTTGATATTTCTAGTTGGCATTGCCTATGGTTTTATTTTACGTCGTGACAAAACCATAGCGACTCTCTGCTCTGTTTATATCGGCCTGGTCATCGCAACGAATTTTTCGCAAACACTCTTTGACTTTTTCAATGGCAACAAGGTAATAGCCAACCAGCTCTGGATCCGATCCAGCACACCACTACCAATTATTGCTATTATTCTATTTTTGATCTCAATCATTTTCGTCTCCGGGGCAATCAACTCCTCCAACAATAGAGGTGGCGACATTTCTCCGATCGAAGTTTTTGTTTACAGTACGCTAACAGTGGCACTGATCATATCATCAGTCCTTAACTTCATGCCAGAAGAGATGCGCCTCAGTTTTTTGAAGTCATCTCACGTCGCAAATCTACTTTTCCGATACCACTCGCTCATGGTGATGATTCCACCAATTTCCCTCGTAGTGCTTAATTTCAAAAGAAAGTAACCTATTAGCGAATTATGCAGATAAGCAAGTAAGTTATAATTAGTTAAACGAACCGTAAAAGTATAAACTACTACTTAGTTACTTGTCTGCCTAATAATTTTAAATAAAATATAGAGGAGATATTATGGGATTCTATGTTCGCTGGCTTATAAATGCCACTTTTTTAGCGATTATTTTTTATCTTACTCCAAGGGTCGCCTTTGAGGGCTCCGCCTCGCTCGTTGCCCTGGTTTTGGTTCTTGGGTTCATTAACGCCTCCACAAAGAGATTGCTCAAGAGCGCCTCAGTACCAACTGGCCTCCATTTCATTGCTCTTGCAGCGCTATTGGGCAATGGCCTGTTGCTTTGGCTGGCTAGCACTGCTGGTTGGATAAGCATAGAAAATTATTCAGGAGCTCGTTTTGGACTAATCGTCTACTGGGTAATAGTGCTTATTGTCAGCATTTCAGATAACGAGACTAGCACAAGCAAGAAAACAATCAAGCGAAAGAAAAAATAAAGACAACACTTCCTCTGTCTATAGCTAATCCATTCACAAAGATATTGTTTTGATTTTTTGTTGAGTATGAAGGCAAACTTTGTCTTTACTGGTTGACTTCTGGACTCAAAAAAGGTACAATTACTTCTGTTATTTACTGATTTGAATAATCTTGGATCGCTAGCTCAATGGTAGAGCAGTGGCCTTTTAAGCCATTGGTTCTGAGTTCGAGTCTCAGGCGATCCACCAAAAAAACGTTGAACGCAAGTTCAGCGTTTTTTTGATAGCATATTGAATTTAACCGAACAACAAAGGTCGTGTTTGTGCACACCGATAATCCTACTCGCTTCGGAGAACTTTAACAAAGACATCGCTTGGCACTTCGATGCGACCTATCTGTTTCATCTTCTTCTTGCCCTTCTTCTGCTTTTCCAGGAGCTTATTCTTTCTGGTTACGTCACCACCGTAAAGCTTGGCAATGACATCTTTCTTGAAAGGAGAAATTCGTTCCGAAGCAATAATCTTTCCACCAATAGCAGCTTGAATCTTAACTTCAAAATTCTGGCGCGGAATTAACTCCTTCAGCTTTTCAACAATTCTTTTGCCCTCTGAATAAGTCTTTGATTTGTGCGTAATAAAACTGAGCGCATCAACTTTCTCCTCGGCAATCAAAATATCCACTTTGTCCAGCTCGGCTGGGCAGTAGTTGGCGAGCTCATAGTTCATGGAAGCGTATCCCCTGGAAACGCTCTTAATCTGGTCGTAGAGGTCGATGATAACCTCAGCCAAGGGAACAGCGTAGCGCAATATTACTCTGTTTTCATCAAGATACTCCATTGTATCAAATTCAGCCCGTTTCCGCTGAACCAGTTCCATGATATCGCCGACATATTCCTTCGGCGAAAAGACCTCAAGCTTTACTGTAGGCTCAAGAATTTCACGAAAGCTACCAAGAATGGGAAAATCAGATGGACGGCAAATCTCTGTAACTTCACCTGAGAAATCGACAACTTCATACCGAACAGTCGGACTCGAAACAACAAGGGAGAGATTGTGTTCTCGCTCAAGCCGTTCTTTGACAATATCCATGTGCAAAAGTCCCAGGAATCCGCACCTGAAACCGAAACCAAGCGCCTCTGAGCGTTCAGTTTCGTATGAGAGCGAAGCGTCATTCAACTTTAACTTCTCAATGGCCTCCTTCAACTCAGGATAATCGGACCCGTCAGCACAGTAAATTGACGAAAACACCAAAGGCAAAACCTTTTTGTAACCTGGGAGAGGAGAGTCGGCTACTTTTTCCTTGAGAGTTATCGTATCTCCAACTCGAGCCTCAGAGACATCTTTGAATCCAGTAACAATGTAGCCGATCTCGCCGCTAGAGAGGGGAGAGGATGGAAAAAACTTCGGCGCAAAATATCCAACCTCGAGAGCGTGACCCTGGCTTTTTGTTTCCATCAAATGGAAGCTATCTTCTTTTTCGACCTTACCGTCAACGATCCTGACATAGGCCACGACACCCCGATATGGATCGTAAACGGAGTCAAAAATAAGAGCGCGCGTTGGCGCGTTACTATCCCCTGCCGGGGCAGGAATTCTCTCGACAATCCGATCCAAAATATCAACCACGCCTTCTCCTGTCTTACCAGAAGCGTATAAGATATCGTCCCTAGAGCAGCCCAGCACTTTAACAATTTCGTCGGCAGCCTCATCTGGTCGGGCGGCCGGAAGATCAATTTTATTTACAACCGGAATAATCTCCAGGTCATGATCCATGGCCGCATAGAGAACGGAGAGAGTTTGGGCCTCTATCCCCTGCGTCGCATCAACCAGCAAAACAGCTCCCTCCACAGCAGCCAGAGAACGTGAAACTTCATAGGCAAAATCAACATGACCTGGGGTATCAATCAGATTAAGGATATATTCCTCTGAATCAGGAATCATTAACTTTGAGTCATGGATGATTGCGCTGGGATTGTCTTTAATTCGTAATTCGTAATTTTTAATTGCCTTGATCGGAGACCAAAGCATCCGCACTGGTGCGAGTTTGATCGTAATCCCCCGCTCCCTCTCTAGATCAAGCTGATCCAAGAGCTGCTCTTTCATCTCGCGCTTCTGTACAGTATTGGTCAACTCGAGCATGCGGTCAGCCAAAGTTGACTTACCGTGATCTATATGCGCAATTATACAAAAATTTCTGATTTTCGTCATATCAAATTATACTAGACCATTTTGCCTAATTTGTCGAATTAAAGAGCGCCCTGAAAATCCTGCTTTAACAGCAACGATTTTGAAACAATTTTAGGCTAACCGGATTTTGTCCCATCCAGGCAGAACAAAATTGGCCTACTCATACCTTAATGCTTCCATTGGAGAAAGACGGGATGCGCGCTTCGCTGGATACCATCCGGCGAGCAATGCAACCAAAACGGTGAGAACAAGCATCTCTGCCCCGAAATAGAATGGAGTAACAAATATCTTTAAGCTCGTTTCGATATTACTAGCGGAAGCAAGGTAGGCCAAGATTGAATTGATTAACCAACCAAAGAGTAGCGACCCAGTGATGCCGACCAGCCCACCCCAAAAACCAAAGAATATAACCTCATACTGGAATATCTGTTTAACATCTTTATTCGTTG
This sequence comes from Patescibacteria group bacterium, assembly GCA_041666325.1. Taxonomy (GTDB): domain Bacteria; phylum Patescibacteriota; class UBA1384; order XYA2-FULL-43-10; family 1-14-0-10-43-13; genus JBAYHC01. Next base: position 332,388 of record JBAYHC010000001.1, read on the forward strand.
CGCCAATAGCCTTCATTATTCCAACTTCATGCGTGCGCTCCAGAAGCGAGATAGTCATAATATTTATGATGCCTAGAAGCGCCACCAGTAATCCAACCGCTCCAATTACTCCCAAAACAATCTGGATTATCAAAAAAACCCTATCTATCTGTTTGACCAGATCAGTAACAGAGGTAGTTGATAGACCTAATTTCTCAACAGAATCACGAATCGCCTCAACATTCTTGCGGTCATTTGCCCTAACCTTGACTGAATTGTATTGGGTCGATCCAGTCAGAGTCTTCAGCCTAGAAAGAGGCACATAGGCAGCGACCACAACATCATCAGAGGTAGAACCTTCGATTTTACCTTCTATATCAATATTTTTAGAATCTCTCAGGTCAGCAAGGGATAAGTTGTTGCCTTGCGGCAAAACTGTCAATTGGAATCTTGCTGTCTTGCCCAACAAGCCTGACTCATCTTTGATATCTAGCCCCTTTAGCGCTGCCCTAGAGAGCAAGATGCTATCATCCGCGGACAAGCCATTTTTTTGGTCTGTCTTGATCCCCTCCAGCGCCAGGGCATCACTTCTAATTCCGTAAACCATCGTTTGAGTTGTCGCACCACCAAGTGTTATCTTGCCAGGCAATGAGAGTGTTGGACTTACCAACGCAACGTTAGGAATTTTGGTCAACCGATCAACTAAGTTGTCATCAAGATTAAGGACAGAATCTTTGCCAACTGTCACAGTAATAGTCTTTAGCGCCTCGAAAGAGGCAATCTGACTCGAAGTGATTTGCTGTAACCCAATCCCCAATGAAACCAAAGTTATGATTGACCCAACACCAAGTGCAATGCCCAATGTAGTCAAAGCGGTCCGTAACCTTTTACCCAAGAAGTGTAGACGTGATAGGCGCAACATGTCAAAAAAGCGCAAACCACGGTTCTTGTGAGCAGCGATATAATATGGCAAATCGTGATCTTCAACAAAACATTCTCCAGAAGTCAAAGAATTCTTTTCGTGAGCGACCCGACCATCACGCATGTAGATAATTCTGTTGCCATACTCTAAGTATTCAGGATTATGAGTAACTAGTATTATTGTTCTTCCCCACTTATTGACCTGCTTCAAAAGCTTCATAATTTCCAAACCGGTCGGTTCGTCAAGATTTCCGGTCGGCTCATCTACCAGTAGTATCCATGGATTAGCAGCCATTGCCCGAGCAACAGCAATTCTCTGCTGCTCTCCACCAGACAGTTCACCTGGACGGTGTTTTGCTCGATCGGATAGCCCTACAGCCTTTAGCATCTCAACCGCCCTACTATCAGATTCTTTTCTCGTCGTCCCAGCTAAAGTTAGTGGCAAAGAAATATTATCTCTAGCAGATAACATCGACACTAGATTGAATTGTTGAAAGACCATGCCGATTTTACTGCGTCGGTAGAGTGCTAGATCTTTCTCCTTCATTTGAGCCAAGTCAGCGCCACGCACAATCACCTGACCGGAGGTCGGTTTATCTAGACCAGCCAACAGACTAAGAAGCGTTGTTTTACCACAACCCGAAGGACCAAAAACAACAACAAAGTCACCGGAATAAATCTCAAGGTCAACACCGCGCAGAGCATCAACTTTATGTGACCCTACTCTAAAAGACTTCTTCAGTGCCGAAATTTTGATGATAGAATGTGTCATTTCTTTGCTTTCTCCTGAATTCCGTTCATCTTTTCCTCGATATCAGTTACCTCTAGCATCAGTTCAAATATGGCAATAGTTATCAGCGCAATGAGTACTGAGACGATCAGCAAACCAACAACTATGCCAATCTTCTTTTGAACCACCGCCTCAGGATACCGGATAAGAACAATGAGTGCCATGAGCACAATCGCTAAAGCAATTGTTACGCCTATCACCAGACAGAGATAGGCTCCAGTTCTCACCAATATGTTTTTAGATTTTATGTTCATCAATTGCCCTAATTATTTATCCAGTCCTCAAACCCAGAGAAGGCCTGCTGCAAAGCATGCAGGATTACCTCTAGCACACTCTCGTCTACCGGTGGTCTCTCAGTGGCAAATACCTGATCGTCGCTCTCGCTCGATGCGTCTTGGCTGCTTGCCGACAAACGGAAGTGGTAGGTGGTATTTGGCTTCAACCTCTCAATGAGCAATGTGTGCGACTGATTCAAATCGTCACCGGCCCCAATCTCCTGACCATACGACGCACTCTCGCCATAATTTACCTTCGCTTTAGATAATGTATCCGTTTTGAAGCTAACGATGACGCTCGATTCGCTCTGGCTGGTCATACCCTGTTCGATTTTTATGTCTTGGATGACTGGCGTCCCAGAAGTGCCCTCGCTGGCCTCCCTTACTTCATCGCCTAGCCTATAGCTATATCTTCGCCCACTCTTAATCTGAAAATCAATGTAGAAGTTATTCTCTGTTTCGACAATCGCAACAAAATCTCCATCTTCTTCCTTGCGCTCCAGTTTCTTCGTGCCATCACCCTCCCAATAGATGGCGTTAGCCGGACGGTCAGGTGTGGAAATGTTGATAACAGACAAGATCGACTCACCATTGCTAGCATTCGCAGTCCCAGCGCTGTAACTCAGGAGGTTTTTGATCGCATTAGCAATACCAGAAAACGCATCAGTTATATTTTGAAGGATAATCTCCAAAACACCCTTGTCCTTGATTACTTGTTTTGTTGCAAGGGACTGGTCTGGCGAGACAACCTCATTCCCATGTTTATCCTTTGTGATGATTCTGTAATGGTAAGTGGTATTCGGCACCAAATCAGACAGAATTACCGTATGGGTTGAATTCAATCCGGAATCAAGCACCGTCTTGTTAGTGTAGTCACTGCCCTGCCCGTACTCTACCTGCGAGGTTGATGGCACAGTGGTTTTCCAGGTAACTTTGGCCTGGGTCTTCTTGCCTGAGACCTCAGATGGCATAGCATTAATATCGGTTATCTCAAGCTTGCCCTCACCAATGACGGAAGACGAGAGCTTGATAGTTTTGCTTCCAGCCTGTTGGTTGGTTGTTTTGAGAACTGTTGTATCTGCTAAAATGCCCTCAAGTCTGCCTGAAACATTTTGAGCACGATCAATTGCAACAACCGAGTAGCTAGCTGATTCTTCAGCTGTCGTGCCGTCAAAATAATAAGCATAGCCTGATAACTTATCCTCGGTCACCTTTTCAGTTATTAACTTACTGGCAGCAACAATTGATTGGTCATCTTTTGCAACTGCATATCCCAATAGGCCCGACCCGTCTTCCTTGGCTAAAGGCCAAACCAAAGCGACAGCATACTTTCCTGAAGCTCGATCGGAAGCATCGAACATCATCATGGTCTCACTCATCTGTGGCTTCTCCGTATCAACAATCATAGCTAGCTCACTAGAGTATGATGAAGTATTACCCAAGTTATCCTTGGCCTGAATTCGAGCATAGTAAATGCCGTCAGTTGGCAATTGATATTTAGCAGTCGGCATGTCAGCATTAGTCAAGGTTGAGACAAGAATTTCTTGGCTATCGACGACATCCTTCAACCCGGAGGCTCTACCGATCGAAAGATAATAGGCCTTGATGCCTGAGTTGTCGTCGGTAGATAAGTTCCAGGTGAAAGCAATATCTTTCTTGTTGACAATTTCTTTGGAATCAAGCAATGAAACTCTTTCAGTGATTGTCGGGCTGCCTGGAGTGGTTGGATTGTCGGAGTCAGGCTTGCCTGAAACTTGGGTTGAAGCAGAAGAGTAGTTGTCAGCGTCATCGAGCGCCTTGATTGCATAGTAGTAAGTGGTGTTATTCTCAGCAGTGGTGTCAACGTAGGTTGCTTCGCTCGTGGTTGTTGTGCTGGCGATCTTGTTAGCGACCAAATCAGGTGTAAAGTTCTCGGTAGTCGAACGGAAGATAGCGATATTGACAAAGTCTGAGTCGGTCGGATTAGTCCAGGAAAGGGAGATCGAGGTGTTGCCGGAGACGGCAACCAAGCCGGTTGGTAGAGCGGGCGCAGTCGTGTCGAGAACGATCGTGTCAGAAATAACCTCGGACTCATTTCCGTATTGATCTTTGAGCTTGAGGTAAACTGTGCGGATGCTGTCGGCACCGGCAGCAAGTACCCAGGATTTGGTGGTAGCAAAAGTTTCATAGTCAGCCGATCCTAATTCAGATTCACTATTGGCCACTTTCATCTGTGGAGCCTTGTCAGTTGTCACACTTAGTGTGACTGTAGTCGCATTAGACTTGGCTGCAGCATCATTGATCGAGATAGTGCCAGTTGGATTGGTGTCATCGTTGGTGATGGTGTAGGTATGAGTTTGATTTGCTCCGATCGTTGCGTTCGAGGGGTCAGAAAGGGTAGCAACCAAAGTTTCGTCAGCCTCCACCACTCCGTTATCAGTGACTGCCAGAGCAATGCTTTTGCTCGTCTCGCCGGCAGCAAATGTCAATGTCCCGGAAGCGGCAGTGTAGTCTGAGCCGGCCTCAGCTGTTCCATCCGAGGTAGCGTAAGCAACGGTAATTTCTTTAGCTGAAGCCAAGGAGAGAGAGACAGTAATAGTTGGAGCTACCACTGTTTCTAAACCGCTCGAACTGGCTGCTAAGAATCCAACCGTTGGCGGATTGTCATTGTCAGCGATGGTATAGGTGTATTCGGTGGTCGCCCCGAGGGCGACATTGGTCGGATTGCTGATGTCGATAACGACGGTCTCATCCAGCTCATCGGTCGGATCATCAACAACCGCAAAACCAAGTGTTGTAGAAGCTTGGCCAGCAGCAACCGTGGCCGTACCATTGGCCAAGGTGTAATCAGTCCCGGAACCAGCAGCTGTACCAGAGAGGGCGTATGATACCGTAATATTACGACCGGAAACAGCTGAGAGGGAAAGAGTGATTGATTTAGATGTGACGCTCTCAGCCCCACTCTCGGCATCGGTATCAAATGTGATTGATGGGGTGGCATCATCATCGGTGATGGTGTAGGTGTGGGTTGTATTACTACCAAGAGATGAATTAGCTGGATTAGAAAGAGTCAGGATAATCGTTTCATTGTCCTCATCGAGGGCATCATTGACAATCGTGACCGGAATATTGACCGAGGTCTCCCCTGCCGCTATCTCGGCGGTGCCGGCAGCCAAAGTGTAGTCGGTGCCTGAACCGGTGGCTGTGCCGGAGAGAGTGTATTGGGCTGAGGTCGCCAAGCCGGATGCCACATCCAGAGAGACGGCGATATTGACAGATGTTGTACTCTCGGCATTACCAGACGTTGTACTACTGAATTGAATCACTGCTGGATTATCATTATCAGTGATGGTGTAAGTGATGGCGGAATTGACACCGAGGCCGGCGTTGGCTGGATTGGAGAGGGTAACGATAACTGTCTCATCGTTCTCATCCAAAGTGTCATTGACGATGGTGAGGGGGATGGTGGTAGATGTTGCTTCAGCAGCAATCGTCGCCACACCATTGGCCAGAGTGTAATCCGTGCCAGAGCCAGAGGCCGTACCGGTGACAGTGTAGCCGGCGGTGATTTCCTGGCTGGAAGCGTTGGACAGATTAACAGTCAGCGTGACTGATGTCGTCGCTTCACTGCCGCTGGCAGTGGCCGCACTAAAGGCAATAGTAGGCGTGCCATCATCATCGGTAATGTAGGCCGTGACCTGTTGCGGTGTTGCCTCCGTGCCGTTGGTGATAGAGTCGATATCGACGATCATAGTCTCGTCCGATTCATCAAGGGAATCATCAACCCCGGTTAGACTTGCCGTGCCGGTTAACTCCCCTGCTGCGACAACGATTGAAGCGCTACTTCGAGTGTAATCCGTGATGTTGGTCGCTGTGCCGGAATAGGCCAGATTGACGGTCACGCTCTTGCCCGACACGGCTGAAAGCGTTGCTGTTGCCACCGCCACTCCACCATTTTCAGCCAAAGGCGAATCAGCCAGAGACAGTGTAACACTGGGCGCATTATCGTCATCAGTAATGGTGTAAGTATGGGCAGTATTTGCTCCGAGCGTCGCATTTGTCGGAGATGAGATTGTCATGATCACCGCTTCATCAACCTCATCAGCCAGATCGTTAGCGATAGAGAGCGGCAGGGTCGTCGTAGTGCCTCCGGCCGTAATGGTTGCTGTCCCGCTGGCCAGGGTATAATCAGTACCGGAACCGGTCGCTGTGCCACCTGTGACAGCATAGCTGACACTGACGTTCTCGGAAGATTGCGAAGGAATTGAGATTTCGATAGATGGTGAAAGTGTTGATTCAGCGCCAGAGCTTGAGGCCAAGGTAAATTGAACCGCTGGAACTTGAGAGGTTGTGAAAGAGACATATGAGCCGTAGCTTGTGCCGATGCTGTTGGTAGCATAAGCCCGAATGTAATATGTCGTATTGAGAGTTAAGCCCGTGATTGTTTTGGTGAAAGCCTCAGCACCAAAATCACCACTATCGTAAGAATCCCAAGTATCCGTCTCAGTCAAGCCATATTTGAAGCCGCGAACAGTCGCATTAGCTCCGCCCGTTGCAGTGGTGGTGCCATTGGCCACAATCGTTGTTTGTAAAACAGTTGTCGCCGCCTGGGTTGTCACCGTCGGTGTTGTGGTAAACCAGCCGGTGTTACCACCACCATTGGTTGAATTGGTTGGGAGTATGGCAGTGCCCTGATTGTTGGAGTTCGAAACATTGGCGTATGAAATGTTCACACTTCCCTGAGGCAAGACATTCCACTGGCCGCTTCCCCCGCTTCGCTGCAAGGCGATCAAGTGGTCGGCCGCGCCGGTCACCGTCCAAGTTCCGGCAATTGTCTGGGTATCGCCGGCATTAAATGAGAGCGTCTGATCTTGCGTGGTGGTTGAGAAGGCGTTAAAAGTGGTCGAGCCGGATATGGTCTGGCTTGTCCCATCAAAGACAACGGTGCCGGAATTGTGGGTGAAGGCGCCGCTTGATTTGGTCCAATCACCAGAGACTTGAAGCTGGCCAGAGGTTGAGGTAAATGTCCCACCAGCCAGAGCGAGATTGCCATTGATGTCAACCGTGCCGGAGCCACCGGAGAAGTTACCGTTTGATACATCAAAATTTGCCACACCGACGGTGATCGAATGTGTACTTGACTGAGTCAACGTGCCGTTATCAATATCAACTCCCCGAGCGGTCAAATTAGTCGGCAGAGTAAATGTCCCGCCAGCACCATTGATCCAAAGTGTAGCGTTGGTATATGTCCAGTTCTTGATGTCTCGTGTTCCAGATGTTGCATGGTATTCTATCGTAGCGCCCTCAGTGATAGTATCGAGCGTTGAGACCGCGGCTTCATCCCCTGTCATCTTCAAGACACCGGCAGCACCGATGGTAAACTGATCATTGACGGTCAAGTCCTGGCCATTTAGATCCAAAGTTCCGGAGGTGATAGCAAGATCTTGAGTAGCATTATTTAAAGTTAAGGCTGCCTCAGCGCGAATCGTCCCCCCACTGACCGTCCAAGAACCCATATAGCCTGGCGACGCGCCGACAACCAACGTTCCGTTACCATTTTTTGTTAAGGTTCGGGCATTGCCCCCGCCGGTCATCGCTCCGCCTACTGTCAAGGTGCCACCATTTACGGTCACGCTCCGATTAGCGTTTAGCGTGGGAACTCCTGTACCAAGATTGAGGTCATTGGTACCGGTGAAGGCAAAATCACCATTCCACGCCATGACATTATTGTTCGCCAGAGTGATCGACGTGCCGGAGGTGTTGTCAATTGTTCCGCCGGATATTGTAAAAGTCCCTGATCCAATAGCTTGGGCATGGTTGATGTTGAGTGTACCAGCCGACACAGTCATACCATTGCTAAAGGTGTTGGCACCACCTAAAGTCAAAGTGCCTACGCCAGCCTTACTAAACGTCTTGGCTCCACTTATAACACCATTGATCGTCAGAGTATGACTGTTGACAGTAAAACCAGATCCGCTCGAAGCTGTGATTGTGCCTCCCCCAGTACCGAGATCCAAATCGTTAGAACCAATAAATGTAGGGCTAGTATTACCAAAAACAATTGCATTGTTGTTAGTAAGGGTCATTGGTGCACCAGACGTATTGTCGAAACTCGTACCTGCATTCACAAAGGTAAAAGTGCCAGTCCCAAGCGCACTTGCGTGACCAAGATTTAGTGTTCCCCCGTATAAACTAAAACCTCCGTCGAAAGTATTGGCACCATTTAGTGTTAATGTGCCGACACCAGATTTTGATATTTTATATGAATTTACCCCATCATCAATAATCCCCCCAACTGTCAGTGTTGACCCGTTCTGATCCAAACTTCGATTCCCACCTGATATTGTGACTGCTCCCGTACCAAGGTTTAAACTATTTGAGCCGGTAAATGTTATTGAATTAGCAAGAATAATCGGGTTGTTATTTGACAAAGTGATTGGCGCCCCGGAGGTGTTATCAATCACGCCTCCACCTGCGTTTAGGTTTAGTGTTCCGCTACTAACAGCAGTGGGATTATTAATGTTTAGTGCCCCCCCGTCTAAGGAGGTAGTCCCAAGGTATGTATTGGCAGCATTAAGCGTTACCACACCCGCACCTGACTTGGTAAGGCCGGCCGTATTTGAGTTATCAATCGTGCTAGCAAAGGTGACATTATTAGAGTTGGTGTCGATCTTGATAGCGCTACCGCTGCTCTTTATTCGACCAGAAATATCTTGGGTGTTGCCGCTGGCATATCGAAGCGTACCATTACTAAATGTGATGTTACCTGTTGTTCCCAGGGAACCATTCGAAAAGATCAGATAGCCAGCCGAAACCGTCGTCCCGCCGGTATAAGAGTTGCTACCAGTAATTTCTAAAGTCGCTGGACCAGCTTGAGTTAGTTTGTAGTCACCACTTATTACACCGCCAACTGTCAGTATACGCGAATTGTAGGAGAGAACGGAACAATTTGCACCCAAAGTGACCGCCCCGGAACCTAGGTTGAGATTTTGGTCGCCATGATAGAGGTTAAAAGAAAAGCTACTGGCGTTCCAGGTCTGAGCATTATTGTTGGTCAATGTAACAGTGCCACTCGAGGAATTTTCCAGATCGCCTCCATTAATGACAAGCGTGCCCGTACCAATCGCCGTATTATGATTGATATAGAGTCTTCCAGCATTGAGCGTAACACCACCGGTAAAATCATTAGCCCCACCCAATATTAAGCCCCCGGTACTCTCCTTAATAATGCCAAAATTGCCGCTAACCACGCCGGAAAAACCAAGAGCATAGCTCGTTGAGCCATTCAATGTAAATGTGCAGTTAGCGCCTAACGTCACCGCGCCGGTACCAAAGAGTAGTGATCGAGTACCAGTAAAGGCAAAGCTGGCATTTATTTGTACAGGATAGTTATTAGACAAAGTGATATTTCCTGCTGTGGAATTATCGATCGTCCCGCCATTTATAACCAATGTATTTGCAGCGTTACCTAGGGCAGTGGCGTGATTAATGTTAATCGTCCCGGCATTGAGTGTCACATCACCAAGAAAAGTGTTGGCGCCAGAAAGCGTAAGGGTGCCGGCATTGAGTGTCACATCACCAGTGAATGCATTGGCCTCTGGAAGCGTAAGGGTACCGGCATCGATGGTTAGCGAACCGACGAAGGAGTTAGCACCCGATAAAGTTAGCGCACCCACACCCGCCTTAATAATATTGTAGCTTCCGGAAATTGCTCCCCCCACCGTAAGAGGATAGTTCGAGCTGCCAGAAGTAACAGTGCAGTTTGTACCCAGAGTTACCGAACCGGTACCAAAGACAATCGAACGATTACCGGTATAGGAAAAGCTGGCGTTCCACTGCATAAGGTAATTATTCGCCATTGTCACTGTACTACCACTCGTGTTATCAATCGTGCCACCATTAACGATAAATACATTAGCGGCATCACCAAGGGCAGAGGCATTATTTATATACAAGTAGCCAGCATTTAGGGTTATACTCTTTCCTGATCCGCCGAATGTGTTCGCACCTGATAGCTGCAATCTGCTTGGTCCCGATTTTGCAAGGCTGTAATTGCCGCCAATCACGTTGCCCACAGCCAACACTCTCACTGATGATCCATTCGTGGTAACTGTAACATCGTTGGCTAATGTTATACTTCCTGGGCCAAAAGTAAGATTCGTCGTACCTGCGAAGGCAAAGCTACTATTCCAAGTCTGAGCGTTCGTTGTTGATAAAGTTATGCTAGTACCTGATGAATTGTCGATCGTTCCACCGTTAATAATCATAGCGGCACTACCAAGGGCTTGAGCATGATTGATATTGAATGTAGCAGTGCCTCCTATTGCGATAGAATTGGAAATCGTTGTGGGAGAACTTATTGTGAGTGTGCCAGCATCCCACTCGATGGCCCCGCCGATAGTAAAGCTATAGAGTGAACTATTTGTCGTGAGTGTCCCCGCATAGCCACCCAAACTATAAATGTTCCTGACAGATGCCGAAGCACCGAGTGTGCAACTGGAGGATGAATTACTATCAAAGTAAGCATTATTATTGACACCAGGGGTAGACTCTCCAGTCGCACCCCCCGAGGTTTTTGACCAGTAGTTAGTGTTGTTCCAGTTTCCCCCAGCCCCAATTCGATACCGATTCTCATAAGTAAAGGTCCAGTTGGTGTTGCCGGTGTTGTTGGTGCCGTCGGTCGCCGTGATGGCATTGGTGGCGGTGGAGTCTTTGACATCAACCCAGTCGATGTTAGTGGTGCCGTTTTTCACGATGGTATAGGCACTACCGCTAGAGGAGCTGCGCAGCAAAATCATGTTGCTGTATGTGCCGGTAAGAGTAAGAACACCACCAATGGTCTGAGTTGAGCCGGCGGTGAAGGTGAGTTGTTTGCCGGCAACAGCACAAGTCAAACTATTGAATGACGTATTTCCAGTAAAGGTGGAGGTGCCCGAACCGCTGATGGTGACAGTGGAGGTGTCGGCGGTGAAAGTGCCGGAGTTCGTCCAGTTGCCAGGGATAGTAAAGTTGTTGCCATCGGCGGTAATGGTGCCGCTGCTATTGATGATGAGGTGTGTTGCGCCGACATTGCCCGAGCTGGCTGAATCAGGACGATAGGTGTTATTAGCCAGGACTAGAAGCGTGTCTTGGGAGGTCTGATCTGTCGCATCGGTCGAAAGATCGTTGTCGGCATTGACCTCAAAGAAAATATCCTCATTAACAGAAACAGAGTTATCGTATGAATCAAGATCAGAGTTGGCAACGGTTTGATTGTCCTCTGAACCAATTGTAAGATGATCTTCATACAATTTCACACCGGTGATACTGCCACTGCCATCATACTTGGTAACAGCGTTAGCCTCGAGCGCGTCATCCACACCCGAGACAAAAACAGTAATAGTATCGCCAGAGTTTGGTGTTGTGACGCCAGAGATGCTAAAGGTTCCAGTGTCAAAATTAGTGGTGGCTGTTTTGCCGGTTTGAATCTCCCCATTGACCGCAACGGCAATCGTTTCATCGCTGGCACAATTGGTCGAACGGTTATATTTCTGGCAAGTGCCGGAGATGGTGATACCAAAGCCCCAATTAACGTTGTTCCCGCCGTCATTGGTATTGGTATAAGTAGGTGTTAATCCGGTCGCATTGGAATCGGTGACATCGGCGTAATCAATGGCAAAGGTACCGTTCGCAGCCAAGTTCCAGCGAGTGGGTGAGGAGGAAGAAACCAAATTGACACGATCATCGTCATCTAGACCGTCAAGAGTGAGCAAGCCGCCGACTGTCTGTGTCGTACCGGCAGTAAAGGCCAAAATAGCATCAGTGGCGTCATTGGTGCTATTGGTTTTAGTAAAGTTATTAAAAGTAGTATTACCAGAAATCGTCTGCGACGAACCGGTAAAGGTAACTGTACCCGTCCCGGCGGTAAAGCTGCCGGCATTTGACCAGTTGCCACCGACGTTGATGGTGCCGGAGGTAACAGTGATTTTACCCTTCTCGGCATTTTGATAGCTCGTGGAGATATTGCCCGAGGCGGTTAAGGTTTCGGCACCGACAGCCAGGGTAATCTCGCCAAACGGAACAGATTGGGGGGTAATGGTTAGATTGCGAATAGTGGTAGTGCCGCTGCTTAGGGATAATGTCCGGTAGGTCATGCCTTGGTTGTAGAGGTAGAGATCATAATAAGTGTCGGTAGGAATAGCGTAGTCGCTATTCGGAAGAATATAAAAGCCTGACGAGTTGGTTGTCCAATCCGTTGTGCCGGCGCTTTTTTCGTATGTCCCGGCCACAAGGGTGTGACTGGCGGCGGTCAGAGCGCTGCCGGCATCAGAGATAGTTAAGCCGCCATTGAAATCCATCGCGATAGTGCCGGTCAGATCGCCACCATTCAAGGTGGTAGCGCCGCTAACAGTCAGAAGTCTGGTGCTAATATCGAACGTGCCAGCCGAAACTGTCAGGCCCCCTAAGGTTTTATCGCCAGGCAAGGTGAAGGTGCCGCCGGTGCCGTTGATTTTGACAATGGCATTGGTGTAGGTCCAGTTGCGGATATTCCTGGTGCCGGAGGTGGCGGTGTACTCAACGGTGCAGGTGGCCGAGAGAGTGGGTGTAGCCGAGATTGTTTCGTCGCCGGTTTGTTTTAGAGTGGCGCCATTGGCCACCGTCATGGTAGTGGTTGTGGAAATGTTTTGACCGTTCAAGTCAAGGACGCCGACGGTGACAGTAAGCGTGCTATCAACATCGAGGCCGTTAGTTGACAGCTGGGCATAATTAGTAGAGACGCCTTTGTTGACGACGATTGCATTGAAGTCCTGAGTCGTCCCGGTGCCGCCGGTAACAATAACCGAATTGGAAGAACCGTCAAAGGTAACAGTGCTGGTGCCGGCATCCCAAGAACCGGAGTTGGTCCAGTTGCCGGCGATATTCCAGGAATTGCCATCGGCGGTAATAGTACCGCTGCTATTGATGATGAGGTGTGTTGCGCCGACATTGCCCGAGCTGGCTGAATCAGGACGATAGGTGTTATTAGCCAGGACTAGAAGCGTGTCTTGGGATGTCTGATCTGTCGCATCGGTGGAGAGATCATTGTCGGCATTTACCTCGAAGAAGATATCGTTGTGACTGGCAGCCGAAACTGAATTATCATAGTTGGCCAGATCAGAGTTTGCGATTGTTTGGTTGTCCCCTGAACCAATTGTGAGATGATCTTCATACAAAGTCATACCAGTGATGTTGCCGCTGCCGTCATACTTGGTGACGGCATTAGCCTCAAGGGCATCATCTACACCGGAGACAAAGACGGTAATAACATCACCTGAGTTCGGTGCAGTCAAGCCGGAAATGCTAAACGAACCGGAACTTGTCGTCCCTGTATTAACATTATCAACCGTGCCATTGACCGCTACCTTGACTGTCTCTCCTTCGGCACAGTTAGTAGAGCGATCATACTTTTGGCAAGTACCAGAGAGAGTAAATGGAAGGGGAATTGTCCAGCCGGTGTTGCCCCCACCGTCGGTCGAGTTAGTTGCGGTGATTGCCGAACCTAGATTGGTGGAATTAGAAATGGTGGCATAGGAGATATTGGCCGTGGTCGGATTGACATTCCACACCCCAGCACCACCGCTACGCTGCAAGGTGATCGGATGAGAGTCAGCGCCAGTCACTGTCCAAGTGCCCGAGATGGTTTGGGTCGAAGCGGCGGCAAAAGACAAGGTTTGATCTTGAGTGGTGGTAGCAAAATTATTAAAAGTAGTATTACCGGAGATCGTCTGGCTTGCACCGTCAAACGTCACTGTGCCACTGCGACCGTTGAAAGTGGCGCTATTGGCAAAGTTGCCGCCAACGTTAATATTACGATTATCAGCCGAAACATCCAGAGTACCGGCCGTCAAAGTCAAATTGCCATCGACATTTAAATCATCCTGCAAGGTATATGTGCCGTGGTAGAGTTCACTAACTTCTGACTGAGTGAGAACACGGTTGTAAATCCTAGTGTCATCGATACTACCTACAAAACCATAGTTTGAACCATTGCGCGCGCCTATCTGCGCTGGAGCGGTTGAGGTGGTATCTGCAGCACTGAGCGCATCGATAACGGTTGTCAGCGTTTGCGATACACCATTGACGTATATTTTCACGCCAGAGACGCTCTCACTACCATCATACGTGGCTACGATGTGGTACCAAGTACTGTTTGATAAGGCGCTTTGCGTTGTAACACGCAAAAAGTTACCCGGCCAGCTACCTCCACCAATGGCAAAACTTAGCGTCCTGTTTGTCCCGTCTGCGCCCAAACTGTATCCCTTTAGTGTCGCTTCTAGGTATTTATCAAAGAGCATTTCGTAATTTGTAGCCCAGTTTGATGAATTTGCCCACATATTGATACTAAAAGAATCGCTCGCATTGAAGTTTAGAGCACTTGGATTTCCTGCGCTGATATATGCACTACCGTTAAATGCTTGACCACCGCCGATTACTCCGGTGGTTGCGGTTGCTCCTGTCACCACCCCAATTCCGCCATGCGAATCGGCGCGGGTGACAGCGCCGGCTCCGGCTGAGGATTCGTCCAAGCCCCAATACGATACCAGGCTAGCTTTCTCAGCTGAAGTCAACGAGCTGTATGCCTTGCCATTACCGGCATTATAAAGAACAGTTTTTTCATCCGCCGTCAGAGTCCGCCGCCAGAAACTTATTTCGTCAATTTGACCATTCCAAGGGTAGGTTGTGCCAGAGTACTCATGCGAACCAATCGTAAAAGCGGAGGTGCCGCCAAAAACTCCGCTGGACCAGCTAGTCGTATTCACCGTCCCATTATTAACTTGAATATTGATAGTGTTGTTGGCAGCATCATGCCAGGCAACAATAAAATACCAGGTACTTAGCGATGGTGATCCCAAGTTATCTGCGCTTGCATTAGCAGAAACAGCCGTTCCATTGCTCGAGACATAAAAGCGAAACCGATCACCACTCGTTGGTCCGTCGTACTCCAGGACCCACTCGTTTTGAGTGCGGTCGCCGCCATGCTGCCATTTACCGACAATTACCCCGGCTTCGGGTTTGCTAGCTAAATTAACCCAACCAGATACGGTAAAATCAATATCACCAGTCCTTAGTGACGGATTATCCACTATCCGCAGATATTCATTATTGGCTGAAGCCAGATTCGCTGCATTGCTCACCTTGCCTGCTACAGACGGGGTCGTATTATTATCAGTCAAATTATTAGCATTGGTCAGGGTCGCATCCCGGACAGTATTACCGCTTGTCTCGTCGAGATTAAAGCGGCCAACCATGCCAGAGCTGACATCGCCAGGTGCGCTGTTAAGCGTTAAATTATTGAATGTACCGGCGCCGCTCGTAACATTGCCACCGGCGCCAGCTAAAGTAACTGTGCCTGATCGGGCAGTAAAGCTACCGCCGTTATTGTTCCAATTGCCAGCGACACTTAAGCTATAATTGCTTGCCGTAACGTCAAGTGTACCGGCAGTCAAAGTTAAATTGCCGCTAACAGTTGTATCGGCCGGCAAGTTAAATGTCCCACCAGAGCCGTTTATGGTTAGGTTTGGATAGGACCAATTCTTGATCGCCCGAGTGCCGGATGTTGCAACATAGGCAACCGTTGAACCGGAAGCCAGAGTTGTGGTCCCGTTGGTGATTGTCTCGTCTCCGGTCAAGCTGAAAGTTGCGCCGCTGCTAACCGTGAAAACACCGGCCGTCGTCAAGTTTCTGCCATTGATATTGAAGGTACCGGCAGAGACAGTGGCACTTCCGCTAACGTTGAAAACGCTGCCCAACTCGACGCCAGCCGTTGCGAATGTCGCCGGTGAGCTTTGGTTGTTGTATTCAGCCGTAATCCACTCGGCGGAAAGTGCCGTATTGGAAACACGCGTTTCATCAATGAAGCCATCAAAAGTGGTTCCGTAGGTACTGCGGAATTTAGCAGCCAAACCCAAAGTCCCAAACGGGCTGCTTGCCGCGCTCAAGGTATTGCCGGCAGCACCATTGATGTAGAGTGTACTATTGCCGCCGCTTGTCACCATCGCCAAATGGTACCAGTTCCCCGCAGAGAGTGCCGTGGACGACCAATCGCTCCATGATCCAGCAGGAACATTCCAATATTGAATTTTTGAACTAGCAAATTGAGTTGTGAAACCACCGGCAGCGCCATCAGTGTTACTAATAATTCTATCGCCGTTGACAATAGTGTCCGGATTTATCCACATCTCAATAGTTGAGGTAGTAATCGAGTAATTTTTGAGTGTCATGATATCATCAGTGCCATCATAGCTCGTTGCAGCACCAATCTTACCGCTTGCCCCAAAAGTTACACCGCCACCCTGTGTGCCGTCATTAGCGACAGAAGTGGAATCAACAGCATTCGTTGGCCCAGCATCCGCCAAGTGGTAGATTCCCAGGTAATTGCTAGTCCAGACACTATTTTTGCCATAGGCAGATGTAGCTGTCGGCTCTACCGCCCCTGAGTTACCGTAATACATATAGAGCGTATCATCAGTCGCATCCCCAGCATCTTTTGTTGGGGTAAATTTAACCCACGCAATCAGGGCACCTGATGCATATGATTCGATTTCCCGGGCCAATGGCGTACCCGCAGAATCAGTAAACCTAATATCGGTCCCAAGTGCATTGATGTTTGACAAGCTTGAGGCCGAGATCATGACTGGAAAGTTTGCGTATGTAGCCGACGGACTTGCGACATCTGGAAACTTGGTGTGATCAATCGTAATAACCCTGCGGTATTGCCAACTCGGGGTGCTGGTCTGAAGCTCGCCCGCACCCGAATGTGCAAAGTTATTAAACGGCGTATAGCCCATCGCAAGAGTTTGTATGCCGCTAGTTTTTGTGAAATCTACTGTACCGGAGTTGTGAAGAAAAGTTCCATCTGTCTGGCTCCAGTTCCCTGCTGTTGAGAGAGTTCCGCTTGTCGATGTGAACACTCCACCCGATAAAGTAAAATTGCCACTATTGGTGATAGCCGAGTTTCCACCGGTAAATGTTCCGCCCGTCTGACTCCAACCAGAGCTCCCGACCGTTACGGCAATACCAGTATCTTGGATTAACGTACCAGTGCTCTGAATAATCCCTGCCACATTGGCAGCGGCATCAATATGGACCGTAACGTTTGAATCAATCCGGGCAATTTCAGTATCGTTCGGCACATGCCCAAGCGTCCAGCTAGCAGCATTACTCCAATTGTTACCAGCCCCCGTCCAGGAATTATCAGCCGCCATCGCCCTTTGTTGAAATTGGGGGGCGGTACCATAAAATGTCACTGTCACGAACAGGACCAACAAAATCGCCGCATGAATCCGAGAGCTCCAAGGGTTCATGTGCCAACGGTAATACCACTGCCAACGCATCCGCAAGTAGCAATGCACCGGAGCAAGCCAAGGAATGTTGGTTTTAGTTGAGTGCTGAATCCGTAAAATTTTATTGTCAATCGAACGCAGCTCCTTCACGTGGGCCTGTTCAGCCTTAAGTAAATTTTTGATATCTCTCTTGTCTTTTGCCAGAACACCAAAATCACCGCTCTTGCTGCGGTTTTTCTTCAAAAATTTCTTTAATCCTCCCAGAACTTTCAATTCCCTCCTGTGCTGTCGCGAATTGAATTCAACATTATAATTATACCAACCATGCGCCTAATATGGAAGAGGTTTACTGCAAAAACGGATGATTGAGTTGGCCAGAAAAAGAATATGGTGCCAAAGTAATAATTATCAACATGTTGCACGTAACACCGGATACAGCCATGGCTCCATCGGCCCCAGATATAGGGAGTGATACTAGAGAGACCGAAGGATTTCTAGGTTGGGGGCATCCCCTTTTCCCTTAAGACTTGGTGTCTCGATGATTCCGAAAAGATCACGGAGTTTAGGATGAGAAACAATACGGCCAAACGCCTCAAGTCCCATCTCGCCCATCCCGATGTCGGCATGACGGTCTCTTTTTGAGTTGAAAGGGGTAGCAGAGTCGTTAATATGAAGTCCGACCAATCTTTCGATTCCGATAAGCTTGTCTATCTTGTCAACAAATTCATCAAGCCCATTCTTCGTGTGTAGTGCGTAACCAGACTCAAAGGCGTGAGCCGTATCAATTAGAATTTTGAGGCGGGGCGATCTCACGCTCTTTATGATTTCACCTATTTCTTCTATTTCATCGCCAATAACGTTTCCAGAACCTGCTGAATTTTCGATTATCAAATCCGGACCATCTGGTACAGCATCCAAAATATTCCTAATCGCCCCGGCAACATTTTCCGCTACATCTTCAAACGTTTTATCATTTGAAGAGCCGAGATGAGTATTGACCCCAAGCAAGCCAAGACGTTTGCCCTTCTCTAGCTCATCTATGAGCGACTTTTGTGATGCTTCATAATAGAATGGATTATTGCCAGACAAGCTAATAAGATAGATGGAGTGAGAAATAATCGGCGAAACTTTCGCCTTCTGGTTCATCTCAACAAACCGCTCCATCTCTTCATCGGGAATTATGACTGGATTCCAGCGCTGCGGCGCGTTCAAGAAAATCTGCATACACTCGCAACCGATGTCACTCGCTCGTTTGATGGCCTCTGAAAATGGCCGGGCTGCTGAGACATGAGCTCCGAATTTCATTTTATATCCCTTAGGCTGTTATTCAAGATTATTGGTTTCATCGTAATTATTTCGGCCTTGTAAAACTCGATCTCGGGCACAGGATTAAGTAGGTAAATTTTCTGGTTGAGCACATGCGCAAAACCCATCTCTAAAAACGTGTTGCCACCAATATAGTTATCAATGCCCTTTTTTTCGTAGTTGGCAACCAGAACAGCATCAGCACCCTGCATCAGATCCCAGAACTCCTTGATAACGCAATCAATGTTTGTTTCTTGATCTAATTTGATCCTCTCTTTTTCTTTCTCGTCCTTTCCAACAAATGGATCGATCAGACCGGTGACAAATGCTTCGTGGCCCATTTCGATCAAACGGTTTTTTAGCGCCAATATCTTTTCCGCGTGATTCATGCTACCAACTACACCGATTCTCATTTAAGTCTCCCGAATTCTATCTTCAAATTTTCAACATTCATTATAGCATAGTGGTCCAAGACTGCTCCGCCCAACTTCACAATCTTGGTTCCCCCGACATAAGCTATACCGGCTCTGCTATGAAGATGGCCGCAAATATGGGCGAGGGGAGAGTGCGCCAAGCGCGAAGTGCCCGAAAAACCGAAAGCGCCAAAACCCAAAGCCGATGATTGTTTTTCTGGATCTTTAGGTTTTGGGATTTGGGTTTTGGGTTTTTCCGCTGAAAGCGGAGCAGGGGAGAGAGAGTCGGCTGAAAAATATTTGAGCCTACCTGGCGGTGGATAATGCCACAAAAGGATTGATCCACCAATTGAATCCGGTTGAATCTCGCCCAGCGGATCACTCTCACCCTCCCACCTGATAGGCGAGCCGCCAATACCGACAAAACGATGTTTGGCCACTTTTCTCTCTCTCCCATCAAGGCATGGATATATCTCATTCAAGATGTCAAAACCATCACCAAAATCATTGTTGCCGGAAACCCAGACAAAATCTTTATCAACCTTCTTCAAAAATTTTATTAGCTCAAGAACAAAAGAAACCGGACGTCCAGAGTTCAGGAAGTCACCCACAAAGACGAGGAGACCAATGTCTTGCCTCTCCAACAAGAAGAGCTCGATCTTCTTGAGCATGGTCAGCGACCCATGAAGGTCAGAAAAAAGAAAGGCGTTCATGCCAGGTTCCTCATGATTGTTGCAATTTATGTCCCTGAATTTCCATGTAACCATCGAAGAGACGGATGCTGTCCACTACAATGTCACTTCCTACGAGTGGTAAATATTCCTTGGTATTCTTCTCTATTGTCGGCCTGAGAGCATCAATTATTTTCGGAGGCGCAGCTATATTTCCAGCCTTGATTTCCGCAATCTCAAAATTCATCCTGCCGTCAACCACGGTTGGTCTTATGCCCACATACAGTTTGAGAGAAAAAATACTCTCACTTGACCTGCCACTGATAACAATCGACTCTTGATTAACTTTGAGACTTGCCCGCTTCAGGGGAAATGATGGTTCATCAATCTGAAACACTCGTCCCAAAGCGGCCTCATTGACCGTAATCATAATAATATTTGAATCGAGTTGCTTGGTCTCGATATCACTATTCGGCTTTTGTCCGATTACAGAAATTGCCCGATCAAACCAGGCGCCGCTCTTCCGACTCGGGGTCGTACTCCTCGACCGAACATAGTTACCCACAAAAAGAAGGCAACCGACAAGGAGAATGAAAACGAAGCCGAGAATTAGTGCAAGAGAAAACAGAGAACAAGAACTTCTTAACCTCAGCTTGTCAATTTCACCATAAAAATTTTCTTTAGCGAAAGAAGTGCTTTGATTGTTGCGCTTTGGCATGAGGCTCCCTTAGTCCTCGATACTTCCCGAAACGGTACTTATTTGCTCCCCCGCAATAGATTTTACATCAGAGTTATTGATTCTGCGAGCAAAAACCCACTTCAGCTCCTCACTCCCCGCCAAGTAGGAAAGCAAGCAGTAAATGACGAGCCCAGAAACGACTGCTACTACTGTTTGGACCAAGACTCCGATAAAATGACTCATATCGACATAATTAACAGCAACGTGCATCGCCGACCAGACACCGACACCCATAATCAAAGAATTGATTACTATCTTCTCAAGAGAGCTTACCAACGAGACTAAATTAAGATCGGGATAGCGCCGCTGCAAAGCCGCAAAAAGAATGCCGAGGTGAATGAAACTACCAACAGAAAACGCTAAGGCCAGGCCGGATACCGAAAAATATTTTGTTAGCGGATAGGCGAGAATCACGCTCGAGATAACCATGGCCAGAGAAGCATACATAGGTATCTTGGTATTCTTCAGAGCAAAAAAGGCCCGGGCAAATAACGGAATCAATCCCTGTGCCAAAAGAGAAATTGAGAAAAATCCAAGAGTCAGAGCCGTCATCTTCGTGTCATCCCAGCCAATTTTATCACTACCAAGAATCAGGCGAACGATCTGAGCCCTCAGCAAAACCAGAATAATCGATGATGGAATAAGCAGAAAAGCAATCGACTTCATGGCACGTAACAAATAGGTGGCAAACCCCTTGTTATCATTCTCAGATATCTTTATCGCCAAGGTTGGGAATACAGCAGCTGCAAAGGAATTACCCAAAACCACTACCGGGACGGTCTGAATATTATTTGAATAATTGAAAGCTGAGATGGCACCAACAGCTAACGTGGACGCAACGGCCGTAAAGACAGTGAGAAGCATTTGGCTGGCACCAAGGCTGATGCTCCTTGGAACCATCAGCCTTAAAATTTTTCTTATATTCTTATCGCGAAAATTAGCAACCACGGAGTACTTAAAACCAAGATGAAACAGGGCCGGGATCTGTATTAGCGCATGAAGCGCAGCACCAGCCACGACACAATAAACCACGCCAACAACCCCAAAGCGCGGAGCCGCCCAGAGTGCCCCGAATATAATCGAAGCGTTGTACAACAATGGCGCTAACGAGTAAGCCAAAAAACGCCTTGACGTATTTAATATTCCGCCAATAACATATGATGCTGAGAAAAATATCGGGGTCATCATGAGCAGGCGAGAGAGCTTAACGGTTTCCGCAATCTTCTCGAGTGAAAAATTTGGAACGATCAAGGGAACAAGAATCGGCATCAAAAAGAAAAAGACTACAGCAACAACAAGCATCGCAGAGGAAGCAATATTGATCATCGAGCTCGCCATCTGATATCCATCGTCAAGTTTTTTCTTGGCAACAAAATCGGCAAATATTGGTATAAAAGCCGAAGTGATAGCACCTAGAATCAGAAAATTAAAAACTGTATCCGGGATGCGAAATGCAGCAAAATAGACATCTGATTCAGCGTAGGAAATATTTCGGGTCAAAAAAAAGTCGCGGAAAAGACCCAAAACATTACTTAAGGCTAACGTGACGATTAGCAATAAACTTGCCCCACGAACAGATGTCTCCTGTCCGAAAAGCTTAAACATTCGCTTCATAATTTAGGCGGCTTTCGTTTTTTGTTTTTGGCTTGGCGAAAAGAACTTAGTAAATTCTTCTGCATCAATTACTTCTTGGGCCAGCAAAGTATCAGCGATTTTTTGCATCGCATCCTTGTGAGCTCCGATAACTTCATGGGCCTTCTTTTTGGCTTTGATGATAATACTAGAGACTTCTTCGTCGATTATGCTAGCAATCTTGTCGCTATAGTTGCGGTGCTCGGTATAATCTTTACCCAAAAACGGCATTTCTTCGTGGTGGCCATATGTTTGAGGACCCAAACGCTCACTCATACCATACTCCGTCACCATCTTTCGCGCCATGTCTGTAGCGCGCTTTAGATCGTTCTGTGCACCAGTTGTAACCTTCTCGCTACCGAAAAATTCTTCCTCCGCTGCTCGCCCACCCATAAGTGAAGCAATCTCATCCTGAAAACGAGCACGACTCTGGAGACGTCGATCCTCAGATGGCATATTCCAAGTATATCCCAATGCCATACCGCGAGAAATAATCGATATCTTCTGGACAGGATCAGAGTTAGGTAAAACATGACTGACAACAGCATGACCGGCTTCGTGGTAAGCAGTGATCTTTCGCTCTTCGTCCGAGAGCATTCTTGATCGTCGCTCTGGTCCCATCATTACCTTTTCGATTGAACCACTCAATTCCTTCTGGCTGATTGTCTTCTTGCCCTCACGTGCAGCCAAAATTGCGGCTTCATTCATAAGATTGCGCAGGTCTGCCCCAGAGAAACCAGGAGTAGATGCAGCGATTTTTGTCAGGTCAACCCCAGATTCTATTGGCTTGTTCTTGGCGTGAACTTTTAGGATTGAAACACGCTCATTTCTGTCTGGAAGATCGATTACAACCTGACGGTCAAATCGACCAGGACGAAGTAGAGCTGGATCGAGAACGTCAGGGCGGTTTGTTGCAGCAACAACGATAACATTGTCATTAACGTCGAAACCGTCCATTTCAACCAATATTTGATTTAGAGTCTGCTCACGTTCATCGTGAGAACCACCGAGCCCAGCGCCGCGCTGGCGACCAATTGCGTCAAGCTCATCAATAAAGATGATGGCTGGAGCATTTCGTTTCGCCTTCAGGAAAAGATCGCGAACACGCGATGCACCAACCCCGACAAACATCTCCACAAACTCGGAAGCCGAAATGGAAAAGAACGGCACTCCTGCTTCTCCTGCCACTGCCCGTGCCAGCAAGGTCTTGCCTGTTCCTGGGGGCCCCACAAGCAAAACTCCGCGAGGGATCTCTGCTCCCAAATCACGAAACTTCTTTGGGCTCTTCAGGAAATCAACAACCTCGATTAACTCTTGCTTTGGTTCGATCAATCCGGCAACCTCCTTAAATGTAACACGATTGTTACCCATAAAAAGTCTGGCTGTCGATTTGCCGAAACCGAATGCACGATTGTTGGCCCCTTGGGCTGAGCGCATCATGAACCAAATAAAACCACCGATCAAAAGAACTGGTAAAACCAAGGACAATATGGACATCCACGCTTCGGAACCAGAGGTATCCTGTACGTCTATCTTGGTTTTATCAGGTGTAATACCGTACTGGGTTAGGCTTATGCCAGCTTCTTTTGTCGATTGAACCTTTGTCCCGTCTTTTTGTATTGCCACAATCTGATTGTCTCGAACTGTTACTTCCTGGATATTACCATCTGCAACACCGCGCGATATCTCCGAAAGCGGCACCTGTTTCACGTCGCTCTGCCGCATAGAAATAACGCCACTGATAAACGAAATTGCGAGCATTAATATAATAGAATATATTATTGTCTTCGTAAGATTTATCTTCATAAGTCTCCAATAAAAAAATGCATAGCTACTAATTATACCAGTAGCGAACAAGCGAATCTACCAGTGAAGTACTTCGGTCAATTCGCCATTTCCGACTCCACTTTTGGGTTCGGAATACCAGCACTCCCGTGATTTTGGTGAGAGCTACCTGGACGCTTCTGGTCTGGACACAATAATTGTACCATCTCGGAGCTCAATGCGCAACGAATGGGGTAGAAGCTTATATTTGCCGCCCGACCCCTTGTTGATGATCGAAAATACTTCATCAAGATGCGTAATTGTGATATCCTGCAGACTCCCTACCTTAGAGATTGCTCGCCGCACAGACAACCTTTGCAGCGAGGAGGGGAGTTCAAGTAATTTTTGGCGCGAAATAATCACATTGTTGAGGGATTCGGAAATTAGCAATTTTTTGTAGTGGCTCTCTGCCAGTTCCTCCAACAGAGAATAATCTTCATCTATTGTCCTCACTGCGGAGCCAGCAGTCTCGATAAAATTCGGATTGATCTCCAAGAGAAGCGGCAAAATCCTGTGCCTGATAAAATTTCTAGTATAACGAATGTCCTGATTAGATTCATCTGTCCGCCACGAAAGCCCTTCACTCTTGAGGAAGCCCTCAATTTCAGAACGTGAAAAGGGGAGTAGGGGACGGATAAAAAAATCTCGGTGCAGGGGAATGGAGCGGAGTCCGGAAAGACCGGCACCACGAACAAATCGTTGCAAGAAGGTTTCGATTAAATCGTTTGCATTATGTGCAATTGCAACCTTGGCTCCCCTTCTCTCCCCCACAATTTTTTCAAAAAAGACGTAGCGAGCACTCCTTGCCTCCTCCTCGTTTTTGAAGGAGTTGTCACTGGGGGCCTCCCCTGTCAATAGTTCAATCCCCCACTGTGAAGTTAATTTTTGGACAAATAATTTATCTTGCTCGCTCGCCTCCCCTCTCAACCGATGGTCAAAGTGTGCAGCCAAAACGCTAAAACCCATAACATCTTTCAACTGATCTAATACACTGAGCAAGCAAACAGAGTCTGCTCCTCCGCTAACAGCAACAATAATAGAATCTCCTGGCGCAATCAGCCCGTTTTCTTCGATCACCTTCTGTGTGCGATATAGTAATGATTTTTGAGATAACTTCATATTATTAGTTTAGTCTACTTTACAAAAAAATCGAGCCTCGCTCGACATATCCAAATCAACGTTAAACAAGTAAATGCACAATCAATATCGCAACGACTTTTCGTACAATGTGTGCCCGCACACCTACAGGCCGAAAATTTTGGTAGGACGCTAAGCGTTCTGATCACCACGCTTAGCGTGGTAGCAGGGGTGGGGATCGAACCCACGACCTTAGGTTTATGAATCCTATGCTCTGACCAACTGAGCTACCCTGCCATAAACTAAAAAATTCCAACTTCCAAGAAACAATAACCAAATAAATTTAAAACCTCAAGAACTAATTACCAAACAGCCTGAGTATTTGAAAATTGGTTATTGAGATTTATTTGGAGCTTGCAACTTGGTTATCGGAACCTACCAAAGTTTATTCTCTATGATTAAAGAACAAGCTTTGGTAGCGGGGGCAGGATTTTCACCGCGCTTCGCTTTTAGAAACCCACGGTTTCTAATCTCTTCCTCACGCGGGAAACCCAGGTTTCCCGACCCCTTCCTCGGCTCAAATCCTACTTCCGCATTTTATATCTTTTGGTAGCGGGGGCAGGATTTGAACCTGCGACCTTCAGGTTATGAGCCTGACGAGCTACCGGGCTGCTCCACCCCGCGATACTCGTCCACAATAGCACAATCGCCAGTAATGTTCAAGCGGAAGAGGGCTTCGGCAGAATAAAGCGGAAGATTAATCGAAGAAGTAGGACCACCAAAGACGGTAGTTGGGGATCTTGATCCTAACCTCGCCCAATGCCTCATCAACCACCTTCTCCTCTGGCCTGTCTAACGGCAAGCTCAAAACATTTTCTCCGGGAGCTTTAAATCCCAACTTCTCTCGCGCCTCTTTCTCCTTGAAAGATTTGGTCTGAAAATAATTAATCTGATGTCTCATGTAGTCTATTTCGCCTGCAAGGCTCTCTACCTTCCCCTCTTCAATATCAATTGCCTTGTTCGAGTTATTGTTGCTCCACGTTGTGCGCCCAACAATAAACAAGAAATAGATTATCAACAAAAATAGAATGAAGCTCGTCAAAGTCATTGGCAATATATGCTCGATTTTGGCTTTGGCTTTTTCTAGAAAACTGCCAGATCTCATATGTGTCCAATAGCTTAGAATAATGATAAACAGAAAATATTAATTTCAATTATACAGAAAATCCCCCGTTTTCACGAGGGATTTTCCTTTTCTGTCTGTAACTGATACTACCAACGCTTAGATCGCTTGTTGGTTGGCTTCTTTTTAACAGCCGTTTTGACTGATTCTTTTGGTTCTGCTTTTGGTTCCTTGACCGTGGCAGCCGGGGCCACTACCTCTTCCTCATCACCGAACCAGTAGAAATATGCGCCAGTGGCAGCACCCGTAAGAAGGATGAGAATGAAGAGGATAATCCACGGCGTCCAATTTATCTTGCCTTCATTGCCCTCATCATCACCCTTGATGATTCCGGCGTCATCGCCTGTCTTCTCATCGCCAGCTTTCTCTTGCGGCTGAGTCTCTTCTGGCTTCTGCTCCACGGAAGGCTGCTGAGCCTTTGATCTTGATGGTGCAGCCGGAGCCGCAACAACGCTTTCTGCCGTGACAGTTGTAGCAGCTGTTGACTGTGAAACAATCTCAACAAACTCTACCGTCTTGACCGCACTCTTACTAACCTCACTTCCCCGCCATGCTTCAACACGTACATCATACTTACCGTTCTCTAAAACTTTAATCTCACTCGCATAAGAAACTCCACTGTCATCACCAGAAGCAGCAATAGTGCCAGCATTCGCTCCATTAACAACAATAATATACTTCTCGACACCACGATCAACACCCTTCCACTCCACTCTGATGTACTTGTTACTATCTCTGGTCAGGGTCGTTGCCGTAACATCTGGTGCTGGAAGCGCAACCAAAGTCTGATTGTAGGTTACGAATCTGGTAAAATGCTTTGTCCAAACAACCAAGTCGTTGCCTGAGTTACCCTTACACTCACCGTTTCCGGTAATTGTTGGGGCGGTTAAACTGTCGCAAAAGGCAGAGATAAGAGTGAAAACACTTCCTCTCTGGAAGCCCAAGCTTTTTCCTGCCTGGCCACCGAATACTATTTTCACTGGAACGCTGAACGTTAAGCTACTGTCACCTGCCCCAATCTCGTATACGTTAATATTTGCAGCTTGCAGATTCGTATCAACGACTGGGCTAATTCCGTCTGTTGGTTTGACCTGTGCAAGATTGATAATACCATTCCAGTTTCCTGGTCCAGTAATAACTGTCCCGGCAGGAATTGTAACCTGTATGGTTCCGCTAGCCGTCTCAGTATTAATGGTAAGGCTTGAACCGGACGGAATAGTTACAACTTTATTCTCACCAGAGATCTGCAAGAAGGCGGACAAATTAAGTGTGCCATTGTTTACGGAACTCGGAACATTAACTGTTACATTGCCTTCAATATTGGAAGGAACAATTACTTCTGGTGTTGTTGAGGTAACATTCGTTGTTGCCCCCGCTACGATCTGGGTGGACTTAGGAGTAACAGTAACTGTTCTTGTAACTGGATCAGCAACATTTCCTGCAGCATCACTAACATTGTATGAAATGGTCTGCTGCCCAACCATGAAGGTGTTTACGCTTCCGGTCTTCACAACACTCGCGGTTATGTTGCCACCAACAACATCCAATGCGCTCACACCTGAATCGTTATATGTGCTGCCGAATTCAGCACTGAGTGATACCGGTGAAACCGAGATGACTGGCTTCACAGTATCAATAATAAGTTCATTAACAGTGGTATCTGTTCCAATGTTACCGAGGGCATCAGTTGCGGTCGCAACAATATTATAAATCCCATCAGCCAAAGCACTTGTTACTGTGCTACCCCAGGTCACCCCAGAAATAGCGGCAGGGTAATCACTTCCACCGACGCTTACAGATAGTGTGGATGCTGGATCATTGATGGTTCCGCCCAGATCTGGCGTCACATCATTGGTGTTGAGTGTATTTACTGTGACAAACGGCTCCGCTGTATCAACAGCAATGGTTAATGCGCTTTCGTTGGCAACCATAACATTTCCAGCAATATCACTTGCACCAGTAATTGAAACAGCCGCATTAGCATTTTCGTTGTTGTCAGGCAAATCAAAAGTTCCAACCCAAGTAGTGTTGTCAAAGGCAATTTTACTCACTGAAATCGGAGAACCTACAATCCCGCTGATGACTACCTCCGGATCAACAGATGTGTTCATGGTCTCACTGAAAGACGCAACTATCGTAATGCTCTCAGCACTAGATGGATTAGGAGAAGCAACAGCGCTCGTAACAAGGGGTTTGATTCCGTCAGATGAGACAATTGGACCGGCGGCCGTAATGTCATTACCAGCTAAGTCCTTGATGTCTCCGAAAAACGTAACAAGAGGAGCTTCCCCGCCCATAAGTGAATCGACTGCAAGCTGAACAACGCCCGGTGCAATCTCGCTAGCAGCAGATACTGTATGGCCAGAGACAAGAAATTCATTTCCGCTTGAATTAACAGTCGAGCCGTTCAAATCTTCTGAAAAAGCTACTTCCATGGTTGTTGTTGTTTTTGTCTGAGCCGAAACTAACAACGGTGCATGAGCGTCAACAGCTGGTGTGGAGCTAGCACTAGGAGCTGTTACGAAGGCAGTGTTAACAGGATTAACCCCGTCAGACATAACAACACTCACTGGAATGGTTGCTGTGTCGGCAACATCATTATTTCCTGATTCTATGATGTAGGCAACTGTATAAGTATTGTCTCCGTTGTCAACAAGAGTGCTAGTAACATCAATTCCATTCACAGAAATCGCGCCACCAGTATACCCTGTCGCGTCTGCATTGATCGTCATTGTGATAGTGTCACCAATACCTTGAACACCTGATGTTGGTGCAAAAGCCACAGATGAAATCGTTGGCGTTGCGGCGTAAGCATGGCCGGGATCAGATAATCCGCCGACTGACCAAACTGGCACAAGCAATGACCATACAGCCAGATAGACCATGCACCGCTTAAAAAATAACTTCATATTCTTAACTCCGTAATTTATAGTATTAAAATTATCTTGTAGAGGATCGACCTTCGAATTAATATTTAGATCGAACAGCCAACTTTTAGTCTTATTCTCATTCCCTCCCAAAGAGCCGCAAGAACAAGCGGGTCCACTAAAATGCTGCCCTATGGCAAGAAACTGATGCAACTAAAGATTGGCACACCAAAGTGAGTACAATTCCCCCAAACGGAAAAAACATAGTCTCGAGCCCAACAATGTGGGCTTAAGTGGTTGCCATCCATAACCAGCATGATAGTATTTCATACTTTATCATACTTTTTGGTCATAAACGGCTGTGTTACGAGTCCAAGCTTAACACCCGAGCGAAAGGGCTGTCAACAACTTATTTTATGTAGTATTGGAAACAATTAATTTAGTTATCCACAGCCAGAAATATTATTTTGTGCGCAGTGTGTGTCACAAACTTTCACACTCGAGAACGATTTAGAACACTTAAAAGATAAACGACCTCTTGATCTTGCTGATAATTCGATTTGTTATAGTTTTTTTGCGGCCGAACATATTCGTAACAACCGTAGTCTCC
Source organism: Patescibacteria group bacterium (assembly GCA_041666325.1). GTDB lineage: Bacteria > Patescibacteriota > UBA1384 > XYA2-FULL-43-10 > 1-14-0-10-43-13 > JBAYHC01. The sequence goes on from JBAYHC010000001.1 coordinate 361,955, forward strand.
CGCACTTGTTCGCCTTCTTTAAATTCACCTTTCACAATACCAACACCAATATCATCGAATTCGGGGCTAAGAATATTATCGCGATGCGCCGGAGAGTCCATCCAGGCATTCACAACTCCCTCAGAGGTCCTGAAATCCATGGCAAGATTCTCACCCGCATAAGCATAGTCGTAACCAAGATTTTGCATAAAATCCCAGGGCGAGACGCCGAATGCATAGTGCTCAAAGTAATCTCGATTAATCATATCACGGGATTTGAGTGATGCGGCGCTTCCAAGATCAGAGTCAGTTTTCAGCGGCTTTAGCCCATGCTGCCCACGCTCGATATTGATGAGACTAACTATTTTTCCCTCCGTGATTGGCGAAGCCTTCACACTGCCAGCAACTGCGAACAGAGCAACGGCCACTCCTGCGATAACAATTCTCGTCGTTGTATATAGAGAAAAAGAAAATAGGACAGAGTGTTCAAGCGGGTCATTATTTTTGTAATATTTTTTCATAAGTTTTTGAAATTAGATTAGTTTATCACTAATACCATCTTTTGTCAATAGTATAACCGCTAATAGTGGCCGCAAACTGTCTTGCAATGAAACAAAAGATCAACACCCTGTCCTACTTGACAGTGATACCGATAAATCATTTATTACGGTTGCGAATTAACCTTAATCTTGATATACTTTTAGTTGTTAAACTTGAAAAATGATTGACTCTGTTTTTTGCACGATGCAAGTAGCGCCGTGTTGCACAGCGCCAACAAAACCACTTGGGTCGCAAAATGTTTATCGCCCGTCATCTCGGGCCCGTAGCTCAGCGGTTAGAGCAGCCGGCTCATAACCGGTAGGTCGCTGGTTCGATCCCAGCCGGGCCCACCAAGTTTAGCGTTATGAAGTGGGTGCCCTGTGTCCTACCACGGTTAGACTCTCGATTATCTATTTTAGATGCTAGAATTGATGTGCTTCACCTATTCAATGTTCCATGCTCTAATCTCGATCGAAAATCTAACTTCAAAATCAAAATTCTATTGATATGAGGGGAAGGTGGAAGCACAAGACGAGATCAGAAAAATTGAAAAGAAACCTCGCTCGCTCTTTTTAGGACTGTTTTTCGTTGTACTGCTTATCAGTGCTGCTGCAAGCAGTCTTTTTTGTTACCAGTATGTCTATGCCGAAAAGATTTATCCCAACGTCTACCTGGGTGACAATCGTCTCTCTGGTTTAACAAAAAAACAGGCCTATTTCCTGCTTCAGAAGCACTATGGCCAAATTCTTAATCGAGAGATCACCTTAATCGCAGGCAACAAAAAATCCACCATCAACTTGTCTAAAACAGGAATATCCTTTGATGTTAACCAGGTTATTAATGACGCTTATCAGGTTGGAAGAGCTGATGCTTGGGAAGATCAGCTTGTTGCTTCCAGCCAAACCTTATGGAAAAAGGAGGCTGTAGCGCCAAAACCGAAGATCAATAAATCTGAGTTCGAAAGCTTCAAAGACCTAATAGTTGCTCAATTAAACCAAGAGTCCCGTGATGCAAGCCTTGAGATAAAAGATGGTGAGGTTGTCATCTCGCCAGAAATTGACGGGCAAGAAGTGGATATATCATCACTCGCGGATAGACTAGTTGCGGCTTTGGCAGATCCGTCCTTGGAATCGATCTCCATTGAAGTAACGGCCAAAAAGGCAAAAGCAAGTTCGAAGGACTTCGGCCAGAGCGAAAAGTTCGCCAAAAATATTCTCGCTAAAAAAATTGATTTAACATACGAAAATTTCTCCTTCACCCCGAACAAAGAAGAGCTTTCGAGCTGGATACGGTTTGACAACAACGAAGGCAAGATTACGGCCGCGCTTGATGACGACCAGATCAAAACATATCTAAACCAGATCTCTTCACGGTTTGAGATTCAAAAGGTCACCAAAAAAGTAAATGCTCTGGATGATAGTGTCATCGTAGAGGGCAAGGCGGGAAAATACCTAAACAAGGACGATGCCCTCAACAAGATAAAAGAAAGTATTAATAAAGATGGGGCTTCCTCCATTGCTCTCGTCACATACACGCAGGAGCCATCGGTCGAAAAAGTAATACCTTCGGAAGGTCTCGTTCCCGGAAGATTCTCCGGAAAGTATATCGACGTCGACATAACACAGCAAAGACTTTGCCTTGTCGATGGCAGCAATATCGGTAATTGCTATGTCGTCTCGACAGGCAAGTGGTCAACCCCAACACCTACTGGCACCAGATTAACAGAAAACAAGAGCCCGAAAGCATGGTCTGCCAGATACGGGCTTTGGATGCCATGGTGGCAAGGTCTCGGTGGCGGCTACGGCATCCACGAGCTCCCCGAGTGGCCAAGCGGATACAAAGAGGGCGAAAATCATCTCGGTACGCCAGTATCTCATGGCTGCATTCGACTCGGTGTTGGCTCAGCTGAAGAGGTTTACAACTGGGCTCCGGTTGGGACTCCGGTCTATATACACAAGTAGAGCCACTAAACTATTAACTCTTTGCGATCATTAGCACTAACTGGCATTGACAAAGCAGCGCTTCTTATTTGTTGGATTGAGGTAACATAAATTGCCAGTATTGAAGAGATCAGTTGAATTTGTGAACTGTTCGCCATTTCCCACATCCGACTCAAGAGAGCTTGATAACTCGTAGTATGTGTATCCAGCATTGCCGCACCTCGCGATACCGGGACAATAACGCATTGCTTTGTCACTGGGATCAACCGGGAAGGATGAGAGCCAAGGCCGAAGGGATGTTCCCATTGACGTCCACCGAGCTCGTTCAGTGGCATCACCATTAGTTTGAGCCATGCCGTCTATTCCCTCAGCAGTCGCAGGGAAGTGATCGTTCTCAATTCTATACAGCCCAAGAGCAGAACCGACCTGCCTGACATTGGTCATGCGCTGAGAGTCACGTGCTCTGCCACGAGAGCTGTTGAGTGTGACAGTAACAACAGTGGCCAAAATGCCAATAATAGCCACAACGACCAAGAGTTCAATTAGTGTAAATGCTCTCGCCTTCATTTTTCCGCCTATTATTAATTTCTAAAATTTACGATCGATTGAAGGTCAAAAGCTAAACGATATCCCTGATCCCAATCATAATTTTGTCGCCTTTTTTGGCCTTGCCTGAAAGAATTTGATTAGCAAGATAATCCTCAACCTTCTCCTGAATAACTCGCTGCATTGGACGCGCCCCCATCTTCGGGTCAAAGCCCATTTTGGCTAACTCCGCCACAGTCTCGGGAGCAATCTCAACCTCTATCCCCTTATTCTCTCTAACTGTGTTTTGGAGATTGGAGATCATCAGCCCGGCGATTGAGTTAATTTCTGCAGGAGAGAGTGGTGAGAACGCAACTATTTGAGTAAAGCGGTTCAAAAACTCCGGTCGATAAATGTTCTCTTGCTGCAGGTACTCAATCAGAGTTTCCTTGACCTTGCCATAGTCTGTGCCACTGTTTATAGATTGTCGTATGAGGTTAGAGCCGGCGTTAGAAGTGCAAATAATTATCGTGTTGGTAAAGGCAACCTTTCGACCGAAGCCATCTGTAAGGTGTCCCTCATCTAAAACCTGCAAAAATAAATCTAGAATATCACGATGCGCCTTCTCTATTTCATCGAAAAGAAGCAAAGAAAATGGATGTTCTCGAACAGCTACCGTCAATGTTCCCTGAACATCTTCTCCCGAGATATTTGATCCGATAAATCTGTATATATCCTCCTTGTTCTGGTATTCAGACATATCAAATCTTATCATGCGACCCTCATCACCGAAGTAAGAAGCAGCCAGCGCCTTCGCAGTTTCAGTTTTTCCAACACCAGTTGGACCCAGAAAGAGAAAAGATCCGATCGGCTTTTTGCTATTTACCACCCCTGCACGAACCCTCTTAAGAGCGTTCGCAATTGCCTTCACTGCTTCGGCTTGACCGACAACTCGCTTGTGCATCTCCTCCTCAAGGTGAAGCAGCTTGTCTTTTTCATCCTGGCCAGCCTCGCTTGCTGGAACATCATATTTATCAGTCACATACTCCTTGATATCCTTGGGCAACACAATAGTTCTCCCCCGCTCCGAGGCTGCACGTGTAGCCGAGCCGTCCAAAAGGTTTATTGACTTCTCAGGGTTAGGGACGCTCAGAATATATTTATCTGCAGCTACAACAGTCTCCTTGATTGCCTCATATGAGATTACTACCTTGGCCCTTGCCTCTATTGCTGGCACCACATCCTCGAGAATGCGAATCGTTTCAGCTCGGCCCGACTCATCAACAGTCACCCTAGTGAAGCGCTCGGCTAGAGCAGTATTGGAGGCAACCAGTCCGTTAAATGTTGCCACATCCGAGGTGGCAACAATGTTCATGTCGGGATAATCAAGAAAGGGCAGAAGCAGCTCGATTGCGTTTATGCTCCCAGCACTCTCGTTTGAAAGAAGATTCTGAATATTTTCAATAAAAACAATAATATTGCCGGCTGAGATAATCTCAGCGAAGAGTGAGTTGATTGCATTCGCAGCGGCTTCGCCCTGGTAGGTTGCTATCAATGATTCCAGGTTGACCTCAATCAAATGTTTATACGCCAGATGATCACCGATGTTTCCATCGGCTATCTGCTTTGCCAAGCCCAAAACAGTTGTCCTCTTGCCCACGCCCGCTTCTCCAACCAAAATCGCATTGCCACTATTCTGACGCATGAGAGCTTCAGCAATTTCCTTTATTTCCTTCTCTCGCCCAATTATCTCAATGCCAAGCCCTCTGGTCTGTATGGAGGCTGTTAGATCGTGGCCGAACTGATCAAGCATTGGGGTATATCCATATGCCCAATCCCGCCCGATACCCCCAGTGAAACGAAAACGTTTCGGGTCAAGAAACCTGTGCCCCTCCAAACTTTTCCGTATAAGACTTGTCTGCCAATACACTACGTGCGCAAGATCTGCCACCGTCAATTTAAGATCTTCAATTAACTTCGCGAACAATGGATCCACCTTTGCCAGGGCAACCAAAACATCGCCAACCTCAATCTGGTGGTGTTCCTCAGCCACGGCAACCTCCAGCGCCTGTCGCAAAACCTCCGGGACGGTCTCGACACCAGCGTAATCATTGAGCAATGATTCAATTGCATCATGACCCACGCCCAACCTGAACAGAAGGAAGTCAATGCTTTTTGAGCCGAGTAGAGCATGCGCCAGGTCCTTGGTAGTGTTGGTTTTTTTTGAATTAGAGAAAATCCCCCTGGTTGACTTAGCTAAATCAAACGAGAAAAGAGAAAAATAGTTAACTGTCTCCCCCTTCGTCAATTTGCCCTTGGCTTCCAAGAGCGGCACGACCTTGGGATATTTCAGCTTCTCGAGATAGAAAGCACGAAGTGGCAAATAGTAGATGAAGAGACCAGCAACAAGTGATGAAAGGCCAAGATATCGCTCTCTCATATCCTCCTCGTCCAGTGATGACTCCGCTAGTTGAGACAGCGAGGCTGGGCCAAAAATTGAGACTACTATATATAGGATAGACAAAAATCCTGCAATCCAAAAAATGACCAGCAATAACCTGATTAACGGGTTTGAGGCATAGCGGTCGAAAACCAAGCTCTGCCCAATCAGAGTGCCGCCTGAATTTGTTGTTGATTTTTCAGCCATCTTACCAGCCTATCAATATTCTTAATCCGTTCAGCGCAAAAGCTATGCCTATTATCGGCCAAGCAATCCAGACCACAATCGCTATGATCGAACAAACTATTCCTGTAACAAAAATTAGAAGGAAGGCAATAATAGTAAAAGCTTTAACCATGAAACCAATGAGTCTTGAGGCAGCATTCAGGCCCCAAACATGGAACATCTCTTGCAAGCTTAAACCCTGCGTTCCGGTCTGGTCTCTGCGCCAAGGGGCAAACAGCGTTTTAAGGCAAATCCTGAGTGAAAACATATCGGCCAAATATGCCAGAAAGCGTTTTTGGAATACAAAAAGCTTGGTGAGCGCCTCGCCGTACCACCAACCAAAAAAAATTAGGACTAATGTGTTTTTCCTCTCCATATTTTTCCTAGCTCATTATACAGCAAATATACCGATAAGGGAAAAGTGCATTCAGAAGGATACTCCAGAACCACCTCATACTTGAGACTACTACCATAAATTAGTTGTTTCTGATTGACAAATTATATCATAATACTATCGAAAATCAATCTATATTGCCTCTTAGGCCTTGACAAAGTATCGCTTAATTGATACAATGTTATAATTTCCAAATATGGAAAGGAATATAAGAAAGCATTAACAGGAGGAACAATGAAAGAAAAATTACACACTGACATAGTCCGAGTTGGCACCAAGAGTGTAGATCATAATGATCTTAGCGCCATTGAGGCCACCGCAATGAGTATCGTCGCCATTCTGTCCATCACACTCGGCACGATCTACGGCAGTCTAATGTTCTAACCAGAACAAACATTACCAACAAAAATCCGCACTAAACTTGCGGATTTTTGTTTTATCCACGAGCAGAGTTACCCGGCTCGTTTAATCAATCGCAGAAGTGTCTGCAGCTCGGAGGATAAGGATGGGTTATCTTTGGATTTCTCATCGATCATCTCCTCAACGAGAGCACCGATAGTAGATCCGACCGAAGATCTCACAGCCTCAAGCTGAATCAAGATTTCCGTTGCAGGCTTTTCCTTGCCAAGCATGTCGCCAATGCCGCGAACTTGGCCCTCGATACGGCGCAAGCGGTTATAGATCGGCTGATGTTTCATGGGCCTCCTAATAACAAGTAAGCAACGAACACCGGAAAGGATATCACACTCAATCGAAGATCTGCCGACTGTTAGTATCCAACTTTTTGCCTTTCGGTTGGCCTGTGGATAAGCCTATCTTATCCACTACTATACCCCTCCCTTTCCACAGTATACCCCAGGGGGGTATGTATCAAGTGTGGATAAAACCGCTTTTCTGGGGAAAACAAAATGCCCCCAGTGGGGGGCATTTTGCCATTTAGGTTCGCCGCTTATTCAGCGTCGTGTTCTTCTCGCTCTTTGCGAGCACGTGCGAAGCTAACTTTGATTGGACGTCCGGCAATTTCCTTGCCATCCATCTCGGCCAGGGCCTTAGCGGCATCGTCGACATTTGTGTATCGAACAAAACCATATCCCTTTGATCGGCCTGTATCTGGATAACGAATGACGACTGCTTCAACAATCTCTCCGAAAGGAGCGAATGCTTCTTGCAGGTCTTCGTTGGTAGCAGCCCAAGCTAAGCTTCCGATAAACAGATTCTCACTTGGTTCGGCTTCAACGTCCTCGTCTCTTGTATCTTGATCCATTGTAACCTTCTTTGATCTCACTCTTGACGCTTGCCTCGAGCAATTGCTTGCCACAAGACTTCATCGTACATGAGTTCCTTTTACTATTACCCACAAACACGCATCGACCAAGGCGTATTTATGTATAATAATACTAATCAAGGAAAAGAAGCAAACCCATTACCCCAATACCCAAAATCATCGAAATGAACTGCCACAGAGACAACTGCCAACGCTCTTCTTTGTGCAACTCGGGAACAAGTCCCGACAGCGCGATATAAATAAAACCACCAATCGTCAGCGGTACCACAAATGCAACAAAAGCCTCCGCATCCTGGCCAATGAAGTAAGCGATTACACCGCCTGCGATCGCGATGCTGCCAGAGATAAGATTATAAAAGATTGCTCGCCCTCGATTGAAACCTGAGTGAAGCAGAATGCCAAAATCGCCCAGTTCCTGCGGAATCTCATGCAAAGCAACTGCAACAGTAGTGGTAATTCCCAGTGGCATTGAAACAAGAAAACTTGCTCCAATAAGGATTCCATCAATAAAATTGTGAAATCCGTCTCCAACAAGATTTAGAACACCAAGATATCGGGGATGCTCTTCACATTCAATATCGTGGCAATGACGCCAGTGAAGAAATTTTTCGAGTGCGAAGAAGAATAGGATTCCGGAGAGTATCGAAATTGAGTTTAGTAACGTCAGGGAACCTGTCCGCTCAACTGTTTCAGGCAAAAGGTGGAGAAAAGCATCACCGATCAGGGCACCGGTCGAAAAAGCGACAAAAAAGAGGAGGAGTTTTTTGAGTGCTTCCTCTTTGATAAATAATGTTATCGCTCCAACAAAGGATATGAGCGAAACGATAACAACACTAACGATTGTATAAGCTAAAACCATGCGAACTCGTATACAAACCTTCTATAACAAGACACAAAGTAATGTGACAACGATACACGGCGTTATAAGAAACGAAGTGCACTTATTGCTAACAATGATATATATAACTGCGCAAAAAATCAATGTTTATGCGACATTTCAAGATCTATCCCGAGCGGACAATGGTCTGACCCCAAAACATCAGACAAAATAGATGCACCGGAAACACTCACAGATAAGGTTTTGCTCACAAAGATATAGTCAATGCGCCAGCCCAAATTTCTCGTCCTAGCATCGGCCATGTATGGCCACCACGTGTAATAGCCAGCTCCATCGGGACGAAAATGGCGAAAACTGTCAATAAAGCCGATACTGATTAGTTCGTCTAACTGCGCCCTCTCTTCTGGGGTAAACATTATGTTGTCTTTGTTCTGCTTTGGCCGCGCAAGATCAATCTCCCCGTGAGCAATGTTAAAATCGCCCGCAAGCACCACGTTCCGGTTCTGTTCTTCGGACAAATATCGCTGCAAGTGTCGATAGCAATCAAGTTTATATTCTAAATTTTCCTTTTGCCTGCCGCCATGAGGAAGATACAGATTGATGAGATTAAAGTCATCAAACTCAAGTTCTAGTATTCTCCCCTCCTGATCAAACCGATCAGAAAAAGATGGCCTAGAAACATTCTTTGGTTTCTTTTTTGTATAAACCGCGACTCCGGCATAGCCGGGCTTTGCGGCACAATTAAAAAATGCGTGGTAGCGATCAATGTTCTTGAGCCCTGCCGGAATAACATCTTCACCCACTTTAATCTCTTGGAGGCAAACGACATCGGCATCCTCTTTGCTGAGCCATTCCAAGAATCCTTTTTTGTATACCGAGCGCAAGCCGTTTACATTCCAAGTAACTATTTTCATATTAATCATCTCAGGCCTGAGTATATCGAAAGGAACTCAGTCCAAATCCTATAAAATGGTTCAGCTATTTGCTTGACCTCTGGAATCAGTGCCACATCACGATAATCTCGGCCCAACTTAGCTATTGCCTCATCAACTCTGCCACTCTGAGCCATGTCGATGTACGGAGTGTCAGTCATGTGGCTTGCGGCATCGATGGCAGCAACAATTTTGGCTTCGATTGACTCAGGCATCACATCTTTGCATCGATGGGCCCTGACACAATGGGCAACCTTCTCAATCTTTTCCTGCGGATATTTTTTGTCAGCCAAGAAAACCTTGGCCCTCTTCTCGGACTCGACCGCATGATCGTATGTGCCATATTCCCCATCATAGTGAGAGATGTCATGTAACCAAATCGAGAGAAAAACTATCTCGCGATCAGCTTTGGGATAGCTTTTCAACACTCTCTCTGCCCAACGAGTCATCTCTCCTGTGTGGCGAATGAGGCCGAATTTATCGAGAGGAGCAGCCTGAATAGTCTCGATAAAGTATAACTTTGTGTCATCTATTATTGTGCTCATACCTTCTTCCTTTCATATCGATCGTTATCTCTGCCCCAGCACTTATTCATCACACCAGTCATGCTCTCGTCTAGATCGATTTTGAGTGAATTGGCAAGACAGATCAAGGTAAATATCATGTCCCCAATCTCGTCGCTCACCTCACCGATATCCTCAGAGGGCTTTTTCTTCTTGGGTCCAAAGCGATGATTAATCTCGCGAGCTAGCTCGCCATTTTCCTCGCTCAGCCTTGCCAGTATCTCGAGCGGCTGCCAATAAGGGGTTTTGAACTGCCCAGCCCACTTATCGACCTCCTCTTGCCAATAAACCAGCTTATTCATTTTTGCCTCCTTGGTTGGCTAAATCTGCCCGGTTTGCATTATCTTGTTCAATTAAAGCAATCTTTTTTTCTCTGGTCCAGCCCTTAACTTTCTTCTCAGCGGCAATCGCCTCCGCCGGCGAATTGAATTCCTGAAACCAAACAAGCTTATAGAGTTTATAGCGTTTCGAGAAAGAGTTCTTGATTAGGCCATTCTTGTGCTCAAATACTCTTCGGTCCAGATCATTTGTGATTCCCGTATAGAGAACGGCGTCTGTGTGATTGGTAATTATATAAACCCACCATCTTTTCTGCATCCCCTTCTCCTTAGAAGTCATCCTGACCCTGACTGGTCAGGGGAAGGATCTAGGCGTAGCCGCATGCGGTCGCCGCGGCGACCTAGATTCTTCGTTAGCACTCAGAATGACTCTGCTAGAGTAAACTTTTGTTAAATTAATACTAATTGTTCACGCAACCAATCTTAAGCCCTTCCTGAAACAGGTTTAGTCTTGGCCATCTTTACCGTTCCGGCTGATTGCCATTTGCCATCGATAAAAACGGTTCGTGCGCCTTGATCGATTGACTGAACAACAAAACCAGCTCGCTGATAAGCTTTTATGCCGCCAATATTCAAATCACATGTGGTTAGAACAACCTGCTTCATATTCATATTATTTAGAGCGTAATCCGATAATATTTTTGTCACCTCCGTGCCTATCCCCTTGCCCCAATATTTCTTCTCGCAGATAAATATCCCAAACTCACATGCATCACCAGTAAAGTGAGATAAGCTTGTCCAACCAATTGGGATATCACTGTCAATCAGGTAAATGCCCCAGAATATACTGTCTTCAAGTTTCTTAAAAAATTGTTTTACCTCAAGCCCAGTTTTGAAATCGCAAGTTTTCTTATAGAAACCAACAAATTTCATCACTTCTGGATCGATTATCCATCCCAGAATTCGTCCAAAATCAAAATCGGTTTCTTTCTGCCATTGCCTTAGTTCGACTTTTTCACCAATCAACATACCCATTGTTTTTAAGTATAGAACTAAGTTTTTGTCTCATCAAGACTTGATAAAGTAGCCGAAATGCTGTAAAACAAACATGGCTCAACTAGAGCTCAAGGAGGAGACTCATGCCGGAGCACGACGAGGCGACAATCGCCAAACGCGGCTTGATCGAAATTGTTTTGCCAAAAGATACCGAAATTAGCGATCATACTGCTGACGTTGTTCGTAGAATACTTAGGCAGTGTCAGCGTCAAGTTAGTACCATTGTCCTCGGAGTATCAAGTCGTCGTGGCCCGATCTCGTCGCTTGTTATCAGTGGCACCTTGGTCGGCGGCGATAGCCGCGGGCTTTATCTTGGAGCAATTGGAGTACCAACTGAAGTTGAGGGCAGAAGATTAAGTTTTGTTGCCCTTGATGACCTCTACCAAGGCGAGCCTGGCGCTCCAGTCAGATATCCAATTTCAACTCAGGTGATCGGTTGCGAGATTCGCAGAGATGATCACGTGACACTTCGGCTAGAGCCGGTCAGGATCACCAGCAAAACAACTATCACCCACCTTAGCCACCCTTGCCCCGAACGCGACGGTCGCGAGATCAAGCATCGCGGCATGGCTGATTGGATTGCTGGCATTACCACGAATGAACCAGAAGCGGACCAGGAAGACTTCCAGACCTATTTCTCGGTTCAAACTGGCAGCATTGAGTTCGTTTGACCGATTGAGTTACCGCACCCCGACTTCCCTCGGGGTCGTTTTTTTGTTCCAAAGGATTAGCGTATGCCAACTTCCTTGACATATCGTTGCATAATTAGCTTCGCTTGCTCGAGCTCTTCGCCGGAAAAAGGTTGCATCTTCATGGCCTCATCGTTATGTTTAGATTGGACAAAGTTTTGAATAAAGTAGAGGCGCGCACCAGTGATCATCTCCCCCATGCCGTCAAAATCACCCATTGAGTGGAGTGGCTTAGCGATTGTAGTTCTAAACTCATAATCGATGCCTGAATTCATGATCAGATCTATGCTTCTTGTCACCTTCTCCTCGAGATTCTGGATAAGCGACCTGCTCACCTCCCGATAACGCTTTAGCGGTGCCTTAATATCGGTAGCGATATAATCAACAGCTCCCTCCTTTATCACCGCCTCCAATCTGTCCGGAAATGAACCGTTGGTGTCCAATTTAACCAAATAACCCAGATCCTTCATCCTCACAATAAATTCGCCAATATCAGCAAACATCATCGGCTCGCCACCGGTGATACAAACTGCTTCGAGTCTGCCACGACGGCTCTTTAGAAAATCGAAAAACTCCTCCAAGTCCATCTCGGGCAGAAACTTCTCAGGCAAAACCAGCTCTGGGTTATGGCAAAACGGACAACGAAAAGTGCAGCCACGGGTGAAAACCGTGGCTGCAACTTTGCCGGGATAGTCTACAAGGGTTGTTTTTTGAAGTCCTGCAATAATCATATTTATTACGTATTAGATATTAAGTATCATGCGGCGAACCATAATACATACTACCTGACACTTGGTGCCGGCTATGCGACAAGGGTTGGCTGTTTTGTGTCAGATTGCTCTTGCGCCTTTTCGCTGCTCTTTAGCTTATCGTGCTCCAAGCTCTTCTCCATACTATAGGTCTCGCGATCATCAAATTCGGCACGTTTACCGGGGTTCCATTGCTTAACTGGTCTGATATAACCAACGATGCGCGAATATATTTCATTCTCTGAACCGCACTTCTTGCACTTCACAACCTTGCCTGGCATGTAGCCATGGTTGGGGCAAACCGAAAATGTCGGGGTGATGGTGAAGTACGGCAGCTTGTAATTGTAGCAAACGCTTCTGACCAATGATTTCATTGCCTCGATATCCTTGATCTCTTCACCGATGAAGAGATGGACAACGGTACCACCGGTATATTTGGTTTGCAAGTCATCCTGCAGGTCCATAAGCTCAAAAACATCTTCGGTAAAATCAACAGGCAAATGAGAGGAGTTGGTGTAGTATGGCGCTGCGCCGTACTCCTGGTACTCATACTCATTGGCAACCATGATATCGGGATAGCGTTTTTTGTCCAATGTTGCAAAACGATATGTTGTGCCCTCGCCTGGTGTGGCCTCAAGGTTATAGTAGTTGCCCGTTTCATCCTGATATTTGATCATTCTCTCGCGCATAAAATCCAGGACATCGCGAGCAAATTTCTGTCCTTCGGCTGTTGTAATATCTCGCCCAAACAAGTTGAGCGCTGCCTCATTCAAACCAAGAAGGCCGATAGTAGAGAAGTGATTTGACCAGTATCTATTGTCTCGTTTGAAGATATTGCGAAGGTAGAACTTGGCATAAGGGTACAATCCGCTCTCAGTGAATTTCTCCAAAATCTTCCGCTTCATCTCAAGGCTCTCTTTGGCTAAGTCCATGAGATAGCCAAGATTGTAATAGAATTCGTCCTTGCTGTGAGAACGATAGCCAAGTCTCGGCATGTTGATGGTGACAACTCCGATTGATCCGGTTAGAGGATTGGCGCCGAAGAGTCCGCCGCCGCGCTTACGCAGCTCCCTGTTGTCAAGGCGCAATCGGCAGCACATGCTTCGCGCATCTTCTGGCTTCATATCAGAGTTAATGAAGTTGGAGAAATATGGAATGCCATACTTGGCTGTCATCTTCCAAAGGCCATCGAGATTTGGATTATCCCAATCAAAATCGTGTGTAATATTGTAAGTAGGGATAGGAAAGGTAAAAACTCTTCCCTTGGCATCGCCCTCTGTCACAACCTCACAGAAAGCCTTGTTAAACATGTCCATTTCCTTCTGGAATTCCTTGTAGGTCTCTTTCATGATCTTGCCACCGATGACAACCGGTTCATCCACAAGAGTTCCTGGGCAGGCTAGATCAAGCGTTACGTTCGTAAATGGAGTTTGGAAGCCGACACGGGTTGGCACATTCATGTTGTACATAAACTCCTGAATTGCCTGCTTCACTTCCTTGTACTCCAGCTTGTCGTAGCGAATATATGGAGCCATCAAAGTGTCAAAATTTGAAACCGCCTCTGCCCCGGCAGCCTCGCCCTGAAGAGTATAGAGCATGTTGACTAACTGGCCGAGAGCACTCTTTAAGTGTTTTGGTGGACGGCACTCAATCTTGCCCTCTGCACCCTTGAAACCTTCTCGGAGCAGGTCTTGCAGATCCCAACCAACGCAATACACAGAAAGCTTGTCGAGATCATGAACATGAATATCACCCTCAGCCGCAACACGACGAATTTCAGGAGTGTAGATTTTGTTAAGCCAATAGCTCTTCGAGATCTCGGAGGAAACGTAATTATTCAAGCCCTGCAACGAGTAGGCCATATTGGAGTTCTCTTTGACCTGCCAATCTATATTGTTGATGTACTGGTCCATCAAATCAACCCGCTGGGCCTCCGCCATCTCGCGCATTTCTGCGTGCTTCTGGCGATAGATGATATAGGCTTTGGCCGTGGTACGATATTTGGATGCCAACAGTACTTCTTCGACAACATCCTGCATCTCTTCAACAGTTGGAATTTTGCGCCTGATGACCTCAGGCAATCGATCAGTTATCTTTTTGGCCAATTTTTTTGCCTCGGCTTCTCCGAACTCTCCCGACGCCATACCTGCCTTTAGCACTGCGGTAACGATTTTATTTTCGTCAAAAGAAACGATTCTTCCATCTCGTTTGCGGATCTTGCTAAACATTCCTCCTCCTAAACTAATTTCTCCAAAGGTCACTTAAAGGGGTGACGATTTTTAATTTACCCCATATCTAGTACCAAGGACAACCTAACAGATACTATATGTAGTGTATTTATCGTCAAAGTTATCAACATGACAGAATTTACTCTGGGAGCCTTAAAAAATGAAAAAGGTCGCCACTGGCGCCTAATATTTATACCTTGGGGGCAAGTATAGCAATGGCTGAATACTTGCGGATGGCTTGCCGCCAGCCACCTACTGCTTCTCAACTGTGAGCAATGCTTCCCCCACGTTGCCTGCCGCATCATACGCCTTTGCTTTTAGCGTATAACTACCGGGGCCGACATTCGAATAGTCCCAACGACGAAGAATAGCGTCTGCACTCTCCTCTGCGACAAGTGAGTCATTGATATAAATTTCCACCTTAACAACAGCAACATTGTCGCTACCCTCAGCCTTGATGAGCAAATTACCGCTCGCCCAGTTATATGGATTCTCACTCGGCTTAGAAAAAGAAACGGAGGGCGATGTTGTGTCCGCAACACTAGTACTGGTCCCACCCGAGCTATCTGCTATCTGGGATACTCCCCCGGACGAAGCGCTACTGTTGCTCGGTTGACCAGTCTGAACGATGTTTAGGCTGAATGATTTCTCTGACGAAACACCATCTGTGTCTATCGCCTTCGCCTTGAAGACATATGTGCCGGAGACTAGGCCGCTAAGATCGACTGCAACCTCGTATGGATCAGCGATGTCCTCAAGCAAGACCGTATCGTCACGATAAAAGACAACTTTACTGACCCCCCTGTCATCACTTGCGGCAACAACAAAATCGAACTGTTCCCCGAGAGTGCCTCCGTTTGTCGGTGATGTGATCTTAACACTTGGAGGAGAGTTTGATGGCTGGACTGGGGCAGAAGGCTCCGTATCCGACTGAAGACTGTCGACGATATTGTCCAGCCAGCTCTTCGTACCGGGACTCGAAGGCAGACCGACGGTCGATTGCATCGCATGGTAATCATAGCCTGAATAAAAATAAGCGTAGTCTTCGGCAATAATCTCCGGCTCGCACGTCTCCCAGCCGGTCGAGCAATCAACTGTGGTCGCATCTTTGGAGAGGGGCCTCACGTTGTAATAGCTATCAGGAAATCGTGTCCCTGCCGCAAGGTCAGCGTCAACCCACTTGTGATAGAGAGTGTAATGATGTCCATACTCGTGAGCCAAGACTGCCTTCATATAGTCATCGAAGTAGGTGGAATCTTTGTAGTACGAAGAATTCAAGGTGATCCAACCGAAGGCAGAGGTGATATCGCCAGTAGAGGTCATCGTATACGATCCGTTGTACAGACCACTCCAACCCGTGTCGCCAGCATCGCGAACCGTAATTTCCTTAAGAGCACTGATCTCTCCGCTCCACTTGAGTGTATTGTTTAGATAGTCCTTTAGCAATTGCTCCAGGTCAGGATAGCGGCCTGTTTCATCGCTGAATTTAACACCGTAGGGGTCGGTCTGACTACTGGTGATATCTGCAACGCGGTTGTACTCGCCCTGGCTAACATTACCCTCAGAAACAACCGTAGTCACAGTACCGTTCTCGTTCCTGACTACCTCTCCTGCAATCTTATTGGAAGACGTTTCTTGCTTGGGGGGGCTTTTGGCAATCTGTTTCTTGGCTTCGGGTTTAGGCTTGTCCTGAGATGGTGGTGGCGTTTCCTCTCCGGCAACAGAACCTGTCGTCGCGGCGGGTAGCACCGCATCCGCCTCTGACCCAGTTGCAACAATCGGAGCAAGATTGACGCTCTGCAACCCTGAACCAGGATTGCCCCGGATCCAATCAACCGGATCAATACCGTGCTCAATAAAATAAGCTCCGACCAAGAGCCCGCCCGAAGAAGCGACTATCGCCAAAGACAAAATCGCCCTCTTGGTAAGAGGGCCTAACATCTGGCGAACTTTGCCAACAACCTTGGCCGGCAAAGACGCGAACCAAAAACGGTAATGCATATCGCCTTTCATCGCTTGTGCCTATGAAACCATTGCAGCAGATAAGATATCGGCCGATGTTGAAATTGTTAGTAGTGAATAATTTGATTGGTGGTTAATCGTTGACCCGGATCCCATGACTCGGAACCATTGCCCCGTGTTGCAACCAAGCCTGTGAGTAGAAGCTCAAAGTTCGCTATCGTCCGACCACTGCTAGTGTACCATTCACCGCTGCAATAGCGCATGCCCCGACCATATTCCCATGGTTTAGGCATCGAGGGCAGATAGGCGCTTAGGGCAACACCGAGATTGCGCGGACCGCTAGTCCACTCGAAGTGCTCATCGTTTGGCGAAACAGTCGGAGTCCAGCTACTGTGCGCACATAGGCCAGATCCAGCGTGCGTGTATGTCGTAAAGTCATTATAAGGAGCATGAGCCAATGTCCCTGTGTAACCTTGCCCGACCGGATAACGTTTGTTGTCGGCCTTAAACATAACCAATCCGCCCGCAACAGCCTCTAGGTCGGCAATTCCGCGCGCATCCTTTGATTTCTCCTGAGCACCGTTGAAGTTGACAACGGCAACAGTTGCCAAGATACTAATGATCACCGCAACAACCATAAGCTCAATTATCGTGAAACCCTTTTTCATAATTGGCATCCATTTTTAGTTTGCTATAAACCAGTGCCTACGCGGTAATTCTTTTGCCATCCGGTCCTTGCCAGCTGATCGCAAACAGCACTATCGCTGGGATAGGTCTGCAAATCAGTATCGCTCGGTCTCTCCAATGTGGCGTAGAGAGAGTACTTGGCTGAATCAGTCTTGTATATGTAGCCACAAGCATCGCTGTCGCAGAGCGGATCCCTTTGAGCCGATGAAAGCACACCGGCCTCAATCAGGCCTTGGATAATCGACTTATGATATGGATAGGTTGCGGCTCCTGGACCGCTATAGTTGAGCCAGCTAATATCTATCCCGCCCGAATCTTTTCCGCCCGTAGTTCCGATTTTGTAGCTGCCATTGTTGATCTTGTACATCTCAATAGCGGTCGAGATCTGCTTCAGGTCAGCCCTTCGCCTGGCGTCTCTGTTCCTTGCCTTGGCTTCACCGTATTGAGCTACGGCCACCGTTGCCAAAACCCCAATAATGACAATTATGATCAGGAGCTCGATCAGAGTGAAGGCCTTCTTGTATCTCATATGTTTCATATGTTTATATCCCAGCACAAGAAATTGACTTGTCTGTTGTGGTTAAGATATTAATTCCCGGCTCTTGCGTTGGGTTGATATGACTGAAATTAGAAGTGAGTGGATAGTAGTAGTAGAAGGTGGAGGCAGCGTCACTTTTGCGCATGGTTATACCTGATCCTGTCCAATAGGTAGACGCCAGAACACTTGATCCGCTGACATATCTGTCCGATTCATAGTCGTAGTGGCCACACGGCGGCTGTGGCATCGCGCTTGAACTCATATAAGCGCTCATCTCAGCAGGCAAAACACCACCAGCAACATCGTAAGGATATCTATCGCTAGTTGACTCATACATCCTGGCAGCCTTGGCAAGCACCTCCATATCACTCACAATCCTCGAGTAATTGGCCTTATCCTTGCTGCTATACATCGTGACCATAACAATAGTCGCTAAAACCATGATAATGAGAACCACTACCAACATTTCAATGAGAGTAAACGCCCTTCTCTCCCTCACTTGCCTCCTTTATAGGACTAAAATCTTACTATAATTTTAAACAATACTGCAGGCCTTGTCAACGACGCGCTACACAGACAAGGCACCACTAGCACCTTATCAGCGACAGAAAAATCATGTTTCCGCCGAAGTCCAGGGGCAGTCAGGATATCAACAAGCACCAAACTACAACCTGGTCTCAATCCGCTTGAGAAGAACCGCGTTGGTCGCAACAATGATCGATGAAGCCGACATGAGCAGAGCCGAGATCTCGGGCCGAAGGATTATTCCGTATGAAGTATAGAAAACTCCAGCAGCGACGGGAATCGCGAGAATGTTGTAGATCGAAGCCCAAAACAGGTTTTGTTTCATCTTACCAACAGTCGCCCGGCTTAGCTTCAGGGCCCGAACAATATCATATGGATCTGATTTCATGAGCACGATATTGCCCGTCTCGATCGCCACATCGGTACCGGCACCGATAGCAATACCAATATCAGCTTGCGCCAAAGCAGGAGCGTCATTAATACCATCGCCAACCATAGCCACAAACTCTCCCTCTTGTTGAAGTTTCTTTACATAATTTGCCTTATCTTGAGGCAAAACCTCAGCAAACACTCGATCGATTGCCAGCTCTTCTCCGATTGCTTCGGCAGTTTGCTTATTGTCGCCCGTAATCATTGTCACGAAAATACCCAGCTTTTTTAATTCAGAAATTGTCTTTTTGGCGTTTGATCTGACGATATCGGCAGCCCCGAGCACACCGGTAACATGTCCATTGATGGCCAAGAGCATCAATGTTTTGCCTTCACCAAGCAACTTCTCGATCTCATCTTGCAAGGGAGTAATATCAATTTTTCTATCGTTCATCAATTTGATTGTTCCGACAAGAACCTGGTCTCCTTCGACGGTCGCTTCAATACCTAGTCCGGACAGAGAAACAAAGTTCTCAATTTTCTTAGAGTAAGAAATAGACCTCTTCTCCGCTTCGTCGATGACTGCTTGGCTTAAAGGGTGGCCGGACCTTGATTCCGCTGCTGCCGCCAAACGAACTACGTCATCCGGCTTGAACCCCTTGGCGGTCACGACATCGGTGACCTTCGGCTTTCCCTCAGTTAAGGTGCCAGTTTTATCCAGGACAATGGCAGTAATTTTGGAGGTATTTTCGAGTGTCGCTGCATCCTTGATTAAAACGTTGTGCTTGGCACCAATGCCCGTACCAACGGCAATCGCCGTTGGTGTTGCCAGTCCCAAAGCATCCGGACAGGCAATCACAATCGCGGAAACGGCAAAAGTTAAAGCAGAGATCAGCGTTGCACCGGCAATGACGTACCAGCTAAAGAAGGTCGCCACGCCAGCAACAATTGCGAGCACCACTAGCCAGGCAGCAGCACGATCAGCAATCCTCTGTCCTGGCGCCTTTGAATTCTGCGCAATCTCGACCAACTTAATAATTTGGGCCAAGACAGTATTAGAACCAACTTGCGTCGCCTTAAATTCGACTGAGCCAGTCTGGTTGACTGAACCACCGATAACTTTATCACCAGCAATCTTTTCCACCGGAATCGACTCACCTGTGACTAAAGATTCATCAACCGAACTTTTGCCCCCAACGATTTCTCCGTCCACTGGCACTTTGTCACCCGGCCTTAGGACAACTATGTCGCCCTCGACGATCTCGGCACTTGGAATTGAAACTTCTTTACCGCTCCGAAGAACAGTTGCCTGAGGCGGGACCAGATCAAAAAGAGTGCGCAAAGCATCTGACGTGCCGCGACGGGAGCGCACCTCCATCCAGTGACCAAACAGGACAAAGGTTACCAAGAGAGCGGCAGCCTCGTAAAAAGTCTCACCTCCAACAGTTAGGGTTATGAGAACGCTAAACAGAAAAGCGGCGAGGACCCCAGTGGCTATCAGAACAGACATGTCTAGCTTTTTGCTCTTTAGAGAATGATAGGCACCGACCACAAAGATAGATCCGGCCCAAAAGACAACCGGCGTTGTCAAAATTAGCAAAATCCAATTGACAGGAATTGGTGCTGGCAGGTCAATTCTGAAAATATTTGCCCCTACTGGCGAATAGAGAAAAATCGGAATTGAAAGTATAAGGGAAAGCCAAAAACGGCGGCGCATATCCGCCTCCATCTCTTTAGCCATCTGCGGATTAGTCATGGCTGCTTCGTGGTCCGCGTGAGACATTTTCGACATGTCGTGGTTCATGTGGTCGCTCTGCTCCATAGTACCCATCTCGTGCCGGGAGCGATCATTCAAATCGTGATTCATGATAAATCTCCTCCAGCAAACAGGTGTATACCCTTGTTGTCAAAACGTAATAATACCCATATCGTCAATTGGCAGGACGATGCTTCATTGTACACGCTTCTTCGTGCCGTCCTTTTTCTTCGCGAACTAGTTTGCCGTCCTCAATGTAAAGCACCCGATGGGCAACGTCTTTGATCCGCTCATCGTGGCTGACGATGATGACAGTTTTTTGCTGCTCGCAGCCGATCGAACAAAAAAGATTCATCACCTCATGACCGATTTTTGAATCGAGATTAGCCGTCGGCTCATCGGCCAGAATTATTTTAGGATCATTCACAAGCGCTCGAGCGATTGAAACCCGCTGTTTTTCACCACCAGAGAGATCGCGCGGCAAATTGTCCAAACGTCTACCAAGGCCTAGCTTCTCCAGGGCAGCTTTTGCCTTCTTGAATGCCTCCCGTTTGTTAGTTCCGGCAGCAATCAATGGCACGGCGACGTTCTCGAGCGCAGTGAGCGAAGAAAGTAAGTTGAATGACTGAAAAACGAAACCAAGATTCTTAAGCCTGAACGCCGGCAAATCCCGCTCCGACATCTGAGTCAAATTGATTGCTTTCTCAATTGTCATTCCAGGCTTGACCTGGAATCCAGGATTTTTATTGATGGATCCCTGAATCGAGTTCAGGACAGGCTCTGAATCAAGTTCAGGATGACAATTGAATGTAATCTCGCCAACCGATGGCTTGAGTAGTGCTCCGATCATCGTCAAAAATGTTGTCTTCCCACTGCCACTCGGCCCCATCACCAAAACAATCTCGCTCTCGTTGATTTCTAGCGAAATATCATCCACTGCCTTCACTTGCGTGTGGCCGGAACCGTAAACTTTTGATAAATTTTTGATTTCTAATATGCTCATGATTTAAACACCTCTGCCGGATCGATCGAGAAGATCCGTTTCATCGGGATATAAGCAGCAATTAATGACATCAAAATAGTGGCGGCAAAGATCCAAACCAGATCAACTGGACGGATGACGGTCACAAAGGAGGAGACGATGTTTTCAGAGACATAGGCGACGCCGTATGACAAAATCATACCGATAATGTAGCCGATGACGCCGGCAATAAGTGATTGGATGATAACTGTTTTAAAGAGTTGGCCGTTCGAGAGACCGATCGCTTTCATCACCCCATACTCGCGTGACTTTTCGATCGTGGCCGAATAAGTTGTGAGGCCAATTACGGCGATTCCGATAATCAGACCAATGACAACCAGAACAGAGATGATCGGCAAGAAACTCTCCGTCACCACCTTGCGCGAGTTCTCGACGAATTCATCCTTCGTGAGAACTTTAACGCCCGTGACCTGCTTTTCGATATCGGACTTAACTTCTGATGCATCAGCGCCTGACTCCAAGCCGAGCAGGTAAAAGTTGACCTTCTCACCCAGACCAAATGACTTTTTCGCCTGATCATAGGTCACATAGGCATATTGGAAGGAAATGACGTTGCCACCACTTGAAATCCCACCGACCGTAACACTTTCCCCATTGATATCAAAAACATCGCCAACCTTCAGATTTTCCTCTTTGGCCATTACTCTATCGATGATAATTTCGCCATCTTTCAGATCCTGCCAGCTACCCTCTTCCATCTCATAAGGCTTGGTTGCCCCGCTCTCGGGATCAACACCGACGATAAATAATGTCTGGTCCTTGCCATTGAGGTCGAACATGACCTGCCGGCCGAGATATTTATCCACCCTACCCACACCATCAACTGATAAGAATTTTGAATCCAAATTATTCGGCAAAAACGAGAGCGTGTGGTACATATCACCCACACCCTCTTGCTCAACCCAAAGATCAGCCGGAATGCTCTTGGGGTACGCCCCCATCTTTTCATTAAAACCCTGGTAGAGACCGTTGATTATAATGATTAAGAGCACAGCAAAAGCAACGCCGCCGACGCTGATCGCCAACTTCACTCTTTCCTGAAACAGGTTTTTGAGAGCTATAAAAAACAACAACCCTCCTCGACCATGCTACTATTTGTTGATGTATTTCCAGAGCGCAACAATACCCAAAACGAGCAAAGCAACGAATAAAATATAGGTAATCCAAGCAAAAAACATCATGCTCGATCCCCCTGCCCCGCCCATCATATTGTAATCCATCATTCTACCTCCCCTGCTTAGTATTTATACTATAATATCACGACAATACTCATTATGATAACAAAAATAACAGTGATTCAACCAAAGAGACTACTGGAGCGCTAGAATCAGCTCATTGTTTAAGAGTAAAATTCATGCCCACAAAGTGCATTATGTCGAGAGTGGTTTTTGTTTCTGGGAGAATCCCGGCCACAATCACTCTGTTGCCAAAGAAATCATCCAAGGTGTCGCCCTCCTCCAAAAACAGATTCTCGTCTATCATCATCTTGGCCTCGCGACTGCCAATAAATACAGGCAGATAGCTCTTGTTTCCGATTATCACTGGCCCATTGTAATTGGAAATTTCGCCCTGCAGCTTTTGTGGCACACCACCAGAAAGATCATAGAAGACCTTAACACTGCCCTCGGCCAAGGCCATGTTTAGGTCGACACCCCTCTGGAGACTGCGATATGTGCTCTTGTTCGCAAAATGATAGTTGTCAAGAATTGTTCCGGTCGGCTCCAGCACGCCAGCAACCCTCATCGCAGGCACGCCAAAGAAGTTCTGGATAGTGTCGCCGGGTTTTGCAAAAAGATTTTCATCTCTCATCATTTGGGCTTCTTCGGCACCAATAATCATCTCATTATCGGCCAAAGCGAGTTTTCCCTCCTTGACCTTAACACCTTTGGCGATATTGAGATTATCAACACCAGCGAAGAGCTTCGGGCTGCCCTCATTAAACAATATTTTGTTCTCCTGATCTGCAATAAAGGCATTCGCCTCTTTTTGAGCAGAACGAGAGAGCGTGGTCTTGACCGCTCCGCTCTCGCCGGACATGTCGGAACTTATTTGGGCAAATTCAAAGAATATACCAGTAAACAGAATGACCATGACGAGTGGCGCGAACAAAGATATCAAATTTCTCTTGTTGGGCCGGAAGTACTTGAGGAGAAGAGAGTTTGACACAACCGAAATTGAACTTAGGGCCATAGCCAGACCGGCTAGTTCGGGCTTCAAGATTAAGCCAGCCCCAACAAAAATTCGGGCAGCAATAGGAATACCAATAACATTATAGAATAGGGCAAAGAACATGTTCTGCTTAATCTTGCTCATTGTCTCCTTGGACAGAGCAATTGCACTAACTACATCATTAAGATCGTTCCGGATGATAACAATGCCGCCAGTCTCCATGGCCACATCAGTGCCGGAACCCATGGCAATACCGAGATCCGCCTGTGCTAAAGCAGGGGCATCATTAATACCGTCCCCAACCATAGCGACCACTTTGCCGGAACTTTGTAGATTCTTGACTTCGGCCGCCTTGTTTTCGGGCAAGACCTCGGCCAAAACATTTGTGATTCCAACTTGCGAAGCAATTGCGTTGGCTGTTCGCTGGTTGTCGCCGGTAATCATAAAGACGGTAATACCCATGGCTTGCAGCTTGGCGACAGCATCCTTTGATGTTTCCTTAACCGTATCGGCAACAGCAATGACACCGACAATTTTCTCTTTTGTCGCCAAGATCATAGCCGTCTTGCCCTGCTCTTCCAGACGCTCAAGCTTCCTGTTAATTTTGTCGACAGGCAAATTCAATATATCAACCATCAAGCGGCGGTTACCAAAGTAATATTTTGTATGATTTAGCTCACCTTCAACCCCGTGGCCGGGGATTGCTTTGAATTTTTCAACCTCCTCGAGTTCAAGCGCCTCTTCGTCGGCATAAGTGTAAATTGCTTCGGCCAAGGGATGCTCTGATGATTTCTCGAGGCTGGCGGCAATTGCCAAAACCTCGTCTTCGTCGGCATCGCTCAGAGTCAAAATATCAGTCACGACCGGTTTGCCGTGTGTCAATGTTCCTGTTTTGTCAAAGACAACCGTGTTGACCTTGCAAGCTTTTTCGAGCGGCTCGCCGCCCTTAACCAAAATACCATGCTCAGCGCCTTTCCCAGTACCGACCATAATGGCGGTTGGTGTTGCTAACCCTAAGGCACATGGGCAAGCGATCACAATCACGGCAGTAAAGGCCATGAGCGCAAAAGATAATGATGAACCCAATACAAAGTACCAGACAATAAATGTAAGGATCGCCAAACCAATAACGATAGGCACAAAATAGGCCGAGATCCGGTCAGCAAAAGCCTGAATTGGCGCCTTGGAACCCTGGGCTTCCTCGATCAAGCGGATAATTTGGGCCAATGTTGTTTCCGCACCAACACGCGTCGCTTCGAACTCGAATGAACCGGTTTTATTGATTGTTGCGCCAACAACACCATCACCAACGTTCTTCTCGACAGGCAAACTCTCACCTGTAACCATAGATTCATCAACTGCCGATGAACCCTTGATGATCTTGCCATCAACCGGAATTTTCTCGCCCGGCCGAACCAGAATGATGTCGCCAGTTACCACCTCGTCAATCGGAATATCAGTAGTAACACCATTACGAATAACTCTGGCAGTTTTAGCCTGTAAGCCCATTAATTTTTTGATTGCTTCAGAAGTCTGGCCTTTAGCTCTCATCTCAAGCCATTTACCCAGAATAACAAAGGTGATCAGAAAAGCAGCCGTTTCAAAGTAGAGTTCTGGAATCTTTTCTCCGCCCACCCCAAGCAGCGTCCCGCTCTTAGTTACAAAACTAAAGAAATTGGCCAAACTGTAGAGATATGCCGTTGAAGTACCGATCGCGATCAGGCTGTCCATGTTAAAAGTCTTCATTCGGAGACTTGACATCATCCCTTTATAAAATCCGGCTCCGGCAATAAACTGAACGGGGGTCGAGAGAATAAGTGAAACGATGCCAAAATATGGCGGCAAACTCTCCGCTCCTGGCAGCCACTTGAAGAAATCAAGCAACATAAAGTAGAGCATTGGAAAGCTTAAGATAAAACTAAACCGAAAGCGCTTCCAAAGCGAGCCGATCTCTTTCTTTCTCTTTTCGGCCTCATGCTCCGTACTGCCGGCGTCTATCTCCTCTGCTTTGTAACCGGCTTTTTTAACCGCCTTGATCAGACTTGCTCCCGTTGCAGCTCCGCTATCATATGAGATGATAGCTTTTTCAGCAGCAAAGTTGACATTGGCCGATTTAACACCAGGAACTTTCTTGATCGAGCGTTCGATAATGGCGGCGCAAGAAGAACAGTGCATGCCATAGAGGGACAGGGAGATGATCTTGCTAGACGCACCTCTATTGTCAGCACCGGTGGCAGGCACCGAAACGCTTTGCTGCGCTAAATCATTATCCAGCGCAGAAGCTGAAGCGCCCTCGTTCGTGTTGCCCTCAATCTTTTGACTCCCAAAGGAGTTCAGGAGTCTAGCAAGGTCAGACGGCTTGGCCATTCCCGCAGCCTCAATCTTAGCCGAAAACTTGACCTTGAGCGGCTGATCAGGAAGAACAAGTTCATCTCTGACTGTGATGGTATCGTTATTGACTGAAACAGTGCGAGCAGTATTGGTTTTAGACAGCTCAAAATTATCGCTGTTTGTAATTTTGGCTTCATACCCACTATTTTTAACTGCAGCAACAATTTGCTCAGGCAAGGCCTTACGTAGATCAATCTCCAATTCACCAGTGCCTTTTTCGCTTGATATTTTGATGTTTTTAGCCCCGGGCAACTTTTCTAGCCCTGCGGCAATTATTTTTTCGCATGATCCACAGTGCATTCCGTCGATCTTGAGTTCAACTTTGGTCATAATATGCGTCCTTGCTTGTTCTGAATGTTTAATTGTCTTGTTCCCATCTGGAATATTCAGTGCAGCGATCACTCTTCGGCAAGCGGGTGATCTGTTCCCCTCAGTGCATCAGCAATTTCATAAAGATCGATTTCCCTCTCTGCCTCAACACTTACAGACCCATTGAGGTTAACCACGGCGTCAGTTACGCCGTCAATCTCACGTAATTTCATGCTGACCAATTTGGTGCAGGCCGCACACTCAAAGCTGCCCACAAGAGAGAAGTTTAACGTCGACATCGGTTCCTTTCGTTATTTTCTACCTACACCTAGGGTATAGGTAGACATGGAGTTTGTCAATACCTTTGAGGGTAAGAAAATGTTGTTGCTAGACCACTGTTAGTGTCCCACGCGGGACGCCCATTGCACAGGTGATATCGTAATTGCCCTTCTTGGTCGGAGTAAAATTAAATGTAATTGTTTTGCCCTGCTCCAAAAGTTCGGGTTCGTCCACTAAACCCGGGATCATGATAGTACTCATACATCCCACCCCGTCAACCTCGGCCGCAACCTCGAATCGAACCGGCTGATTGGCCTTGACAGTAAATTCATTCGGATAAATATCACTGTATTGAGACAAAGTTGACTCAGAGAAAGAGGTTTTCACGACCTGTATCTTGTCAGTGCTTGGAGCGGAATCAGACTCAGCCAAAGGTTTGGGCTGTGTACTAGAAGCAGGTTCTGTCTTGTTCTGTTGAGTCGAATTAGGCTTCGCAGCACCTGTCTCTGACTTGGATTGATCTTGCCCCGAGTCAGTTTGAACAGGCGTTTGACTTTGGGTGATAGAGGGTAGGTCTGATTTTTGTCGGGACGAATCGGTATCAGCGGGCAGAGAAGCACTCTTGTCGTCAACCACCTTGAAGCTTCCGCGGTACATGCCCATGGAACAAGAAAACTTAAAAGTGCCGGCTTCTCTTGGTGTAAACTCGATAATGTTTTCGCCGGGTTTCAGGGTCTTTCTGATCGCGAACTTAGAAAACGATATGCTAGCGGCACAGGTTTGACTGTCCACGGAATTGATAACCCACTTAACCGGCACACCTTTATTCACAGTGAAGCTATTTGGCGAGTAACCGTCCGCATCCTGGGTCATGTTGACAACCTGGACACCATTCTCGTTCTTCGCCGTCGAATCACTACTACTACCGCCTGAACCAGCAGAACTGCCAAGAGAGGGCAACTTCCACCCCGTTAAATTCCACCCGTTGGCGAGGTTAAAAAACGCCAGGGCAACGACCAAGAGGCCGGCGAACTTAAAGAATCTTTTAGCAAAGGCTCCCTGGATTACAGATGTTAGACCGCCAATACCCAAGAGGCCCGGGGCCGTTCCAAGGGCAAAAACTCCCATTATCGCCGCCCCTGACCAAAAACTACCCGTGCTCATAGCATACAACTGCATGGCCTGAGTAAAACCGCACGGCAGGAAAAATGTTAAGGCTCCGGTAATCAATGAGTTGGTGTGGCTATATTCCTTTTGATGGCGCCCGCTCAGCCCGAAAAATCGACTGATGCTTGAGGGCAAGGTTAAGCCGCTGCTAGACAAGCGCGGAAATATCTCTGTCAACTGAGCACCGAGCGCAAGCATCACCAGACCAACGGCAATGGTAAGAAAACCAAGTGTTGGGCTGGAAAGCTGAAAAGCCTTGCCGGCCAAACCGATCACCCCGCCCAAAACGAAATATGAGATGGTGCGGCCCAAAACGAAGAAAATATGGGGGCGAAATTTTTGAGCAGGAGTCGCCTCGGGGTGCTTTTCTGAAAACCTGGCAGATATACCCAGGACCAAGCCGCCCACCAACGCCATACAAGTAGAAATTCCAGCTGTTAGACCGACCACAAGCACAACTGCCAGACTTGACGGCTTATCACCGCCGCCAACATTGATATTACTAAGTCCGAGCTGCCTGGCGACAAAGTAAAGCAGCAACAAAACAACAAAAGCATATGCTAAATCGCGATACTTGGCTGGATCGCGGCTTATCCAATCCTTCGAGTCATCAACTCCAACTTCATAGCCAGCCTCTCTGACTGCTGCCCTGACCTCACTCATATCGAGCGATCCGCGAGTATATATCTCAGCCTGACTCTTCTTGTAGCTAACGTGGACATTTTTGACGGCAGCAATCTCTTCAAGTTTCTCAGTGATCAAAATTTCGCATGACCGGCAATGCATTCCCCTGATCGGAACAGTGACCTTGCCAGCCTGACTTGAAGCATCTCTGTTGCCCAAAAAATCATCAACCATCCCTGATTTACTTGAACTGAATTTGTTTTTCTTTTTTGATGACATGATCTCCCCAATGACTACTTACTTGTTTGAAAGTCTTCCGACTCTTAGTATCTCTGTGATCATTTTCTGTTTTCGCTCCTCGTTATTGGTTTTCATGGCATTTTTGAAACAGGTATCGAGGTGCCCTTCCAATAATTGTTGGTTGGCGGATTTCAGGAGGCCCATGACCGCCATGTTCTGCTGCATAATATCGATACAATACTCGCCGTCTTCCAACATCTTTAATATTTTATCGATATGGCTTCTTGCCTTCTTGAGGTTGATAACAGTCTTCTCGTGTTTTTTGTCCATCTTCTTCCTTGTAATATTTGTACACCTACCTATGGTAGAGGTGTTTATAGATCCAATGATAACATGCGAAGAAAATTCGGTCAAATCCGTGCCTGTTTATACTATTCGGAAAACGCCCCCCTTCTGTTACAATAGGATCCAGTGAGATTGGAAGGAATATTCATATGAAATTCGACCCGGTACCATACATCATCGGAGTTGTGGCCATAGTTATAGCTGCAATTATTATTGTATTTGCCGGAAAGAGTGACAACACCGGGTCAGCAAATACTCAGCAGATCGCCGAAAAAGAAAAGGGCGGCGAACCAATAATTGCCACAGACGAGACAACTTTTCTTCTAACTCCGAAAGAAAAAATTAAGCAAAAGACAATCAAAGTAGCCAATAACGGCAGTGGCGCACTCGTTTTGTCAGCATTTGAGACTTCGTGTAAATGTGTTACGGGCCAGTTTAGCAAAGCATCCGAAGACGGGCCGGATTTCTTTGGGCGCAACAAAATCAACTGGTCGATTGCCCTGCCCCCAGATGAAGAGGGCCTGCTTTCGATCAGGTTTGACGAAAAAACATTCAACTGGACTCGGCCCAGCGACCAATTCGTAACATTCAAAACGAATGACCCCAACAACCCCGAAATAAAAGTTAGCTTTTTGACTGATCCAGAAAAAGTAAGGCAACAAACAGAAACGAGTGAAAGCGGAGACACGGCTGTTACCCCAAACATGCTTGAGCAGCTTAAAGAAAGCGGGGCCCTTGATCAAGAAAACGGTACTACTTGGCCCGAAGAGTAAACTTAAACTAAAAAAGTCGGCAGTTTCTTGCCGGCTTTTTTAGTTTGGAGAACTACAAGGTAACCAGAACCCCCTCGACACGCACCTTTTCCTTCCCCTGCGCAACCAGCTTCGCCTCCGCCATCAGCTCTGAGACTTCATCGGCACTACTCGTCAAGACAATAATCACGAAGGGATTATTGGCAGAGAATAAATTGTTGAACCCGTGATCACCGAGGGCAATTGAGACAGAAATTTCAAGCTCTTTTTGAGCATAGTCGGCAGATAGGTACTTGCGGCTAACGGTGAACCCTGCCGGGAGCTCGGGCAAGGCCGAGTAGTCGAATAGACCCGTACCATCGTAGTACGCAACCCGAGCAGTGTGAAGACCGCTTGGCCGGTGCATTTCGCCAATTGAAATATGCCCCTTGTACGGAACCTTGATATTGGAGGACAAGGAGTTAACCCACTCTCGGCAATATTCATCGGCATATTCAGGATCGAGTCCTTCTTGTTTGGCGTACAGTTTCGCCGCTCCGCACTCCTCGTGAGTATAGACTCCGGTAGCACCGGCTGCCTTGAAAACCTTCTCTGCATCCTCAAGATTGAGCAAGATGCCGGAACCAGCCAGGTGAATTCCACCGGGTGTTCCCTCATCGATACAACGGATGCTCCTGTCACTGGATTCAAAAGCCCGGACGATACCAGATACTGAATCAAAATATTTTTGCGCCCCATTCTCGATAATCTTCTTGATCTTAGATTCCTCTACCTGCCAAAGTTCGCCGACGGCAGTGTGACTCATCGCTGCTCCTTCTATTAACTTGTACTGGAAGTATTATAGCCAATTAAGGACCTCAAAGCCAGTAAAAAGAAAAGCCCGGGCAAAAGCCACGGACTAGACGGATAACCAATCCCATACCATATTTATGCGTTTATATCAAACCGCTTACCTGACGAACTATGACCGCTAAGCAAATCGTTGCCAGATGTGATAGAATTATCAGCTTTTAATCAAAGGAGTGAAGATGATAAAACTTTTTGATTTGTTCACAGATAACAGGGCTGGGGCAAATAAGGACATCGAAGCAATAAAGATAACAATACGAGCCTATGATCAGAATGAAGCAGAATATAGCGATTACCATCTCGACAGAATCCTTGGAATCAAGAGTAACACGATAGAATCAAAAATTCGCCAAAGGTCTTTGAGTCAAAAATACGGATTCGAACAATTTACATATCAGGGCACTCCGTATGGCTACATCCGTGAGCTCCTCCAGGTTACAAAGCCTGGAAGCGATGACATTTTTTACGATCTTGGATCTGGATATGGCCGGCTTCCCTTATATGGCGCAATCACCACGGAGGCAAAATATATTGGGGTTGAAATTGTCGCCGAACGAATAAGGATGTGCCAGCAAATCAAAAGCAGGTTCAAACTCAGTAACGTTGAATTTATCCAGGACAACGTGCTGAATGTCGATTATGCTGACGGAACCATCTTCTTCCTCTTCAATCCATTCGCCGAGCCAACACTAGAGCGAGTTGGCAGAGAGTTAGAACAGATTGCCAAAAGAAAAAAGATCACCATTGCCACATGGGGAGGCAACTCAGACGACTATTTCTGGCAACAATCATGGCTTGAGTCAGCTTACAAAGGAAAGAGAATTATCATCTTTAAATCACTCTAGATATTAGTGGCCTGCGATAGACAGTACCCGCCACTATTTATCTAACGGCCTTGTAACGCTTTGTATCATAATCACATTTCCTTAAATCTTGTTATAATAGAGATGGTGGAAAAAGATGAAGTCAAATCCTGCAACAAACACGATGAAGCATAAGATAGCCTGGCTATTACTTGGCCACTTCATGTTAACCCACTCGGTCGCACTAAGGTGCGACTTTTTGTTTAATAATTTCCGTTAAAACTATGAGCAAAAAAGAAATAATTGTCTTCTCTATCCTATTTCTCACTCTTGCATTTCTCACTTTTGACACACTATTCTATTCACTCACAAGGAAGCATTCTTATCAGTTCCTCAGCCTAAAGACGATGAGTACCCGAGTCTTTAGCGTCAACACCCGGTGCAGCAATGAATCTCCAATCAAGAATCTATCAAAAGCAAATGATCCCAGCCTGAAACAGCTTGGACAGCTCCAAAATACCTGCGGCTCGTTTGCCTCGCGGCAAATAATGATATACACAGACATCCCCAAGGACGAAGAGACCGCCAGAAGAAACGGAGCGAAGATGGCTAACACACTGAAACAGTTTTCGGAGTATGGCGTCTCGCCAATAGTCATGGCAGAGCCAGTTACCGATTGGGGCGTGATAGATATCGAAGCATTCAAGAACGGTCAATTTGACAATAGCCTGGCCACTTATTTCTCCACAATAGCGCAAAGCAATGTTGCAGATGACCAAATGGGAGTCTGGGTGCCTTTTCCGGAGGCCAACCTTCCCTACTGGAATAGAACAAATGTCAAACCGAACGACTTCGCTCCGGTAGCAAATCGATATCTAGGCATTTACAAAAGAGCATTTCCGGCAGCAAAGGGCAGCGTGCTACTGAATTCGGCAACCTACGAGTCACCCGATTTTCAGTGGAACGAGGAAAAATATATTAGTTTAGCCAAATATGCGGAACACCTCGACAAAACATTGGTCGACAGCTTTGGGTTGCAAGGCTTCCCATGGTCACCGCCAACCACATCAGGCGGAGGACAATTGCATGCTTACAACTTTCTGAATTACAAGATTGCTCAAGAAGCTGCCGATATCATTGGCACAAAAAACATCTGGTTCAACACCGGCACCTTCTCGCAGAAATACACCCTCGACCCGATAAACACAGTCCGGGTAACACCGCTGCAGAGAATGGATATATTGAATGATATCTTGGGGCAAGCAAAAAAGTTAAAGGAGGGTGGCTATAATGTTTCAATAAATATCTATTCGCCAGATAGGAGTGATGACATTGAGGCAACAGATTGGTCGTACTTGAGCAAAGACAACGACGGATCGGTTAAACATGAGTCAATTCTAATCGACTTCGTCTCTAAACTTAATCAGAATAAAATTGGAGTCTCGTTTTACAACGATCCAGTCTAAAAAGGAGAACAATGAGCTTTGAGCAATACCATGAACCAGCAAATGAATTATCGGATGCAACTCGGACATTCGCCCGTATCGTGATCGGTCTGATAGAAGAAGCAGAGGCTATCAACTGGTATGAACAACGAATGTCAGTTGAGAAAAATGAGGACGCGAAAGCGATCATACAAAACGCCCAGAGAGAGGAAATGAAGCATTTTAGCATGGACCTTGAGTTCCTCTTCCGCAACAAACCAGACTGGCGCCTGATATCATCTCACGTCCTTTTTCAGGACGGAGATATCGTCGAGCTGGGTGAGCAGGCCGAAGAACACATGGATGCCGCAGAATAGGACCCGGCTGAGATCAGTGGCATAAAACAAAAGGCGCCCGATGGCGCCTGACGGAGTTAGCGTGTGAATCTAGGGCAAGGTAATGACTGGGCCTTCTGTGCTGTTGATCTTGTCACCAGCCAGAGTGGCACCGGGAATTGTCCGAACAAGTTCGCGAGCAATTTTGATAAGCAGATTCTTGACTTCTTTGCTGCATTTATCCCATGGCTTCTGTTTCTTGTCGGCAAATGATGGAAGAAGAAACAGCTCACCAAGGAGTATCTCTACGT
Organism: Patescibacteria group bacterium; assembly: GCA_041666325.1. Classification (GTDB taxonomy): domain Bacteria; phylum Patescibacteriota; class UBA1384; order XYA2-FULL-43-10; family 1-14-0-10-43-13; genus JBAYHC01. The sequence goes on from JBAYHC010000001.1 coordinate 395,493, forward strand.
CAATCCTCCCCGCAATGTCACCAAGGTGCCCGTGAACCAGTTCGATCACACTGGTTATAATCTCGTATCGGCTCATCGCCTGGATGTCCTCGCCAATCCCCTCATCTGCACGATCAGAAATTGCCCGAAATGCCTCGGCCAAAGCAACCATCGCCGTCTGGTCGGTATATGGGAACCGGTCATGGCGCTCGGGCGCATCGCCCTGGCTTCGCCTCTGCTCTATGATAGCAGCAAGTTGTGCCGTAACCTCTGCGCTTGGCGCATCAGTACCAGTGACGACCCGCGCGGCCTTGATGTCCTCAACAAGATCAAAAACCAAAGAATCATCAATGGGTGGAATCTCTGTGCCTGTCAATCGCAATCGATCCGATGCGTCGGCAGCGATCTTAGTCGCTCTCGCCATAAACTCAGGTCGCTCGCGATACTCCGGCAACCATGAGGCCAGGTAAATCTCAAGGGCAGTGTGACGCTGACGGAGAAGCTCGTGTTCCTCTACCGCCGGCGTTGCCTCAACTGATCTAAGATCCATACAGTGCCTCCTTCTTGATATTCCATGGCAGTATAGCACAAATTGTGCCCGAGTCCACAAAGAACCCGCCAGGAGAGGCGGGTTAGTGTTCGTCACAAAGAGTGAAAAGATTGCGTCGAGGCGGAGATGTTTCTTCTCGCCAACCGACATTGCCATTCTGGTTAACCTCATCACGCCCAACAATGATCCTGCGGCATACGTCATGGGCAGGACATTTTCCCAGGCAGTGAGAACCCATCTCTGCCGGATCCTTGGGCTTTCGGGCGCATATCCTCGCCCCGGTGTGCCACAAAGCCTGGGAGAGATCGGATTGTGAAAGACCATGCGCCAAAGTAACCCTGCGAACGAATCTGCAAATCTGATCGCTCAGGTATTCTTTGCGTTCATTTGGCCACCATTCAACCAGATCGAATTGCCGAAAAAGCCTCATGACCCAAATATCAACCGGAAACATTGCAACTTGCCGAACCACCTTCCAGCGTTCTTGCTCTTCTGGCCATGGTACATCCTGCATCCAGAGAGTCATAAGAGAGGCGATCTTCTCGGCTACTCCAGGCAAATCATCCAAAACGGGTAATAGCGTCTCTCTGCTATCGCCATGCCGCAAGAAGATATTACGAGGATCTCCCCCATATTCTTCCGCCACGACCTGACGACACGTACACCACCATCCAACTCGTTCGAAATCCCTGGTTGACCCGTAAGGTATAACCTTGGCGAGCAGCTTGAGCTCCTCGTTTGTGCATGACATCAACGGATCGATGATGTTGGGATAATCAGTCACAATCGGCACAGACTTTTTGGCAATGTTGAACGATGTATCGCCAGAACGATTAAGCCAAGCGTAGAAGAAGCGAACCAGGGCCTCGCGTCGCGACAAAGGCTCAATGCCGCACTGGTCTAGCAGCCACCTCTCAGGCTGAATAGCGTGGTTGAATGCTTTAGACCTCCGGTACCAAGCATCGAGCATGAAACGAAAAACACGCAGAGCGCGCTCTTCCTTGAAAATGATATCGCCATTTCTTTTTGTCTCCACTTCCCCACCTCCTCCCAAGCAGAGAACACAAAAAGCGGTTAACCCGCTCCGTTTCGGATTATATCAGAGGGATAGACAATTAAAAGAGCCGGGACTAGATTCGCCCCGGCGCAAATAAGTTTTGCTCACTGCAACGCACAATTGTATCATCAGCACCAACGCGCCCATTCAGATAGTTGTTCCATCGATTTTGAATGAATATGGTGCAATGATCATGTAACGGACATTCGGATAGGCAGTGCATGTCAGCCCTTTGCTTTTGTCTTTCACCTTTGGGCCGTCGATCGCAAATCAAGGCGCCGATATGCCAGAAGCCTTGGGCCAAATCAATGTGCGAGAGTCGATGACGAGCACACAAGCCACACGTGAATTCACAAATCTCGAGAATGATTTTGTCTCGGCTATCACGCCGCCAACTCGAGATAATCTGTGACTGAACAAAGAGTCGCGCAATCCACATGTCTGTTGGGAACAGGGGGATGAGCTTGACCTGCTTCCACACATCTCTGCAAGATGAATTTCCTGGCCAACGCACTTCCTGAAACCAGACACCGATCAGCTGAGCAATCTTGCGACCAATGCCAGGAAAATCATCAAGCGCCTGAATCAAATTCTCTCTATCGCCCTCATGAGTCAAAAAGATATTTCTCGGGTCGCCACCATAGCTCTCAAGTAGGATCTGGCGGCAAGCCAGCCATTGATCGATCCTCTCTGGTTCAGAGTCAGCCAGAGGGATGATTTCCTCCAAAACTTTGCGTGATTGATCGAACATAATCCTACGCGGATCAATTATTCCTGGATGGCTTGACCAGGCCTGAGCCAAGTGATCGCGAAGGACCAGGGCTTTCTCACCATAGCGATTGATCCAACCAAGGAAGAAAAGGTTCAGCGCATGTTCTCGGCTTCCCCTGATTATTCCTGGAGGAAGGTTCATCTCAAATGGCACCAACCCGCCAAGCCCTCGAGACCGCTCGCGCCACGACTTGATAACATGACAAAAGACCGTCAGCGCTCTCTCCTCATCGAAAACAAGAAGAGGATTGGTTATCTTCACTCTCTTTCCCCCTCTCAAAATGAAGAAAGAGTGGTCCTCCACTCCTTGCTGCCGATTGTAGCAGGTTTAAAAACAAAAAAAAGAGAGGGCGGCCACTGGGCCAAACCCTCGTAACAATCAGCGAACGGCGGACAATACGGCCTGATGAGACGCAGCCTCATCAGAGGTAATCAGAATTTCCAGCCTCGTGCGCACGGCCGGCAAGAGAACAATTGCTCTCTCTCTGTCAACAATTTCAATTAAACCATCAAGATGCGGAAGCAAATCATCTAAAACATCAAGCAGCTTAATGAAGGCCCTGGCAGTCTCTGCCTTCATAAACGGTGACTGCTTTGCACTCTCGCCGTGAGTCTTGAAGAGACTAATCATCGACTTAAAGTAGGTAAACAATGACCAGATTCCCCCAAGCGTATTCCTTCGAAATGCCGCCTTGATTGACTTCCACTCTTCCCTCATCTGATACTCAGGGTCAAGCATCAAGTCAAGCATCTGGTCGCCACCTGTGTTCTTACACGCTAGATGCAACCTAACCATCTTTTCAAATGCAGGCACCTTGAGACGCTCCGCTACAGCCTTAGCCAACCAGCGGAGAAGGTCCTCTTCACCAAGACCGTCGGACTGCAAACGCGCAAGTTCAACGGCTATGCCATAAGCCACCTCTTGAACTTCGGCTGCCTGCCTGATACGCTCGGGCAACTCACTGAACGCAAGGGCGTGGCGCATCTTCTCCTCGCTGCGCCCCATACGCCGGGCAAACGCGGCGACGGACATTCCGGCAAGCGACTTTAATACTCGGTAATATTCGGCATAACTCAACGCCTCCTCGCAGATAGGAACCGCTTGGTGATTGTTCTCGGCGTACTGAATATTCAGTGCCTCCTCGGGCGAGATGTTAACGTAGATCTGAGCAGGAAAATAGTAGCCCTCCGGTGCGTCCTCCTCCTGGTGGCGAGCATAACACACACCTGGAGCTTCTTGGTTGTGCTCCTTCTTGCAAGCCGAACACCCCCCAAACCAATTCCGTTTCATGGCTCGAATGCGGCATTCGCCAGCCAAGAGAATAAAGACAACGATCCTTCCGTCCGGCAACGTAACTTGCCTCATATCATCGAGAGTCAAGGACCTAGAAAGCTCTTTCACCCTGACTTCATTGAACACCGACAGGTAACACAGCGTCTGCTCAACAGAACAACAGTACACCGCCGGTCTATATATGAGCCCATTCAGAGCAATGTCATCGCCGAGCTCTTCTATCCTCTCCTTGGGGAAAGTTTTTCTTGGCTGTGGCAAGACATTAATCTGATCGAAAGACAGCCAATCATGAATGACTCGCCGCCTGACCCCATCCATAGCCATAGCAAGCGGGGTCGATTTTCTACGATGACCACTACCATTGGATGAAGCGGGAACACGAACCGCAACACCCGCAGGTTTGTGACCGTTTCCGTTCCCGTTGCCAGAAGAGGCGCCCTCCCCTGACACAACCGCCACCTTACGAGTGCTCATTTCCCGCTCCCCTCTATGGCGCTCGAAGCATCATCCGCATCTAGCATTGCAGAAGGTCATCGCGAAAATCAAGCGACTTATCCACAAGAGCTTAAAGAGAACTTATTTTATTGGCCTTGGCCCTCGCAGCCAGAGAAGGTAAAGGCAAACGCTTGGAATCGCCCCTCTATCACCTTGACACTGAGTGTGCCTTGAATTAATTTGTCACTCTTTAAGGCCCTGTACATTCTAGGCTCTTTTATGATCAACTCGCTGTTAGATAGGTCTGCGCCCTTAATCTCATCAGGAATCGGTTTGCCATTCAGCTTTACTTCTAGCTTTGTCAGACCATCGAGTGCCGACAAGACAACATTAACCTCGGTCGCATGAAAGTCCAAATAAAGCGTGGAATCAGGACCAGCTGATTGGACATACTCCGGAGTGGCCAAAAACTCCCCAGCGAGAGCGACCGAATCCCTGGATATCACTTCTGGTTTTCTGTATTCAAAAACAATGTCATACCAGTATCCGCCGTCGTTACTAAGGTTTCCTCTGGCATAACCACAATAGAGTTCTGGTGTCGGCCGGAAGCAAACAGCCCCAGGTTCTAGTTCGTCATATACTATCGGAATCTCTGCATAGCCCTTGTCGCCAATCCGGTGTCGAACAAGCGCCTGAATTGCGGACTCAGTTTCGGCGTAATTTCCTTCACCAAAATGAGAAAAAACAATGTCTCCGTCGGAAGAGATCAAATATTTTGCTGGCCAATAATGATTAGCAAAGTTGTTCCAGTTGATGTAGTCGTTGTCCAGAACAACCGGCCACTCGATTTGAAGATCAGAGATGGCTCTTTTCACGTTCTCCGGATTTTTTTCGAAACCAAATTCCGGCGTATGGACACCAATAATCAAAAATGGTTTATCCTTATATCTTTCCCACCATCGACGCAGATACGGCATGGTCCGCAAACAATTGACGCAAGAGTAAGTCCAGAAATCAACAAGAATAATTTTTCCTCGAAGATCATCGCTCCGAAGTGGAGCAGAATTGAACCATACATCTCCGACTATATCTGGCATTCTAGTCATAGCGGCCAATTATATCAAATTGCTTCACGCAAGTATCAGATTCTACCTCGCCAATTTTGGGAGCCTCTTTTCCCTCGATACCAATTAACTATTTGGTAGAAAAGCTTTCCAATTCGGTGAAATGGAAATTTGCCGGCTATCTCAATCTGACGTTCAGCCTTTTTTGCAGCGCCTCTTTTGTCTCGGTTTTTTGGCATTTTCCTCCTCATTCAAAAGGTACTCTCCTGAGTCAGGATGACAAGAAAATTGCCCCGTCATAGGCTTCGGCCGAAGAATAGATGTGGGCTAGCCCCTTCCAAAAGCGCCTTTTTTTGCGCTATGCTTAACTCAAACTACGGAGCAACCACAAATGATCAAATCGATAAACAAGAAAATGATTTTGGCGCTGTTCTCTGTTGCCTGGATTATTTTTGTTGTCCTTAATTACTTCCTTGCATTCGGCTCTGCTGGTGACCCCAAGACAGCGATACGCTCAAGCCACTCATACTATTTGGATGCAGCAAAAAAACTAATCGACTTTGATTTGCTTGACGGCGGAGGAAAATTATTTAACCCCAATCCGATCATCAGCGTTGTGATATTGACTCTTTGCTCCTATCTAATGGTCTATATTTGGCTGAAACACAAAGGACACAAAAACCTACAGATAAACACTACAACAAAAATTATTTTTCCAATCTTTTATCTATCGTTTTTGATCACGTTTCTCTCCTGGGAGGGATACTTCCACCTCAACGATCCTGTTGTTTACCGCGGTATAATCCCATATAGCTTGGGCGTCTTTCTGTTCATCTTTTTAGCTACGTTATTAATGACTTCAGCTGGTAGCAAGATAGCTAGAGCACTAAGTTGGCACAGAGAGGAATCCGATGTCTTAGAGAACCTCATCTATTCATTCGGATTTGGAGCTATTGCAACGATATTTTTGATTTTTTTTCTGGGCATAACTGGCCGACTCGACACTCTCGCTATCTCGATCATGTTTGCCGCAATCGCCCTCTTCTGCCTCAAAGAAATAAAATACTGGATCGGTGCCGCACTAAATACCCCGCTGTCAATTAACACAAGTTTTTTTAGCCCCGCTGTGCTTCTCCTTATGGCGATAGTTATTGTTGCCAGCCATAACTATCTTGAATTATTGCGGCCGATTCCAATTGGCCACGATGAGCTTCAGGCCTATCTGAACACCCCAAAGACCATCGCCGAGACAGGCAGACTACCTCTTGATTTGCGCAACTATGCCTGGGAGATGCTCACTTCAGCCTCATATGCCATAACTAACAGCGCCGCCATGGCAAGGGCGCTCTCGGCGACGGCAGGAATATTTACTACGCTCTCGATTTTTCACATCGTTTCGCTGTATTGTCGGCGCAGAGGCTTTGGCAAAGAAGAACGAGGAACCTATCCCATCCTTGCTGCCGCTCTTTTCTACATGATGCCAATGGTTGTATTTCAGTCATCTACCGATATCAAGGTAGACCTACCTGCAACGTTCTTTGCCCTTCTTGCCATAAACAGTTTCTGGAAGTGGCAAGAATCAAAGAAAGAGAGCGACCTGTTTGTCGGTCTCTTCCTGCTTGGTTTTGGTTTTGCCATCAAGCCAACACTTATCCTGCTTGTCCCACCAATAGTTATTTTCCTTATCTACTCCATCATTAAATTGCGCACAAGAGCTAGCCACGCACTGGCAATCATAGCAATATCAATACTTCTCTTCTCGATTTCATCCGTACCGTTTGTCCTTAGCAGGAAGGCGCACGCAAAAAAAGTCAACTACTTCATGCTTGGGTATTTGAATGGCCCGCTCTTTGATCTTCACCAAATCACAAGCAAGGATAGAGTTGCCCAGACAGCAGCGGACAAGACAGATATGGAAAAATCTCTGCTCTCACTACAAACAAGTAACCGAACAGAACTCACTCGCTACTTTGGCGAGAGCAAAAACATCATCAACTTCCTGCTGCTACCATTTAATATAACCAACAACGCAAATGTCTCTGGCCGCTATATTGACATCGGTTTTGTATTCTTGGCCCTAGCACCAATACTGCTCATTCGACCAAAGGAAGAAACCGATAAAAGCACGAATGACTACTTGTTTAAACAAGTAATTATCATGTCGGCGATATACTGGATTGCTTGGGCGTTCACTGCATCTGGCATCATTTGGTATGGTTTGCCAGGTTTTCTCTTCCTGCTTATCTTGGTTGTCGAGTCGCTACGGTCATGCAGACAAAGCCGATACAAAATTCTTGGTATTTTTGCCACGACGGCCATCATCGTCTGGCTCGTTTCTACACTCTTGCTGCGTACCGCTTGCGTTGCCAGACAGAGCATCTGCATCGACAGGCTTACGCTGTCATATGCACGAGGCAGCATTAATAGTGAAGAGTACTTAGAGCAAACTCTGCCCCGCTTCTATCCGATTATTCAAACGATTAACGCCGACATAACTCAACATGCCGCAAATCCACCTAAAGTCTATGTCGTTTCCAAGTATTTGAGATATTTTATAGCTGATAACGATACCACCGTCTATGAAGATGATCTATCAACTTTCATCAAGCTACATCAAGCCAAGGATTACGACAGAACCATCAGACTGCTCAAAGATGCGGGATTTAAATACATTGTCTACGGCAGAAACGACGTTGCGTTCTTTGGCAACTCGACCGAAATAGAAACGGTCAAAGATGATTTTTCGAGCTTGATTCTAGACAATCCCGACAAAATAAAGGTCCACATCAACAATAGAGCCAACGGAATTTTATTTGCTGAAATTCTGTAACCGCCAGGCTTGGCGCAGAGATCGTTTTTTGGCATAATGACATGCTATGCAATTTTTCCAACGGCATTTGTTCATTTTTTTAATATTATTGGCGCTAGTTATAAGCGTTGTGGTTTTTACCAAAAAAAATCAACCGACCACGTCCCAACAAGATCAGCAAAACCAGCTCTCCCCTCAGCCCCAAAATGAAATCAAGGATGAAACAATAGCGCCGCCAAAATCCAGCCTCGTCGAGCCAACGCCAAACTTCATAGCAAGGATCACCAAAAAACCATTCGGCATCTATGTCACTCCTCGCGATTCACCAGTTGCGCCAGAGCATTTTACCGGCTATCACACAGGGGCCGACTCCGAATATGACGACGTAGCGAGCGATGTAGTGGTGAACTCAATTGCTGATGGTGAGGTAGTGCTTTCTCGAACAGCACAGGGTTATGGCGGAGTTATGGTAATTCGCCACCTTATCAATCATAATAATTATCTCGTTTTGTATGGCCATCTTGAGCCGAAGAGCATGCTCCAATCAGGACAGAAGGTATCAAAGGGAGACAAGATTGGAATTTTGGGAGATGCTTTCACGAGTGAAACGGACAACGAGAGAAAGCATCTTCATCTTGCGATCTTGAAGGGAGAGAGAGTCGATCTGCGCGGATATGTTCAAGATCAATCTCAGCTGGACGGATGGTATAACCCAAAAGATTTTCTTGAAGAGAACTTTGATGGTAGAATTGCTAAGTAAGTACCCAACTAACAAGGTTTAGTACTATGAGCGTCGCACTGGACAAACTCGCATTGATAGTATCTGCAATCACCAGCCCATTTTTAGTTGTATCGTTTTTCTGTCTACTCATGGTTAGGCGCTACTCAACCACCCCAGAAGAGATGCTACTGTGGGGTAGCACCTTCATCGCCATTTCAATAATAATTCCGCTCGCCTACATCTTTCGCGAGGTTAGAGCTGGTCGAATCAGCGACATGCACATCAGAATAAGAGAGCAACGAATAAAACCGTTTTTGGTTTCGATCGGAAGCACTCTGATGCTCCTGGTAATTTACTATACTCTAGGTGTGCCCAGGGAGCTGCTTGCCATGCTAGCAGCAATATTGGCTAATGGTATAATTTTTCTCTTTATCACGCGTTATTGGAAGGCAAGCATTCATCTTGCGGCACTTGCCGGCACGATCACGATGACATCGCTCCTGGTTGATCAGAAAATAACCCTTATTTTTGTTCTCTTGCCCATCGTCGCTTGGGCCAGAATGCGACGAAATCGACATACGCTCTGGCAAACAGCAGTGGGAAGCTTGATCTCGCTCGGAGTCACCTTCATAATCATAAGAACCTTCCAGTAATAATTGCACTTGGGAAGTTATCTATGTAGAGATATCTCTTTTGGCAAAGCAAAGACCGCCGAGAGCTGTAAACAAAATGATAGTAGACCCGAATACCAACAGAGTTAGGCTGTCCACCCGGTTATCCATCAGCGCAGCGTTGGCATCAAAATAATGAAAGAAAGAAAAATACTTCAGATCGCCAAAATTATCTTTTAGATTGGCGACAAGGTTTAGAACATACATCCCCAAAATAATGCTGATCGAGACAAAATATACCCGGCCCTTTTCAGCAAATAGCGTCGAGGCAAACATTGCCAGGCTTAATATCGACCAACCGAAGAGAAACCCCACTAGCGCCATTTTGTGATAATTGGACAAGCTATAATCAAAGCCGTAGGCAGCAGCAAGCGGCACAGCAATATAAACAGAAACAAGCACGAAGACGGCCAGAGCAAAAAGACCGGAGAGATATTTGCCAAAAAAGATCTTTGTCCTTGATATTGGCTGAGAGAGGAGGAGTTCGATAGTTCCTTTTTCGACCTCTCCAGCAATCGCGGCCCCGCCCCAACCGACCAACAGCGAGATAACCAAGATAGGCCAAGTGAAGGAGTATTGCTCCATCGCTAGGAAGTTCTCAAACTTGCTAAAGGCCAGGCCTGGCGATTCGATTCCGAATGCCTTCATCAGCTCAGGCGGATACGCATCCATCAGCTCCTGGAGCTTCGCTCCCTGGGATTGTATCCCCGGGAACATTGAGGCATAAAGCCAAACCAGAAAAGCACCAATTACCACGAAAATAATCAGTGATGTCAGTCTGTCTTTGATCGTCCGCCAAAATATTGCTACCACCGTTAGTCCTTCCTGTAAAACTCCATAAAGATATCCTCAAGGCTAGCTCTTTCTATCTCCAAATCTTTCAAGTCGTAGTGGCCAAGCTTTTTGACCAGTGGGTTAATATCTCCCCGGACATGTGCTTCGATCATATTTTCGCCAGTCTTCGTCACCGTCACTGTCTCGCCCAGATCCACTTCAACAGGTTGATTGAAAGAGGCTTTGACTTTATACAGCCTTTTGTTTTTAATGTTGTTAATCGTATCGATCTCAACCATTGCTCCGTTTTTGATGATGCCAACCCGATCACACGCAAGCTCAACTTCATGAAGATAATGGGAGGACATAAAAATGGTTGCTCCTTCCTTCTTTGCCTCCAAGAGTAAGTCATAAACTGTATTTTGAAGCAGTGGATCAAGTCCGACAGTTGGCTCATCCAAAATAATCACTTTCGGCCGATGAGCGAGAGCAAGAATAAGGCCAAGCTTCTGTTTGTTGCCAGATGACAGATTCTTGGCCCTGACCTTAACATTGAAGTTCAATCTGTCAATTAATTTTGAGGCATCCGTCGCACAACCGCGGAGCTTCTTAACCAGATTGATGTGGTCCGCGCCAGTCCAGTTGCCATAGAGGCGCACATCACCGGAGAGGTAACCCACCTCCCTTTTGACATCGACACTCTGACTAACAGAGTCCTTGCCCATAATTGTGATACTCCCGCTCGTTGGTCGAATAAAGTCAAGCAAACAACGGATAGTAGTCGTCTTACCGGCGCCATTTGGTCCCAAAAAACCAAAGACCTCTCCCCTCTCAATCTCCAGGGAGACACCATTGACTGCGGCAACTTTGCCGTAATTCTTCTTGAGATCCTTTATGACAATCGTTTTCATCATTTCTCATCATAACAAAAAAGGGTTCAAGCGAAAATATAGTTGTGATATAATTAGTTAAAGTTTACATTTGGAGGAGTCATGTCAAAGATCGCCATCGTTTTAATCGTTCTATTTTCTTTCGCTGCCGGTTTCGGCGGCGGTTGGGTTTATGACCTAACACTGGGCAAGGAAACCGCCACGGTATCCACAACGACGGATACAGCAACTACCACTGGTACAACTGCTGCCAAAGCACAAACTCTTGAGGAGTGCCTGACCGAAGTCTGGGGTGCCGACAAATACGCTGCCATCAGCGCCAACTCTAACTTGGCAACAACTGACGATAACTTGGCAGCTCTTAGGTGCTACAAGTAGAGATATTAAAAATGCAAAAGTTAAAGCACAAAATGACAATTCAAATCTCAAAAACTCTTCTGGGTTGCACCATCCTTTTTCTGTCATTACTCGCTTCGAGACCAGCTTTCACTCTTGCAGAGAGCGACAACGCCGCCCTCGGACCGGAGCTGGCAGCATGCTTGAAAGAGAAGATGGGCGAAGAAACATACGGTGCTATTAAGTCGGGCGTCCGACAAGCCACTTCTGACGAGAGCAAAAAGGGCGAAGAATGCTTTGCCAAATTTGGCTCACCGCTAAAGAAAAGTGGTCAAAAAAAATCAAAAGCCGAGTTCTCCGACAAAACCAAAACATGTCTTGCGCAGGCATTAGGCAGCGATTATGAAAGTAAGCTGCAAAATGCTGATAGCACAACAAGAGCCAAAGCCCAAAGTTGTTTCGGGTCTGAGGGAGATGAGAGTAAAAAAATTCCCGACTCCGTCAAGAAATGTGTTATCCAAAATGCCGGTGAGACCGAGGCGAATAAGATGTTTGCCGGAGAGAGACCGAGCGAAGATTCAGAGATCTACAAAAAACTCGACGGCGCAGGGTGCTTCAAAAGCTTCCAACATGGTGGCAGTAAGGGCAAGATGGAAGATGTGCCAGAGGAAAAACGCTCTTGTATTAAAAAGATTATGGGCGACGAAAACAACGAACCGACAGACGATCAGCGGCAACGTGTCGGAAAAGAATGCTTTGGCGGACAAAAAGAGGGTGATTCTTCCCGGCAAAAGCTACCCTCCAATGTCGAAAGCTGCCTCAAGGAAAACGTTGGCTCTAGCTACAGGGACAAATCACCCGAGACCATGTCTGCCGAAGAAAAAGATAAAGCGAGTGAGTGCTTCAGCAAAAACAACTTTCAACCGGAAGGATCAAACCCGAGAGGAAAGGCCCCGAGCATGTCGGAATCAACCAAGTCATGTGTTGAGGGCATAACCGGACAGTCTATCTCTGGCTCGATGAATTTCACTGACGATGTCAAAAACAAGATCAACAGTCAATGCTTCGGCGGCAAAGCCGACACAATAACCGGCGAGGGTGGAGCAAGGGGCAAGTCTCAAGACGAACAAAATAGCTGTGTCAGGAACATAGTCGGTGATAGTCCCGGCCCATACACCGGCACAATAATGGATCGCCTGAATACGGAGTGCTATACCGAGCAACAAACCGAAAAAAATGATAATCCGCGTGCCACGTCAGATAGTCAGGCTTGCGTTGCGCGTCTTTCTTCTGACACCTCTATCCAGATGTCATATGAAGAAAAACAAGCACAAATCAACAAAGAGTGTTTTTCCAATCTTAATTACGGCAAGGCCAAAGACGAGGCTTATGATAGCGGCCAAACAGGTGGAGCCCCTGGCTCAAGCGAAAGAGGCAGCAGACCGGAAGAGTCAGCAAACAGGTCCAGGCCAGGCGGCTGCCAAGACGACGCTTGCGTTCAGCAATATTGCGCCGCCAATCCTGGCGCATGCGGCTCCCGCTAACAATTCAATGTGACAAACAATCAAAAACCGCCTCAAGGCGGTTTTTGATTACCTGAGACAGGCATGGTCACCAACATACCCCTGACAAACATCCAAACCTGTACACGCCAGGCACAAGCTAGTGGAATCAGCAAAAAGACATCAACTAGACAATTGAAAAAAGTACTGCTAAAATTCTAGGGTAATTGACAAGGAGTACTATGGAAATACTAAGAAATATGTGGCGCCGCAAGTTTCGTACGTTTTTAACAATTTTCGGTATTACTATCGGAATTTTCGCTTTCACTGTCATGGGATCGATGGCACTCAAATTTCAGAAAATGATTGATGGTGGCAAAAGGTATATCACTGGCCAGATCACAATTGTACCCAAAGGGTCCAACTTCATGGCTGGTGGAACAGGTACGCTCCCCGTCGATACGCTAGAAAAAATTGCCAAGACAGAGGGAGTAGAGGCAGTTGGCTCCAGTGTCGAACTAGCCCTAGACGAACCGGACCCGGATAATCCAACCGGCGGCGGCTTCAATGTGGGTCCCCCACCAACTATTGAGGGAATGGATCTTAATTCCTCATACGAAAACCGCAACTGGAAAACTCTCGATGTCAAAGAGGGCCGCATGCTGAAGAAGGGCGACCCGGATGATGTTGTGGTCTATGGTTCAAGCGTGGCTATAGACAAAAAGGTTAAGGTTGGCGAAAAAACCAAGATTCGTGGCAAGGATTTCACTGTTATAGGAATCCTCGAAAAAACAATGACGGGTCCCGACAGCTATGTCATGATGCCGATTAATCCTGCGAGAGAGCTCTACATCGAAGCAAACCCATTCCTCAAATCCCTCAAGCAACAGGCCGACGAAGCTGCAAAAATATCCGACACCGCCCTGGCAAAATTGCCAAAGGAAACCCGAGATCAGTTGACCCAAGCCAAAACCTTCAAGATAGAAGATGTCTCAACCGCAGCTGCAGCATCGTGGAAGGACGGGTACGACTCAGATGAAGTTGCCACTAAAATCAAAGACAAGTACAAAGAACAGGTCATGGTCCTCTCGCCCAAGAAGATGGGTGAGGAAATCGATAAGGCCTCTGCTATCTTCTATTCTGTAATTCTCGGAAGTGCCATGATGGCGCTTATCGTCGGCGGATTTTCCATCATCAATACCATGATCATGTCTATCTCCGAACGCACCAAAGAAATCGGCATCAAAAAGGCCATCGGCGCATCCAATACCTCAATCGCCCTGGAGTACACGATAGAGGCAGGAATTATTGGATTAGTTGGTGGCCTCATCGGCATGGGAATAGGTGCCCTTGCTGCCAATGCGATTAATTCCAAAATGGCCGAAAAAGGTGCCGAGATATTTCTACTCGACTCTTGGTATCTTTCGGGCGTAGTCGCTTTCTCATTCATCCTGGGCATCTTGGCCGGCATCATACCTGCGATGCGCGCCTCTAAGATGAGAGTTGTCGAAGCTATCAGGGAGTTATAATCAAGATGAAAAAAACAATAATCGAAGCAAAAGGATTAACCAAATCCTACAAAATGTCCAAAAGAAACACGGTCCGTGCTCTCAACGGTGTTGATCTTGAGGTAAAAGAAGGAGACTTCTCGGCTATCATCGGCCCATCTGGCTGTGGCAAGTCAACATTGATGCACATCTTGGGCTTGCTTGACAAACCAGATGCCGGGACACTCAGAATCGATGATGTCGAAGCGCACAAGATCAAGGAGAAGCACGCCAACAAGATCAGAGCCAAAAAGATTGGTTTCATATTCCAAGGATTTAACCTTATCCCAACCCTCACTGCACTAGAAAACGTAGTTCTCGCGGGAAAATATGGTGGACTTCGGCCACGATCTCGGAAACGAAGAGCGACTGAGCTCCTGGAACTTGTTGGGCTTGAGGGTCGAATGGACCACAAACCAAATGAGCTTTCCGGCGGCCAGCAACAGCGTGTTGCCATCGCACGAGCTTTGATGAATAATCCGGCCGTTATCTTGGCCGATGAACCGACAGGAGAACTTGATAGCAAAACTTCGATAGAAATTATTGAGATGCTGAAACGCCTGAACAAGGAGAACAATCAGACTTTTCTGATTGTTACCCATAATATGGAAGTTGCTGAATCTTGTAAAAAAATCATTAGACTCAGAGACGGCAAGAACGACTAGCGATACTGATCTCGTTTGCAAACAAGATGGCTGGATTTAGCCATCTTGTTTTTGTTATCCGCCGCAATCTCGCATTCGGACAGCAAATATGCTATTCTCTCCTGGACAGAAGGGAGAAAACGATCTGATGCCCAGCGTTTATAAGCTCGGTCTCCTACCTGGAGCCAGCGGCATTAGACTTTCGATGTCAGAGGAAGCGATAGCTTTCCTCAAGAAAAACTATAACACCGGTATTTCATACGCCAGTCTTCTCCAAAAAGACTTTGGCTTTAACACAACACTCTTGGTTCCTTTCGGCGGTGATAGGTTTGGCTATCATGGCGTACTGGAGTTCTGCCCGGAAGAAGAGTTCTCGGTCAAGGCTAGCTTCCACCAGGAACAGCCAATTAGCTATCTGTCGGCCTCGCTCTTCCTTCTCTTTAAGTGCCTTAACTTCACTCTACCCGATCTTGAGTTCACGCACGAACCAATCTGGACAGAGTTGAACTTTCGGCGTGGTGTGGGCGGCTATGAATTGCGTGCTGTCTACTCCGCGGATTTGCTCAGATGGGTCCACCAGAGATACGGGCACGAGAATGCAACTCAGATTCCAGAAATTTATCAAGCCATGCTCGCTGCGGGAAGAACTCTACACAGCAACAAATCAAGAGGCTGGGAGGGTTTCCTTCGCGCAGAGATCGTTGGCCAAGGTGGATTTTACCTTGTTTGCGACAGCAACTGCTGTTGTATGGGTGGACGAGCCGAGTTGGGTAAGTGTTTTCGAGCGGCAACCTGTAATTCTGATTGGTCAGTATCACAGTTAATATTCCTGATTGGCGTTGCAGCTATTTCCGAAGAATACCTCAAAAGTTTGGGGAATTAACTTTCGATGCGGGCCGTCCCGCATCTTTTTTGTTGACAAACAACACAACGGATAACACAATTAATTTCACCCAAGAACAGCGGCTCCAAATATCCCGCTTCTTGTTCCCTTGCTTCTTTTTCCAGCGATTACTAGTCACACTCAACAGAGGTGCCGCAGATTAGGCTAGTTCTGCAATCGTCACAACATAGTTCTTGCCATAGACCTTGGCGCATTTAGGGCAAGTGGTGTACCACATGTACCACTTTTCCCGACCTGAGCCTGTCGAAGGTTCCCGGCCTGAGTTTGCTGAAGATTTAATTTTCAAGTCTTTGCTGGCTAAATATTTTTTAAAATCATCACCCCATTTGCCAATCTCCCTGAAATCACCCTCATAGACCTTGCTGAGAAATTTTCCAGAGAGGGCAACATTCTCGGCACCAACGATTTCCTTGTCAACAGCCAAATAGATATCCATGTTCCATTTGGAGGTGTGATCAGAAAGACAAAGGCTGTCCGGTGTTTTTGCACTTGAGCCCTCAACCATCTTCATTAATTTGCTAATAGCACCGCCAAAATTAAGCGGCATGTACATAAATGTTTTAACTTTTCCCCTAATAAACTTCTTGTTCTCCCACTCAAACGTCTTTTCATCCCAGGGCTTGGGATCAAACCGTGGGCAACAGCCGGTCTCTGTTATCTCGGTCATTGGAATCTCCGTTTAAGACACTTCGATCACCTACTGAGTCTTTTTTAATAATTTTCGTCAGACCTCCGTTTTGCTCCTACGCTTATTTACTTAAGCGTTTGTACAAATAAACATCGGCAAGCCAGACTACTGGAATTGCCACAAAGATGCCAATGCCAAGTGCCAACAAGCCCAGAATTAGCACTACAAACACAGCAAGCATAAACCAGAACAACGATAATTTCACACCCTGTGTGATTCTTGAGCTCTCGCTCATTGCTTCAATGACACCAAGATCTTTGTCGACAATAAAGTTCATAGCAAATTGATACCGAAGGGAGAGATAAATTCCAGGGATGACCAGAAGTATAAATCCAATCACGACGATTAATCCCAAGAGCAAGGTAAGTCCCAAAATTCGCCAAAAATACCGAAATTGTTTAAATAGTTCACTAAATGGTAGTTTTTTGCCATCATAGTAGGACAGTAAGAGCTTCAGATACCCGGCGGTCATCCAGCTCGAGAGAAGCAAAGCAATAATATTTCTAAGACCAGGATCAATGCCGCGGCTATTCCCAATCCCACTGATCACTGTCACCACGAGAGCGAGCCCCGTGAAGTACCAAAACTCTTTCTTCACGTTCTCCCAGCCATAGCTTATGGCTTTACCGACATCAACTTTATTTTCTGCCATCTCTCTTTCCTCCAGAGTTAATTTTTTATCTGCTATTGCTTTCTTGTATCCTAAACATAATGATCTTTTTGATGAGTTCCAGCGGTATTGTCTCATTGAGCGGAAACTGAATTGACCCTTTGGCGTGTTTGTATCTGGTGAGTTCGTCTTTAAATGCTTCGATAACGTGGGGCAACGGATAGAAACCGGTGTGATTTTTAAACGCCGCAAAATAAGCCAGAGGCTTGCCATTCAGCTTGTAGGCCGGCATCCCATAAGCAATCGACTCTTCTGCTGCCGGTGCTGTCTCTTTGATAACTTTGCGAACGTCAGCTAGCACTTTCTGTATTTCCTGAGGAAATGAGCCAATGTATCGATCAACCGTTTGCAATGATTTATTGTCCATTTTTAATTTGCCTGCTCAGTCTTACTTATGGTTTTTTAGCATTGCGCCGCCATGCATCATGATACCAAGCACAATGATCCAGGCGGCATAGGAGCTGAAGGTCTCGCCGGAATAAGCACCAAGGCCGAAGCCCAGAATTCCAGCTCCCAACAGTGATATTAAGTTGATAAAATAGGTACCAGTGTCTTTCTTCATTGAACTCCTTCGATGCTTAAATGGCTTTGATTGCAATATAGACAAGGATACTAGCCATGATTACCCAGCACAGCCACCAGAGAACTTTTTGATAGGTTGGTTTTTTGTTCAGATTTCCTCCCGCTTAAATTATCTGGCTTTACTCTAATTATGTTGACTTGCCTGCCCCAAACACAAGCAAACAAAAACTCAATAATCACACTACTTAAGAGTGGAATAGTATATACCCTTCTCGTGTTGACCATAGTACATAAACCACTTTTCGCCGATCTTCGCTAGAGTTGGGTCACCGGGAGGATTGGGAGAGTAGAGAATTTTGGCATCTTTGCTAGCAGGAAAATCTAAGACCGGTTCCGAAAAAACGCCATCTTTGTATGTGCTATAGTAGACCCCCTTGTATGACCAAAAGTAAAGACGAAGCTCATCGTCACCTGTGGTGAGCGAAGTCGAACCACCCCAAGTAACCCATTCCGGACCATCGGCATGGCCTTCTAGTATCGCGTTGCGGCTATCGACAGCTATGCCCCGCTTCTGCCAAGTTAATCCATCAGTGGATGTCGCATAAAAGAATAACTGGGTGGAGCTGTTGGGCGTCATCGTGCCGTACTTTTGGTTAATCATGCCGCGATAGACCATAATATAGCTTCCGTCAGAGAGTTGCATTGTTGTCGGTGCTGCGACATTGTCGATATTTAGCCCGGTTTCTGCTTTCTCGATTCGCGTTCCTGGCTCATCCTTTAAAACCAGACCGTCAGTTGAGATAGCACTTTTAATAACGCCGGCATTTTGAAAATAAACTCGAAACGTTCCATCTAGCAATTTAACAACATCGGGAAAGGTGGCGTAGGTCTTCCTTTCCCCATCTTCCTTCGTCCAATTAATTCCATCAGTCGAAGTGGCCGAGTACATCTCGAGTTTGTTGCCCGCCACCTCCGGCTCGACAGAGTAATACATACGATAGCGCCCATCTCCTAGATCAACTACTTCAGCATCGGCGAACTTGCCAGCAATGGCTGCTTGCCCTGTCTGCCAAGTTTTTTTGGCAGACACTTCCTTGGTTGTCGGCTCGCTTGTGTCTGTATTAATCTGCTTCTCAAGATTAGTGGATACCTCTGTTTCTTTATTACTGAATAAATAATAGCTGCCGCCAGCCAATATAAGCAAAATCACGACCAGGATAATAATCCATGTCTTATTATTGTTTTTTTTCTGGCCGCCTTCTGGCTGCACGTTCTCTGCTTCGTCCATCAAGCCCTCCAATATTTAATGTTCTTGTAGCCGCCAAGTTCTTCATCACCAACTAAAATAGCGTTCGTTTATTGGCACTTTTCTCTTATTTTTCCCATAGCTTTTGCAAGCTCTGTAAAGGTACCAATAGCTGTGCCGACAATACCCAGAATAATTAAAATTCGGACAAGCAGCGTCCAGTTAAATGAATAGGCCGAAAAGTCAAAGGGAAAGATGTAGCAGGTACTTATCATTACGACAATGCTCCAGATGTTTAGCAGAGCTTTTAGGGCGGCGCGGAGAGTTGAGCTATCAATCAGAAGGAAAATAATGTTGGCAACAATGGTTGCAATGGAGGATATATAGAAAAGTGTTAGTGTTGCTGAAAATGAATCAGTTACAAACGGCAGCCATCCCTCAAGTCTACCGTAGATCCAAAGTAGAATAATGCTAGCAATGATGGTGAAAATATATTCAGCCGGCTTCTCGATTCTTTTGCCGATTTCATCCCCCCTCGTCTCCCACTCCTTTTCAACTTTTTTGCCCCACGCTTCTGCTTTTTGTCCCCACTCTTCTTCTTTGGTCATGCGCTCCCTTCTTGTCCGTTTGTCTCCAAATATTATTACTAGGTCTTTTGATTATACTCTTCCGTTCCGAGATTACTAAATATTTTCAAAGAATTTTGATCCGAGGAAAAATGGCGGAAGTATATCAACGATGAGGACAGCCAGGCCAACAGCATGGACGGCGTTTTCCGGCAAACAGCTCCGACCGCACCCTCTCAATATGGCTAATTCTCGTCTCTGGTTTTTTGACGGATTCCACCCAACAGATCCACTCATTGCGTGCCAACGGGGTTAAAGCTTCCCATGCTGCTTGTACCTCCGGAGTGGAAACGAGAGCCTTTTTTAAGTCCTCCGGGACATTGTGAACAACGCCACCGCTAATTTCTTTATTTGTCATCATAAGATACTCGATTAATAACTCCAAAGGAGCGTTTGTTTCTTGAGATTTACAGTATGTACCAAATCCATGTCGTCTTCTTTATGGATTCAGCCAGAAATAGATGGTAATGACAGCAAGTACAAGTAGAATGCCAAAGACTAGGTCGACCAACGATTTCTCGTTTTCATATCGTTATTAACAAAAAATTACCGATAATATATTATAGCGCCATCTTCGGGAAATGTTGCTGGACAGCTTCCTGATGCACTATAGTTCATTTTCATCTCCATGTCTGAAACAACCTTAAAGTAAGCGTAGCCTTGAGTTTTTTTGTCATCGCTCCAAATTGTCAAATCATAGCAATGGAAATCGGTCACAGTAGCCGGATCTTGGTAGCTCTTGTTGTTCACGCCCAGAACATAACGCTGTCTGTTTGTCTCGTAGAGCACAATCTCATTTGCCGAAGTTTTATAGACTGAAAAAGGTGTCGCGTATGATCCCTGATAGTCGTCCTTCATCCCCTCTTTATCCAGGTGCCACAGGCCAGAGATACTGCCTTTTGCATCCTTTGAGTTGGTACCGCAAGTCTTGGACTGGCCGGCTTTAGAGTATCCCATCAAGGCGAGATAAAATGCCTTCTGCGAATCTTCATAATAGTCAAATGGGCAGACAGCGTTAACATAATCGTACTGGTTTCTTAATTTTTCATACCTTGCCTGATTAACGAAAGCATTTGTTTTTTGATTGTCGCGAAGATAAATATTCCAATTGTGGGCCTCTCTTGTTCCTGAGGTTTTGGCAATAAGTTCCCCGGCTTTGAATGAAAGTTTCTTGATCGGCGGGACATAGCCTGAATTTGGCGTGGGAGGAGTAACTGCTTTTATCTCGTCTGGAACCCAAGAGATATGATCGAAACTGAGTTTCATGTCCTTTGAGATTCTAAAACCCAAATGCCACTGGACGGGACGATCGGGAACTTGCGGATCAGGGGCATAAGAATAATCCTCGAGCGTCATATCAATCGGCGCGTAGACTTCCATTGGCTCGGCGTTGCCGTTAGCATCTTTTTTGAGATTAATACCGAGCCCATTGATCGGTTGCGTCTCGACATAGCCGCCATTGAGCTCGCCCAGAGGAGTGATATGGCTGACCTTCTCCGGATCAAAGATCCTAGCACTAAAGACCACCTCGGTATCGCTTGATTGTGCCTCGTCACTAGAGCTTTCCGTTTGGCTGGTTTGGGGCACTAACTCACCTGCAATTTGAGCTGTTTTCACTGATTGCTCCGACCTTCTCTCGCCGCTCCATTTCCCAAGAGCAATGATTGCCAATCCCACAGCTAATACAATCCCCAAACAAATCCACCACCGCTTCGATTTATCAGCTGGGCGTACTAAATCTTTTTCATTTTCCATAATTCCTCGTATCAAGTGTAAATAATTTACTATCTTTCCCAGGCTTCGGCTTGGTTTTCAGGGAAAGTTGCTGGACAGGAACCGCTGCCGGTAGCTACCGACATTTCAGTTTCGGAATTCAGTTTGATATAAGCCCATTTACCTGTGTCGGAGTAACAAGCACTATTACCGGGCGTGACGTTTTCAGGCATAACTTTTGCCTTGTAATCGCGAACGGAAAAGTTACCCGAACCATTCTCACGTCGGTTGATCTCAACTCGCTTGGCGAGTGTGCCAATTTCTAGCCATTTACCACTAGTATCGGTCGCATCGCCTTGAAACCAGCCGCCAGCGGCGGTGCCGGCGACGTCATGCGAAGGGCTACCGCAGCTGAGTGGTTCAAGGACCTGGCCGTCTTGCGAACGCATTATGTCATAGTACTTTGCTTTTAATTCGTCACTAAAGTAATCGTACGGGCAGTCGGCAGTGACGACCTGGTCCCATTTCCAGCGGACAGGATTTATATGGGGAACGGTTTTGGCGCTGTTGAGCAAAAAGAGATCAAAAGATCCGGCCTGGGGAGTGCCGTCGGTATAGCCAACAAGCTCGCCTGCTTTGACCGGGATCGAGACATATTTTAGATCGTTTGATCGGCTTGATGGCTCGGCCGGTGCATAGGCCTTAATCTTGTCGACGACGTCATCAATATGGTCAAAGTTAAACGTCACCTCGCAACTGATCCTAAATTCGAGGCGATATTCGCCCGGTGCAGCGGGATTGTTGGGGTCGCGCCGGGCATAAACGAGCGATTGAATGGTTGTGTCGATCGGGGCATAAAGCGGCGTTTTGATCCGGCTTGCGCCCTCACCCTTGACCTGGACGTAGCTCCGGCCAGGCGAGCCAACCATAATACCGCCGATCGGATTAACCTGTTTGATGTTTTCAAGATCGGTGAACCCGGAGGTAAAGACAGGCTTGGGATTACTTTCACAACTTTTATCACTTGGCCCTTTTGATTGATCGGAAATCTGTCCGAATTGAATTCCATTCTCTGGTCTTCGTATTTTCCCTGTCTTCAACCCAAATGCTATTAACGCCAGCAAAGCAAGGAAAGCAATAAAAAGAATCCACAGGCTTCGCTTCCTTGACTTGCCCCGTGAAATTCTACCTGCAGCAGACTCGCTATGCAAGATTTCACTGCTTAAATTGCTTGGTTCTTTCTCCATAAAACCCTCCCCAGGTGGTGTCGTCCTGAACTTGCCCGCCCTGAGCGAGGCCGAAGGGATTCAGGGTCCAGTTACTTATTCTTCGAGCAGAGTCTAGAGCGCCCTTTTTTAGCGCTCTAGTAAAACACAAATTTATGAGTCCTTGCCGGCGTAATAATTGCTGCAAATGTCCGGGGCGTTAGCCTTCATCTCCGGCCAGTTGGTGTTGGCCCACCATGTTTCTAATGAGCTTTTGGCGCTAGCCGAGAAATAGGTCAGAGGGCAAAGCCGGCCATCAATAAAATTTTGGTTTGTGCCTTCGCTTACATAACCAAACTCCCAGTGGATCATCCGAAAGTTTGGCTTATCAGTGACTGCAGCAGGGTGTTGGGGGTAACCGATAACGTCTCCCGCCTTGACTGCTTCACCCACCTTTAGCCCCTCCCTAACGCTACTCATCTCAGTATAATCAACGCCGTAGCGGCCGTTCTCTGTTGCTACATCCCAGGTGCCAACATGATTGGTGCCAGCCCTGATCTCTGTCACGGTCGCGTCCATTGAAGCGATGATGCTTGGGAGCGAATCAGGATTATCCCACTGGAAATCGATCCCGGGGTGGCCATACGGCAGTGAGTGAAACAGTGTTTCGCCCATCGGCATGATACCGTCTGGCTTCGGTGAACCAGAGACGGGCAAGTAGAGCACCGGCCTGGCTTGAGGTACTGGCGTTTCCGGTGCCGGCGTTGACTCGGCTGGCGCAGACTGTGCCGCAGACTGGCTGCTCTGGCTTGAAGATTGGTTGCTACTTGAATTCGACACTGGATTAGACTGTGCCGGAGATTGAGCTGTAGCTTTTGGTTGCTCCTCTTTTTTTGCCTCAGCTTGATTGCGCTGTTCATTCGCAGCTTGTCTTGGGTCAATATAACCGCTCAAATAGACAAAGTGCTTGTCCGGTTCGGTGCTATCATAATTGATTGCAAACTGCTCCCCATTGCATTGCAACGGCTGAGCATCCCGCTCTTCTTTAGTGATAATAAAATCATTTCGCTCCTTCGCGCCGCGTTCTTGATAGTTGGCAAAGATATTGTCCGGCATTACTGAGAAATAGGAAATCAGTTCTTCGTTAAACTTGGACCCTCTAGTGATGGCAATATCGGTATTCTGGTTCAAGCCGATCTGGCCGATCGGCTGTCCGGACTGCACCTTGGTTCCTTTGCCAAAGCCAGGCAACAAATAGACATGAAAAAGCCGAACAGTGTAACCCTTGGCACTGTCGGGACGGATGTAAACCTGTTTGCCGATCGGGGTCCGCTCCTCCCCGACTGAAACAATCTCGCCATCAACCGGGCTAAAAATATCGATGCCCTTACCCGGAGAAGGAGGCTTGGGGAATCCGTTGTTTTCCGTTCGCTCGCGCTCGACCTCTGGCGACCATTGGACATTGAAATAATGCTTCATGCTGCGACAAGTTTCGCCCTGGCCAGAAAAATCATGTCCTGAGCCGGACCGAAATTTGGAGATCGAAAATATGTATTTTAAATCAATAAAATCGGCTTGGATGAACTGAGGTGGTGGGCTGTCATCTTTCTCTCCGAAACCGACCCCGGTAACCTTAAGAGCTATAGCGACAACGAGAAGCAACAATACGGCACCCAATATTATCCACAGCCATTTCTTTGGACGATTAATCGGCTGCTCTGACAAGGCCTGGTGGTTTTCACCCTCCATTTCGCCTCCGTTAAATTAGAAAAAGTTAAAGGTCACAGTGGCGACCGCAATAATTGTTACCCCCATTATACTCTTCTCCATAAATAAGCAAACTGGTATTGTTGTACGCTGACTGTAATTTTTAAGGAGATTATTATGGGAAATATCAATCAAAAAATCACCCCGTCCTTGTGGTTCGACCAAGAGTGCGAAGAGGCGGTCAATTTTTATGTCGGTGTTTTTAACAGCTCGCCAACCAAAAAGCAGGATTCGAAAGTTGTTTCGATTGCTCGTTACGAAGAAGGAATGGAGACACCAGGAGATATGACCGGCAAAGTCTTAACGGCGATCTTTGAGCTCGAAGGCCAGCGTTTTATGGCGCTGGATGGTGGTCCGATATTTAAATTCAACGAAGCAATTTCGTTCCAAGTGGAGTGCGAAGATCAGGCAGAGGTCGATTACTTCTGGACCAAGCTCTCTGCTGTTCCGGAATCCGAACAGTGCGGCTGGCTGAAAGATAAATTCGGCCTCTCCTGGCAAATCGTCCCCAAGCGATTGGGCGAACTAATGAGCGATCCCGACAAAGAGAAGGTGGTCAGAGTGACTAACGAAATGCTTAAGATGAAAAAGATCATCATCGCCGACCTAGAAAAAGAGGCTTCTTAGCAGCTATCGCCCCAACACGTCGTTCTACAATTCGCAAATTACCGGCAAATGGTCGGAGGGTGTTCGCTCAATATTGTCTGAAGATAGGTATTTTGAATCATCAACTTCAAGATTGCCACCACTTAAATTTGAAAAAATGAAATCAATACACTTTCTGGGCGGGTGTACCTCCGACCAGTCAAATACCGTCTTGGCATCTAAGCAATTACCATCAATCAAAGTAAAATGTTCACGTAAAAGGGTCAATTGGGGACTATTAATATCTCCGTTGAAGTCGCCAGTGATAATGTAATTTTTTGGCGATAGTTTGGCAATAATATTTGATAAAGCTTCTGCTTCCCTAGTTGCTACTTCCTGTGATAAATGGTCAAAGTGAGTATTGAAAATGGAGATCTCTGTCTTGCCATCAAAGAGCAATTTTAAATAGGTAACAGTGCGATGGTGCCTACTTTGACCGGGCAGCTTACTCGCCCGGCTCGGCGTCTCAGTCAGATAATAATAACCTTTTTCGATCACTGAGAACTTCTCAGTATTATAAAAAATCGAGTTTGCCTCGCCGGCAATGTCAGCATTAAGATCCTCATTGTAAAATCCCCAGACTTCCAGACCGGGAAATTGGCTTTTTAAGTATTTTACTTGCTCTGGATGGTCTTCTTGGACACAAAGCAGATCAGGATTATACTTTCCGATCAATTCAGCCAACGGCTGCTTTCGATTTTCCCACCGGTTAGCCTCTTCCCCCTCCTCGCCAAGTCGCCTGATATTGTAAGAAATTACTTTAATTTTCATACCGCGTTATTTATGGCTTAAGCAGTGCGAGAACTTCATATTTCTTACATTATACTCTTGCCAACTGTAAAACTAAAATCACCCTTCGACAAGCTCAGGGTGATTTTAGGCGACCGTTTAGAGCAGGCCGGCGAGGTGCAGCAGATAAAGGAAGATGCCAAGCGGAACGATGAAGATTGCCCAACCGAGTGACAATCCTACTGGCGAATTCCACTCGTCCCAATGGGCCCTGCGTGGCTTGAACCAGTAGTCCGGTTCTTCCAACATCTTCTTCTGCATTGCTTCTTCGTGAGCCTTATTGAACTCTTTTCTGTCCATAAGCACCCCAACAAGTTAAGTTGATAGACTATTCAACTCGACCCTTCGACGAGCTAGAGAGCAAGTCAAAGCATGAATAGTTGGGGCCCTTGATTTAGTGTTGGACTCCTTTGTTTGTACCCCAAGGGCAGGACAGGAGCATATAATCCAATGGCTGAAATATACCTTATTAGAGACTGTAGATCAAGGAACAGACCCTTTTTTGAAGGAGGGCGAGAGTGGTTACCGGCCCCATAACGCTTCTCCCCCGCTGCTGTCATTCCAGTGAAGGCCGGAATCGACTCCTTTCGTTTTAAGCGCTAAACCGCATGTCGTAACTTAGCTTCATTTATGGAGTATTTGCAGTTTTCTTCTTCTGATAACCTTTTTCGTGCAAAAGTTGAGCAAAAAAAGCCGGCGGGAAAACACTTTTAAATATTCTGATTAATTCTAATATTCCCTTGATAATTTCATCGGTCGTTGTCAGTAGTTCTGGCTTATCTGGCTTCAGAATATAAATATCGTTAACCTTGGGGCGGGCGGTAATAAAAAATTCAATTTTTCCGCCGGATTGATGAGGGAAGACATACAAATGTGAAAAGTGGGTCCTTATGTCTCTAGCTGCAATACCTCTTGATCTGTCTAATGACAACAACATCTTGAGCCATGCAGAATCCCTAGCCTTTTGCAGTGCCTCAAAATACGGTTCACCAAGGTCATTCAGAGTACACCTTTTGTGTTTAAGGAAGTCTGTAAAACTACTAGGTAAATCTAACTTTGGAAAAACTAATTTGTTGATTTGTTCGATAATTTCAAGGATGCTGCGACTTTCCACGAGTAAGTAGTTAGCATAGAGTTGTAATTTATCAAATGAATCAGGATTCAGAGTTAACTCACAAGTTTCTTTGTTGTAACTTCTCTCTAACAAATCTACCAACCGATGAATTTCTTTGCCGGCTATCAGAACAAGATTTATTTTTACACTCAGGTCTTCGAACCTGCTCTCGAACAGGATCGGTAAAAATTTATCTATGGGTCCATCCACCTTTGAATTATAACCGATAGACAAAACACGGTCATACCCCGGAAAGACGGTTGTACCCGCAAAACGAACACTCAACCCGTTTTGTTTATCATTGGAACCCATAAAATTTAGTCAATGAGCACGCCCACCCGGATCCTAATATTGCGGTAAATGTAACAACTCAAATGATTTCTCATTCTGTCTTATGATATTTTCTGTCCAGTTTCAGCTTTGATCTCAGAGGCAAACTCCGGCATACTTTCGAACCATTCTCTTACTTCTTTGCCGATTACATCTTGCCAGAATTGAGCTTTGTCTTCGGCTGGAATATCGGCAAGAATCGGACCATCCACTGATATTTTTTGAAGAGACTCGAGAGGGTAACCAGGAATCCGGTTTTCGGAAGCTTCACTGGTGAAAATCCGAGGACTTTTGATTTCTTTTGTCAATATCCGTCCATCAGGATGAGCAATGCAAAGTCCGAATTCCCAATAAGAATTTAGTGTTTCGCCATGATTGCGGATAAATTCTGCATATTTAGCAACAGCAGCTTCGTCATCCAATCGTTTTTCAGATAGGAAAGTTCTTACATGAATACCTGGCTGTTCTTCAGCGGGCAAACCTTCAAAGTAAAGGGCATTATCCATTGAAAGCACGGGCTCCCCTATTGCTTGACTGTAGGCTCGAGCTTTGATCACGGCGTTTTCAAGAGCGCTTGTCCCATTTTCCTCAACCCTCGGTAAATCAGGAAAGTCGCCAATTCCTATCACATCAATGCCAAGTCTACTCAGAGCCGCCTGGATCTGGTTAATCTTCTCCTGGTTGGTCGTGCCAAAGATAATTTGTTTCATGATAGTAATCCTATTCCCAAATTAGTAAACCTGCAAGGGATTGATTCCATTGTAACCACCCCTCCAACCCTTTTCATACAAATACGGGACAGGCCCTTCAAAAGAAGGGGAGAAACACGCTTCGCTAGATTCTTCACTTCGTTCAGAATGACAAGAGAGGAATGGACCCCCGGGTTGAAACACGTGAATGACGACAGAACTCAGAATGCGTATGCTTTACACTTGCTTGCTTGCGGTTCTCAAAGATTCTATCCTCTTCCCTAGTTTAAACTTGATTAGCAGAACACCAGTTAAATCGTAGAAGAAAATGTACAAAGGAAATGCAAAGTAGGCAAAAGACCAGTTTTTGAGCGACAGCATCGCCAGAGTAACACTGATAAATGAGGACATGAATTCTATCCAGTTCTCTGATTCTGGATATCTGTAGGCTTTCTTTAAGGTGGGTATGCCAGCCATGAGATCAGAAAAGATACTGAACATGATTGCAACATTTCCAATGCTGGTTAAACGCCAGAGAATTAAACCGATCACAGATAGTGCCCCGCACAGTAAGTCAAACTTGGTAATTTTCCAGAATGCTTTTTTATTTACAAAGGAAGCAAAGAATACTAGCAAGGGAACAAAACCAACCATAAATGTGGCGAGTGATTGGATACCGACACCCTGGCTGATCTCAGCAGAAAAAGCAACAAGAACACCAATGCCCCACAGTCCCCAGCTGACTCTGTTGGGCTGTATTTTACCCTGGATCGTGTCTTTGATGTAGCTTGCCCCACCCAATAAGTTGATTAGGGCTCCAAGATAAACAAAGTTCTCACTAATCATTGATTCACTCCCACCCGTCTAATATCTGCTCATTTACAAGCATGTCCTTCTCCTTCAGAGAAAAAGCTATCTTCATGGTTAAAACAATATTCCCAAATTACTTAATCTGCAATGGATTGATTTCGCTGTAACCGCCCACACGGCCCTCCCATTCGACTCCTCCGCCAGCTGGTGGATTCGCTCAGGGTAGGCCCTTCAAAAGGAGGGGGCATTGCCGCATAGATTCACGGCTTGACCGGGAAGAACAGGAAGGAGTGTTTCGTCTCGTAAACGGTGGGATCTCTCGCCTTGATTCATTCCGCCCAACGGAAGGTCCCTCGGCAAGCTCGGGATGGCTTCGCCAGTTCACCTCAATGGCTCGAAATGACATCATAAATAGAAAATAAATTCTGCTGGTCCTAGCTATTTCTTTTTTACGAGATAGCGAATAATTGTTTTGGCTTTGGGGCCGGGTTTGGTGAGGTATTCTTCCTCGTGCTGACCGGCGATTTCGTAGCCGGAGGCGGTGATGAAGTCATGGAGGGCTTGGATCGTTGGGCCTTCGTCGGCGTAGGTGCCGATATAGAGAACTTCGGCGCATTCGCCGCCCCTCCAGACATCAACCTTTGCCAAAATTTTGGGATCTTTTTGGGTGATGTCTTTTTCGGTCACATAGTCAGGAACGGGCACTCCCCAAATGCCGGTCCATTCACTTTTGGATTTGAGGTGGGCGTCAGGCCAGAAGGCAGTGAGTTTCCCAAGCTCCATTTTAATGCCTTTTGGTTTGTAGACCTTCATTTTGGCATAGTAAACCGCGCCGTAGAGCGCTTTCATGTACGGCTCCATCACGACATTCGGGTCTCCCACTGAGGTTACCGTTACCACTTTCCGATCCTCAATTTTGGAAATCTGGGGTGTAAATGGCTTCATATTCCTCCACTTAATTACATAGGCCACTTAAGCGCCTCTCTTTTCAATTTTGAGACAGGCACTGTGTTCGTCTGTCACAATTCTGTCACAATTTTATTCCCAAATTTTTCGCTATACAAGATTCGCTCCATAGCTCTAAGTTTATGCTATACTACTAATATGAAAAAGAGGGGCATATTGCCTATTTTTATTGCACTGATTGTTGTCGGTGTTATTGGTGTTGGCGGTGGCAGTTATGCCGGGGCGCAGTATTACCAGTCGGATAAATATCAGAAACAAGCTGATAATTTGCTCAGCAATGGCCAATACGATGAAGCGCTTGTACTCTATCAAAAATCCCTCTCCAAATGGAATCGAGATGAGACGAGGGCAAAACAAGATTTTGCCCGCCAGGAAAAAGAGGCAGCAAAGTTAATTGCAGGGATAAAGGAGAACTCAAACCAAGTTGACGGCCAGAGCTGTTTAGATCGCCTAAAAAGTATTACCCCGTCATCACGTCAGTATTCAGAGGCAGAGATACTGGCCAGAAATTGCCAGGCAAAATTAGAAGAAGACCAAAAAAAAGAAGCTCAAGTAGCCAAGCAAGCCGAGGAAGAAGCAGCCAAGAAGGCAGAAGAGGCTAGATTGGCCGAGGAGGCGAAGAAAAAACAAACAACGGCCTCCACTCCAACAACATCTGCCCCAACAACGTCTACTCCATCAACCAACCAATCTACCGCCCAAGAGTCTGCTACCCCAGCCACTCCAACCGAAAGCGCTCCTGTTGCATCAACAACCCAAACTACCGACCCTAATGCTTGCACCAGTAACCCCAATCCGGTATTTACCCACCACCTCACCGATACCAGCAAAATCGTCGATATTGCTATTCCTCCCCGAATTATTGGCGGCCATTTGAAAACTCATAGTTACGTCGAGACAAATTTTCAAAGAGTACCACTCTACGCTCCGGCCGACATGCAGCTCTATGGCGGAGTCCACCTGTCTCACGGTAGCGATCCCGATGATTACGGCTTTGATTCCAAGGTCAGCTGCGAGGTAATGGTCCGTCTGGGCCATATTACCGACCCAATTCAATCGATCAAAGATACTTTCCCGACTGCGACAACAGATTCGAGAACCAACTATAATATTACGCCGATCAACTTTAAAGCCGGGGAGCTGCTCGGCTACACCACCGGAACAGCCGCGGCCGGCAACTGGGATTTTGGTCTCTACAATTCCAGCACAAAAAATCGCTATGCCGATGATCCGGAGTGGGATGATAGTTCGATCTATACTACTGCCGTTTGCCCCTATGATTATTTTTCAACAGAACTAAAATCAGCCTATAGTGCAAAATACATCCAGGACTTCGGTGTCAGCGTCCTGGATGGTGCCTTCTTCTGCCAACAGTGAACAGCTCTTTGCTCGTTTCTAATCCAACCCTAACAGTGCACTTGACACTAAGATCACTCATATCTCAGTGCCTCGACCGGATCTAGTTTGGCGGCACGGATGGCCGGATAGATGCCAGCCATCATACCGATGAATGTTGTAAAAGCGAGAGTACTAAGTATCAGCCAGGTTGGGAAGGTTAGGGAAATATCATTGGTGATGCCTGCCCTCGGCAGATAGATAGCCAAATAATGGTTAGCAACTTGCGCCAAACCGTAACAGAGAAACAAACCGAAAACTCCACCCCAGAAGCCAATCATCGCTGCCTCAAAAGTGAAGAGCCGTCGGATGGTTGCTCGCGTCGCGCCACACGCTCGCATTACTCCGATTTCATATGTGCGCTCATACATAGACATCACCATAGTGTTGACGATGCCGATACCGGCAACAAAGAGGGCGATGCCGCCGATAATAGAAAGCATTATCGATAGACCAGTCAGCATCTCCATGAGATCAGCCAGGGCATCTTTTGAGGTAGTGGTACCATAACCCATCTTTTCGATCTTGTCCGCGATACCGGCCACACTGTCTGGCGTATCAGCCTTCACTAGGATAGAACTATAACCATTGTCAATGATACGGTTAGAGGTTTTGAGATACATTGGCGGATTCATCTTCGATGAGTCGAGCCCAGACATCTGTCTCCTCTTTTGCTCTGCCTCGTCATACTCCCAACGTTGATCCACCGAAAGTTCCTTGGCAAAATCAAGGGTTATGAAGTTTTGCCCGTCAATCGATGGCGAGCTAGCCACCCCAACAATCTCAACCTCAAATTCGATAATCTTATTTTGCAGCTCATCTTGATCTTTTTTGGCATTACTGAAATCTGGTTTGGGAACTTCTGCGCCCCAACCAGAATACCAACCCTGAGTCATGATAACTAATTTTTTACCGACAAGCTCCTTCGGCTTCTCGGTATAACCAAAGTATTTGACGGCTTCCATTCCGAGAACAACACTACCGATATCATCTTTTTTGAGTTCTCGTCCGGCAATTATTGGGATCTTAATCGTTTTTGTTCCGGCCTCTAGACCGGTGAACATCGACCAGCGCCGCTTGGTCTCACCCTTAATGTACATTTTGTTAAAATTAACTGTTGCACTAGGACTAACATCGGTCACATTCGCCATCCGCTTAAACTCTGCGACCGTCTTATCGTCAAGTTTTTTGCATTCTTCGGTGCAGCCACTCTCAGTAAAGAACCCTTGTCTTGAGTCTAACAGAGTAGCGCTGGGCGAAACAGTGACAAGAGAAAGGCCGCCCATCTTCTCGAGCTGTTCTCTAAAGGCTTTCTTTGCATTCGCAGCAAGAGACGCAATCAGAATAATAACAACGGCGCCGATAACTATTGAGATAATAGTCAAAATCGACCGCGTCTTCTGCCGCCACAAATTCTTAAAAGCCGTTTTTATGTAGTCAGATGAT
This sequence comes from Patescibacteria group bacterium, assembly GCA_041666325.1. Taxonomy (GTDB): domain Bacteria; phylum Patescibacteriota; class UBA1384; order XYA2-FULL-43-10; family 1-14-0-10-43-13; genus JBAYHC01. The sequence continues at coordinate 428,062 of JBAYHC010000001.1, forward strand.
CTCATAAATACTCAGGTAGATTATTGCTGTTTCAGCGCCTCCACCGGATTAAGCCTTGCAGCCTTAAGTGCCGGATAAAGACCGGCGAATAAGCCAATGGTGGTAGTAAAACCAATAACACCAAAGACCAGCCAATAGGGAAAATAGACGAATGTCTGAATCGGGATACTGGCCAACCCACCAAACTTTTCTGCTGCCCAGTCTCCAATCAATGCCAAAATATAGGTTATTAACAAGCCCAAAGAGCCGCCCAACAGCCCAATTGTGGCTGCCTCAAAAGTAAAGAGCCGTCGCACAGTCGCTCTGGTCGCGCCACAAGCTCTCATCACCCCGATCTCCCGCCGCCGCTCAAAGATGGCCATCGCCATAGTGTTGATAATACCGATCGCCGCAACAATCAGCGATACACCACCAATTGCAGCTAAGATATTGGTTAAGATTTTGATCAGCCGCAAAATTTCATCAATCATCTCCTTGGCTGTGCTGGCACCGTAACCCAACTTCTTGACTTCGGCTGCAACTGCATCGGTATTTTTGGAGTCATCTACCTTGATAACGACAGCGTTATAACCGCTCTTTGCAAGTTCGTCGATCGTGACCAGTTCGTAGAAATCAGGTTTTCCTCCGGAAGAGCTCTTGCTGCCGCCAAAATTGGATCTTTGCTGTTCCTCCCAAGCCCGACTTTTCTCTTCATTTTGCCGCCACTCCCGCCTGGTTTGCACTGCTCTTCCCCACTCCATGTTGGTATAATTTTGCCAGTCATCGCCAGAAGGGGTAGCCACACCGACAATTTCAACCTCTATCTGATGTTTTTGTTGTTCTTGATCTTTGAACCATTTCTCGCTATCGCCGTTTTGTGGTGGCTTGGGCACATCCGCACCCCAACCCGAATACCAGCCCTTTGCGCTAAGCAGCACTTTTTTGCCAACAATTTCCTCCGGTTTATCATTATAGCCAAGTGCTTTTAAGTTGCCACTCCCGATTACAATTTTGCCCATATCATTTTTATTGACCGGCCGGCCGACAGAAACATCAATAGTATAGGCCTGTGTCTCCGTATCCAAAGCAAGCAGACCGGCCCGGATTTTCTTGCCACTGCCTTCTTTGAGTTGCATGCTTTCAAACCAGAGACTCGCGGTTGGTGTAGCATCAACAACATGCTTGATCTTCTTGACTGCCGCAATTGTCGTGTCGTCAACTTTCTTGCCGCCAGTTGTGTCTCCTCCGCCGGCATTAATCATGCCGCCCGTCTCATCGTCCTGATTCGGAGCAAGAGTAACCATATTCAAAATACCGAGATTGTTAATCATCTCCTTAAAGCTTAAGCCGACATTCTGGCCAATTGAGACAAGCGTCGTGACTGCAATAGCACCAATAACAACAGCAGAAACAGTCAAAAAAGTTCGGAGTTTTCGCCGAGTCAGATTACGAAAAGCTAATTTGATGTAGTCAAGAAATTTCATGGTTTCGTATTTGGGGGTTAGTATTTCGTATTTAGTACCGAAAGGAACCAGCTCCCAAATACCAATCCCGGAATACTAGCTTATCTTTCCATCTTGGATTTTGATCACTCGATCAGCTTCTTTCGCAACATCGGGATCGTGCGTGATAACAACCAAGGTAATGCCACCACTCTTGTTGAGCTCTTTCAGTAAAGCCACAATCTCCTGGCCGCGCTTGGAATCAAGGTTGCCGGTCGGCTCATCAGCGATAATGATCTTTGGATTATTGGCCAAAGCCCGGGCAACACAGACCCGTTGGCGCTGGCCACCCGAGAGCTGATCGGGCCGATGGTTCATTCGGTCTTCGAGACCAACTGCTTTTAGACAAGCTATGGCCCGTTCCTTCCTGGCTCCACCGCTAACCTTGGCGAAGACTAACGGAATCATGACGTTTTCCAGGGCAGTATAGCCAGTCTGAAGATTGAAGGACTGAAAAATAAAACCTATTTTTTTATTACGATAGAAGGACAAGGCTTTATCACCAGCTTGAGAGATATCCTCGCTATCCACCAGGACCTTGCCGGCATCCGGTTCATCCAAGCCGCCGATAATATTAGCCAGGGTTGATTTGCCTGATCCGGAAGGCCCCATGATTGCCACAAAATCACCATCTTTGATGGTTAGATCAACATTATTAAGAGCATATATTTCTTCCCCACCCAATTTGTAAGCTTTGGTCACACCCTTGAGTTCGATCATCTCCCCCCTCTCTTATCTGTGGCAGCACTAGTATTATTCTGAATTAGTTATCATTCTATTACCATCCAGCCAAGTTGTCCAGCAGGAAGTAGGGAAAAAATTTTAACGCGACTTATCTTTTCCAAACCTCGGCCGGGCGAGCCGACTTTAATACCACCAATCGGATTAACTTGCCGGATGTTCTCCAGACCAGTGAATCCGACAGTAAAACAGACTTGGGGTTGCTTTCACAATTTTGACTCCCGTCCTTCTCGAAGAGATTGGCAATCGTTTTTTTGTTGTCATTGGTCTAACTATTCTGCCGACCAGGACGAAATTTACCGATGGCCAAAACAATCAGGGCAAGCAAAACAACAACTACAGTGGTCATAATTAGGACCTTCGGCCATTTAGATTTTCTTTCACTTTCTTGTTCTGGATTCTTCTTATCTCATCTCTCGCCGCCACTACCATTTCCTCCACCGGTGCCGGTGCCGGTGCCGGAGCCAGAGTTAGTCGAGCTTGAAGTGCTCGTCGAAGTAGAGGTACTCGTTGAAGTGGTTGAATTTGAGGTTGATGGAATTGAGCTCGAACTCGTCGTCGCCGGAGTTGCGCCGGCGCAATAATCGCTCATTGATCCCGGAGAGGTGGCCGGCAAAGCTTTTACCGTGGTCGTATCGCCGGTTGCAAGATAATCGATCCAGCAGATACCATGCCACGCCAGATCTTTGTCATCACTGTGAGCCGCCTGGTAAGTTGCACCTTTGGACGCCTCGTTGGCTTGGCGCAGGTCGTAGACGCCATAATCAAAGAAAGCGTTGCCCTCGCCAAGTAAACCGACAGCTGTGGCAATGGTATCGCCAACCTTAACTTTGACTACTGAGTTTATCTGGGTAGTGCGGGAATCCATCTCTTGCGCCGCCGGGAACTGCTCAGCTAAAGCCGCAAAGGTTGGTGATAACGTCCTTAAGTGCCCTAGACGATATTTGATACCGCAAGAATTAACAAAATCAAAGGTATACTGGATCTCGCCGCCGACTAAGTAGCGACTCCCATCAATAACAGTCGCATCCAGCGGCGCCGTCACAGTTTGCGCATTTGAGCCATCAGCAAAGCGAAAACCGCCGTGAGGCTTGTAATTGTCCCCACGGTATTGTCCGGGATAAAGAATGGAAACAGCTTTGGAAACATCGGCTGGCGCTGGTAAAACCAGCGGCGAAGAGCAAGCCGGCGCCGTACCGCTAGCCCGATAGGTGCCATCATTATCCATCACCCAACGTACATCTGACGAAGAACCGGATTTGCTGCTCGAACTCTTCTCCGTAACTGGCGTGTTCTCCTTGGCCACATCGGACTTTCCGGCAAAAGCAAAATACCCGCCCGCTCCAATCACGATAACAAGAATAATGATAATAATCGGCCCTAATTTACCCTTTTGCGGCTTATCTGTTCCTTGACCGACTTTCTGTTCTTCTGTCTCCATATCAGGCCCTCCTAAACAAATCATCTAGCTAAAAGTCTTTAATTATCATCGCTCGATTCCGGCGCGTCGGTGGGAGCATCGGCGGCCGAATCTTCACCGCCAGTTGAATCGGAATCAGGAACTTCGCCACCGGGATTCTCCTCTTCGAACTGGGCACTGGCGGCCGAACTTTCTGCTTCCTTTGTTTCGTTGCCCGATGACATCGCGTCGTTTCCTTCTAATACTGATGACGAATCGCTTGACTCCGGATCTGTCGCCCCACTTTCATCAGCAACGGTCTCGGCACTAAGCTCATCTTCTTCTTGATCATAAATCTCAAATAAGTCCACCAAATCGGTATCGCCTTCATTAGCTGACTGGCCATCTGTCGACTCAGCGTCAGTCTGAAACGATAAATCTTCCATCAACTCGTTCATCTCATCAATTTGGGCTTGACCCAATTCGGCAAGCTCCAGTTTTAGATCAAGTGCATTTTCCTTCTCGAGCTCTACCAGAAAAGCGGAAAATCCGTCTAAAACCTCTTTAAAACCGTTAAGAATATCAAGGTTTAAGAGCGCCATCTGCGTTGAATCGCCAGCCTCAAACGAGTCGGACAGCACAGTCTTTAGGGCGGTTTTATCCGTTACCATTTTGGAATTCTCGACCAAAGTGCTGACAACTTCTTTATTGACCGCTTCGCTTTTCCCCTTTATTTCAGCCGCGGTCGAGGCGGTCGCGATCAAATTGACAACCTTCATCTCAGTTAGCCCCGAGGTCAGTGCCAGGGTCGAGAGCTTTTCTCCCTGCTCTTTGTCGGACTTATTCAATTTGCTTAAGTTTTTGGTGATATCGATTTGAGCATCTTTGTAATCGGATAACGATTCGTCAAGACACTCCTTGTCCTTGGCCAGTTCGTCCTTACTCTCCTTCATCACCTGAACCTTCTGGGCCGCCTGCTTAATCTTTTTTGTGGTTTTCTTTTCCTTGTTGAAGGTAAGGCCGGCTGAAATATTGTCCTTAAAATCCTTCAGGCCAGAGAGTGTTGAACAGGGCTTAACCTCCAAACCGAGCAATTTTGATTTGTCGCCCAGCCCCAACTTTTTTACATCATCCTGGAATTCATCAATCACCGCCTGGTGGCCACTTGCCAGCAGGGCGGACGAATCTGGCAGCGCGGCAATCGATAAACTTTGAGTCAAGACATTGTTTGATTCATTCCCCTCAGCGATTCGGTTCTCTTGATCGATAGTTATAATCAAATCCTTGGCGGTTTTGCGGTTATCAACCGTAATCAGCCGCTCTTTTGTTAGTACTCCCGCCGGTCCGATATTTTCAAAGAAGGAGTAACTAAAATCACTGCCAAAGTAGCTCTCCGAGCCATCTTCATACTTAACTTTAATATTGTGGTTTGGCTCGGAAATCGAGTTACCGCCGACGTAGCCGACCAAACCGCCGTTAACTATTTTATAATAAACAACGTACTGATCCGCCCAGGAGTAGGGGGAGGTGTCCTGCTTTTTGGCGTAAGCCCCCGTGGCATAAAGATCGGGCGAGGGCGCGTCGAATAATTTTGTATTATTAGCCCGATTAGAATCGTTGTCTGCTCTTAATTCAACCTTTACCTTGGCCATCTCGCGATGGCGAAAACGGACTCCCTTTGAGATCGGCGACCAATAAGTTTGATTGGCGCCGATGGTAATATCCGTAAAAACATCCTGGTAGTAAACCGACATGCCGTAGTCAAGCGCGCCAACGCTCTCATGCAACCGCCCGCCGCTGGCGCTAACCGGCTCGACGATCAGATAAATCCGGCCGGTAAAGTTAGTCGGACTGACATTTTTAATCAGAACCTTATTGGGATGGCCGGTTGCCGTATCGTAATCGACATCCATCACTTCGAGATCAAAAGCCGGAGTGCTCGTTTCCGCCCGAACCAAAACAGGCGAAAACAATAGGGTTAACAACATCAAGAGCGCAAGTGTTTTTTGTTTCATTGGGTTCTCCTTTATTCACCAGTGTCGTATATGACACTGTCGTTGCTGATTGAAGCGTCCGTCGAAACAGAGTCGTCATAATCAATCGAAGATGAATTATCTGTCGAGGTGTCATTAGCCGCAGAAGAGTCAGACGATATCGAAGTTGACGGAGCCACCACCGATGCCGCTGAGCTGGCGGCATCATTTATGAGAACATTATAAGGACTACCCTCTTTGACCGGAGATGGTGTCGAGATAGATAGTTTAGCATAATCATAAGTTCCCTCCGAAACCGAACCGTCCTTCATCTCAGTTCTGGTTTTTCGAAGCTGGTAATCTTTGTTGTCAAAATAGATGAATTCGGTGTAATCGGTATTGGCCGGATCAACTACTTTGTATTTAAAACAGGTTAATTTAGCACACGCTTCGGTGCCGATCTTTTGATAGGTCGTCTTGTCAGCAGTGTCGTCAACCTTGGTATCAAAATCAACCTGTGACTCTGTCTCTGCCGCTACATTCGTATCGGTTGGTTTCGGCGTATACTTAAACCACTTATTGTCACTGTAATCTTTGGTATAAGTAGTCGTGCCGATGGAGATGGTCTGATAACTTTCTTTGCCGTTTTCAGACATGATAATTTGGCTGTTTTCTTTGCCTTCCATTTTGAAAACCGAAGCCGTCGTTTTGCCATCAGCAGCCGTGTCGGAGGAGTTCATTGTAAAGTATTTAACTTCTTTCCAGCCATTGATGAATTTGCACAGATCGGGATCGTTGTATCTGCAATTTGGATTCAAGCTCTTTGACACAACGGTAGATAATATCCCCCCTCCGCCTGAGCCATCGCTTGATTTACTGGCAAAAACAAAATAGCCGACAGCAGCAACCAGCAAGACAATAACAATAACGAGCATGAGCCACTTCTTGCCCTTCGGTTTAGTTTCCTTCGTGGGCAATGTTCTTTCTTCTTCTCCCTCCATATGCAACTCCTTAATCTATTTCTTCTTTATATTATAAGATTATTTTGCCGCTGGCGCTACCTTGTAGTACAGTTGCCACTCAGTGCCAACTTTGACTGGAGTGGGATCACAATAGATTTCTCCTGTGTTCTCTGCCAGCCGAACACCACTGTCATTAATAAAATTGAGTCCGTCCGTAGTGGTGGCACTGGCGATACCGGCTTTGCAAAAGAACTGACGGTATGTTCCACCCCCAACATCAACAGTTTTCGAAATTGCTCCATCTGTGCGAATAGTTTTTTCCAGATTGAAAGTCTGGCCATCGGATGAGGAAAAAGCGATCTGCTTGCTTCCCTTGGCTAGGTACATGAACCATTTACCACCAATTTTGACGACATCGGGATCAGTCAAAATCTCCGTTGTCTCGTAGCGAGAACCACTCTCCAGAGTAAAGTTCAAGCCATCAGTTGAGATAGCCGTTTTTATTTTGTTGAGCTCGTTCGTTGGGATAGGAACACCATTGGCATCGAGCGGGGGCTTCTTGGCCGGAAAGGCGACAAAGAAAAGGCGGATTTGACCATCATCCAAGAGAACCGCTTGCGGATCGGCTGGCACAAAGACTTCGCCGTTGGTCGGAATCGAGACCGAGCCCTGTTTCCAGGTCTTACCATTATCTTTGGAGACCGAGACCATCAAGCCCTGGGTGCTGCGCTTGGCCCCATCAACTGCATAGAGAAACAATGTCCCATCCGCCATTCTAACAACATCAGGCACAGAGGACTTGTCGGCAACTAACTCTTTGCCGCTAAAAGTTAAACCGTCGGTTGACGTAGCTTTGTAAACCTTGTGATAATACGGCCCGTTCTTGTCGCCGTAAGGATCCCCGGCCACCTCGGAGGCTTGATCAAAAGAAAGAGTCTCATATGTCCGAAGCCCTGCCTTTGTGACCGTCTCAGTTGGAGTTGCCTCAGTTCCCACATCGGTGATACCGGTATCATCTTTTGGCTGTCTTAACAAAACAATAATTGCCCCAATGGCTATAACAACAGCTACAGCAACTAGAGCAATTATGAATTTGGAGCCAGGCTTAGACACAGCTGGATTTTGATCGCTCGCATATTCAGAGTTCTCATCGTTGACCATCTTCCCTCACTTTTTACTAATACTTTTTTCAGTATATGCTAAAATCCGCCGCTCAAGTAGTGCTCACACTAAAAGGATATATTTCGCTATCATTTTGTCGACCAAACCAACAAGCTCCGTTACCGTGATTCCGAAAACCCATGCTCAATTTGTCATCCTGAACGGAGTGAAGGATCTAGAGCTTGTGGCTTGAGCTCGTCTGGAAAAAATACACGCTTCGCTAGATTCTTCGTTACACTCAGAATGACATAGTAGGAGGTTTTCGGAATCACGGCCGTTGCTATTGACAATTATTGAATTACATGTTACTGTAGACACTATCTAGCCACTGGTGGCAGACAAGGAAAGGAAGGGGCAGAACATTGGATAGGATCGCCAGAGTATTCTTCAATCCGACAGAGGACGGCCTCAACCAGGTGGAGGAGGGCCGCTTCTATGTGATCCCAATCCACGACCAAGCTGAGGCCATCGGACTACTTGTGTACCTCAAGCCACAGACGGACGGCACCTGGGGTCACATCACCGACCTCGAGGCGAGCATCACCGACCTGAACGCCAAGGGGTGCGTAACGGAGATGCAGTTCTACGAGAACATGTTCACCGTTCACGCACTGATCCAGGGCGTCCAACCCGATGCCCAGGTGTTTCCCGTCACCAACGGAGACCGTTGGATCACGCTGGAGCAGGCGTTCGCCGCACTGAACGGTGTCGTGGCCTGTCGGGTCAGCGGCCGTCGTGGTTGCTGCCACTGACGTGCACCGCACCAGCGACCGCGCTTTGGGCGGGTCCCTACGGGGACCCGCCTTCTTTTATAGTCTTATGTCCGCGCAAGTTCGCCAATGACCTTCTGCAGCAACATTGCTTTCGGCCAGATAGATACTCTTCTTACCGGTACCGCACCCAAGATCAAGGGCGGTTTTGCCCTTGATTGTGCCACCATCAACGAGATGCCGAGACCAATCAGCTTGCGTCCGCTGCCAGGGAATCTGATCCAACGGCACGGTTGAATAATATTTTCCCAATAGTTACCACTCATCAAAACACCTTTCCACACTTATGCCCAAAGAGCTTCCATCCTCTCCCCTTGCCATCCTCAGGCTTGATCCGAGGATCTAAAGGACTACCAAGGATTTACGATAAGATGTGGGCACATTCCGAGCACTCGCTACGTCTCTAATTGCCATTAGTTATTTATGACATCATATTTGACATTCAAGTATGAATGTTTTAACTCCGCGCACTCTGTTAGCCTTAACGGTCTGATCTTCGTCAAATCTGCTTCTGCTCGTAGTGAATCACCATCAACCAATGTTGCTGTATTCTTTCCGCCCACCAGAGCAGGTGCAACAACAATGGAAAGGTGGTCAACCAGCCCGGCACGGATTAATGTGGCATTCATTGTTCCACCGGATTGGATCGTCATTCGCTCAAAGCTAAATTCGTCTTTTAATCTCTTGAAAAGATCGCCAAAATCGATTTCACTTTCATAGGACAAAATGGTTACATTGCCAAGCTCTTCCTGGATCGCAACTGCAGGATGGTTTTTGTCTGTAGTAACAAGAAAAAGTTTCTCTGTCCATTTCGACAAATATCTAATACCGCCATCCTTCAAGTGCGGCTCGTTATCAACAATGACGAAGCTACAAGGGATCTTGTTGGGACTCTCTGTCCGATCGTTAAGCCCAATCTTGGCCATGACACGCCCAGTATTAAATGACAAATTATCTGTCTGTTTCTCAAGATCATAGTACTGTTGCAAGCCCTCACTAACTCCAGCAATAGTTGGAAAATCCTTATCCACATCCCGGTTGTCAGCGTCGCCAGTCGAAATCTTTCCATCTACCGACATCAACATAAACAACGTCGTCTCGACTCTATTCATAATAGTTCCTTTAGCTTATTTTATTTCAACTTCATCAATCCCGCCGAATTCTTTGACGGGGATGGATTTGATTTGCTTTTTCTTCTCGGGATCAATCTGCGGATAGGTCATATCGAACTCACCACAAACAGATTCACAATCGTCCTCAACAAGAACATCTGGCATGACTCTCCCTGCTACATCAGCATAGCTTTCGTCACCCTCTCTATAATATATCTCTCCATCAGGAAAATCATACTTTTTAAGCACTTGCCGTATCGACTCGATCTGCTCTGGTTTACGACGAGAAGTTAAATAGCCGATTTGATGGCCGGCCAACTGCCACTGCCTAATCTTCTCTACCGCCCTGCCTATCGGAACGTATGATGAATAATCACCAACGGACTCGTCCTCGTCGCGAATCTGCTGGACAATTTCTTCCCGGTTATGCCCAGCCGCATTCTTGTGCATTAATATAGTTCCTTCGGTAAAAATAAGTATTTTCATAGGTAAATTTAAGAAAGAAAAGAAATGTAAAATTAATTCCTTACTGCAAAACCAAACTGTTTTAAATCTTCAAGTACATTTTGCAAGGGCAGACCCATAATGGTGTAAAAATCACCCTCAATGTGGTCAATCAAACTTTTGCCGATGCCCTGAATTGCATAAGCACCGGCTTTGTCTATCGGCTCACCGGTCTCAATATAATCATCAATCTCTTGACTGGAAAGGTGTTTAAAGAAGACCCTTGCTTCCACCGACTTTGAAACGCTTTTACCGGAATCGGTATCAATAATACTGTAGCCAGTCCAAACCGAATGCTGTTGGCCTCTTAGTTCTGTTAGCATTTCTTTTGCCCATTCAGCAGTGTGGGGCTTGCCTAATATTTTATTATTAAAAGAAATAATGGTGTCTGATCCAATTACAACAGCGTCCCTATGCTTATCCGCCACAGCCTTAGCCTTGCCCAAAGACAACTGCTTGACCAAATCCGCCGGAGTCAGATCAAGCGACATATCTTCCTCGAAATCGCTCGCCTCTGTCACAAAATCAAGGCCGGATTTTTCTAAGATTTCTTTGCGCCTTGGCGATGTCGAAGCGAGAATAAGTGTTTTCATCTCAGTCCTTGATTAATCATAACCATTTTACTTTTATTAGAATCGGGCATTTATACCAAAATATACTGTTGCCTATTTAGCATCAATCAAGCGCTCATTTGAGATACTCGCCAAAACGAATCTTGTCCTTTACCCGAGACACACTGCGACTAAGTGCCTCGATCCTAAAATATTATCAGTTATGCAGTTTTTCAGTCCGGCGTTTCTTTGCCGCCGCAAAACCTCCGTTTTATCGCTGACGCTGCTCATCGTTTGCAATCTGTCTCCTTAACCGGTCGATTCGCTCCGCTTCGTCCTCCTGGTGCGCTCCCTCAACTGAGACCTCTGCCTGCGAATGGCTCAATGGCTCCAATGAAGCGATTAAATCAGTATCTTTGCCTTCCGGAGCCATTGAGGCGATTGGTTCCAAGCCAGTTCCGCCAGGATCGAGTGCCGCTTCTAATTCAGCAGTCCTCTCTCTGCCCAAAAACCTTGCCGCCAACGTATCGATTGTTGTCTTGCGCATCTCAGTGATGTAAGACTCTCTAGGAAAAGAGCATAGGGCATCAAGAATTTTATCTCCATGTTGTTCTGTGCTCTGCTGAGCCTCATCTGGTGGAGCATCAAGAAAAGAACATGACCCAGCGATAAGTTTAGTACGAACTGCCCCACGACTATACACAGAGACCAGCGCAGATGGACGCCAAAGGTTAGAGTCGGTTTTGGGAGCCTCGGCCTTTATTTCCAAACTAATAGTGGGCTTTCCACTAAAAGACAAGTGAATGTCGATAGTACCGTTACTATACTTACTGTTAATCTCTTGCCGATAAGCAGACACAAAATCGCTGATCGTATTTAACATACCAAAGTAGGCAGTACTCAATCTTCGCTTATATTCCTCGGAGGTCTCGTTTTCACTAGTTTGCCCGACAGTTTCACTATCTTTTGCGCCAGTCTTGGTTGCAGATTCAGGTTCCGCGTGACCATAGCCCCATCCGCCAAAAATCATTTTCCCTCTTCTCTTTTCATTTATGCACGGTAAACCTAATAATTTTTATAGGCGTATTTTGATCGACGGGTTTGCCATAATAACCTGAATAGGTCTCATACATCTCCTCGTCCGAAGCGTAATCTTCATGACCAAATTTATCTTCAGAGGCCAACCGACCAAACGTCTTTGCGGCAACTGTTGCAATGACAGCCCGGGCAAATGGCTTCGCCTGGCCTGACTCAAGAAATACAAGCTCATCGCCCTCCCTCAAGTCTTTGTCGTCCCACAGCCGCCAGGTAGCTGTTTTTTCGCCGGACAGAATAAGTGGGACTAATTTTGATGCAAACTTTATATATTTGGGCATTTATACCAAAATATACTGTCGCCGATTTAGCGTCAAACAAGCGCTGAAGATATACTGCCTACTTTCAAATAAATAGTGATGGCGGTTGCTCGTCCCAAACCCCAGCGGCCGATCACCCAGGCATGGAGACGCGAACAAAAAACTACTAGCAAATTATTTACTGTATTGCTTTTTTGGTGGTAAGAATTTAGAATATATATAATCAATAAATTGGTCTCCAAGGAGGGGAATATGGGCTCAAGGTTTAAGGGCTTGTTGTGGATAAGTTGGTTAACTGTCCTCGTTTTTGTGTTTACGACGATTGTTGGCGGCGACGCTTCGCCGGCAAAGTCATACGGTACAATCTCTGACTTAGCCGTCAGTACAAGTGATTCAACCAAGTCGGCAGCAGCAACTTATACCATATCTTTCACGGTTGAGACCGAGATACCCCGTTATGGCGGACGGATCAACGTTCAGATGCTTGACCCGTACGGCTACTCCTCATCTAACGGCACTTGGGTCAACAACGCGCATAATTTCAACAGTGCCAATGTTGCCACAGGTACCTCCCCCTCCTCGATCTATTGGGGTTACAGCAACTACAATGGTGCAGTATTCTATACTAATGCTGCGATTGCCGCCGGAACTACTATTACGCTAAAAATCGGCAATGTTATCAACCCTGCAATGGGCGGTTATTACTATGCCCATGTTTGGACCAGCTACTACGGCACTGACCTTGATGGCACAAGCAACTGGGGCGGCGACTATAATAGCAGTTACGTTGAGATCGGATCAAACACCAACTTCACCGGCCGGATTACCGACAGTGACGGCACGACTGGTGTGGCCAATGCAAATGTCTATATCAACCGATCAAGCGGCAGCAGCTATGCTTATTATTCAGCCAGAACAGACAAAGATGGGTATTATGGCATTGGAGACGTCGAAGCCGGAACATATTACTTCAATATGTCTGGACCGTACACTTATGGTACTGGCAGCAGCAAGATTTACTTCCCCCCCGACAATACCAACATCACAGTTGAAGCCAGTGGTACAACAACCAAGAACGCCAGTTTTGTCGCCACACCCAAAACCCTTAGCGGCAAAATTACCAAAACATCAGAGAGTGGAACAGCCGTGACTAATGCCACAGTCTATATTTACAAGATGGGCGGAAGCGGCTGGGCCAACACAACAGTCGACTCAAGCGGTAACTATTCCTTTCAGTTGCCGGCCGGCACCTGGAGCATCGGAATATATGCCACAAACTGGCCCGCTGATTGGATTTATACCACTTACAATGAAACAGTCAGCTTTGCATCTGATACATCGGCAGAGAGCAAGACCAAGAACTTTGTCGTCGATGACGTGAACTCGACTGTAACAGGAACAGTCATAAAGTCAGATGGAACATCGCCAGGGTACTATTCCGTAGGGATCAACTTCTCCGGCGAGAAAAACCGATACTTCTACGCATATACCGACGCCAGCGGAAACTTCACCGCCAAAGTAACGGCAGGCACATACACTGTGACCGGCTGGACCTCCGATTCCAGCTTCTCCTTCCCTAAGGTTAGCAAATTCACCGTCGGAGAGAACGAAACAACAAGCATCGGCACCATTACCCTAACCGAAAAAACCGACTCAATATCAGGTATAGTCAAAGATGATAGCGGCTCAGGTGTGAGTGGTGCATCTATCAATGCGTGGAAAAGTGACGGTACATATGATTATGGTTATGCCACAACAGCAAGTGACGGAACCTATTCAATCAAGGTGACGCCTGGTACATGGCAAGTGAGCGCCTGGCCACAGTGGAACTCCGGCTACTATTACTCCGGCAAGCCAACATCGGTGGCAGTCACCTCCGGTGTGGCAGCAACGCAAAACTTTACCTTCCTTCGCTGCACGGCGACTATCAACGGCAAGATTACAGACGCATCAGGCAATGCCATCAATGCAATCTACTCTTGGGTCAATGCCAGTGACGGCTCACAGGAATGGGGCAACATTGGCACCTCCATCGACCAGGGAACATTTACTTTGAAGGTTCCTGCCGGAACATGGACACTGGGCGTGTATCTGTACGGTAGCGACTATGGCAGCCCAGATCCGCTTCAGGTCACGGTAGCAGAGAATGAAGTAAAAGAAGTATCACTTCAGGCACTGGTTAATGACGCGACAATCACTGGTACAATCTATGATAATGATGGCAATGCTGTTACTGGGAAATGGATTAATGTTTGGGCAACCAAGGGTAAAAATAGCTCTTGGCAGAATGCTACGGTTGACCAAAGCACTGGTGTTTATTCCATAAAGCTCTCTGCTGGAACCTGGAGATTGGGCTGGTGGGTAGATCAATCACTCGGCTACAACTCTGGCAATGGCCAGGACGTCGAAGTTACCATTGCGTCAGGCGAAACCAAGACCAACGATATCAACCTGAAGAAAAATGACTCAACGATATCTGGCACGGCCACCAAGACTGACGGCACATCCATGCAGTGGGCTTGGATTACTGCCGACACCCGCGACCCCAATGAGAAGAAATCAGCTGATAGATATTATTGGTCAAATGGCGCCTCGTGCGATTCAAGCGGAAACTATACGATAAATGTCCCTGCTGGCACGTATTGGGTCGGGGGTTCAATGTGGACTGGCTCCGGATACATTAACCCCAAACGCCAGAAGGTTGTGGTTGATGCCACTACTCCAGCCACGGTCAACCTGGTTTTCCGTACTGCTGACGCCACTATTAGTGGTACCGTTGCTAACGGAAGTGCCACAAGCTCGTTTGTAACCTCATGGAGTGAGGACGGCGGATATGCAGAAACTAATTCCAACAACGATGGTGCGTATACCCTTCAGGTTTCCAGCGGCACCAAATGGCACGTCAAGGCAGTCAAAAAAGATGGCCAGGATGTCTATAAGTCAAGCGAATACATCGTTGACCTAACAGAAACAACCGCCGCAACACAGGATATTCACGTCGTAAAACAAGACTTTACCCTACCAGAAGCCCAGTCGATCACATTCGACCCAACCAAGCAACAAACCCTAACCGTCGGTGACGACCTAACTGTCACAGTCCCGGCCAACTCGATGGCAACCTCCGGCTCTGTCACCATCACAATCGAGCCAACAATAGAGCTTCCCGAGGAATCAGATGCGAAGGCCGCTGACTACGGCTATGATATGCAAGCCACCAACCAGGACGGAGAACAGATCAGCACCTTCAGCAGCAACGTTACCGTCGAGGATCACTTCACCACTTCCAGTGTTGAGGACAACAATCTTCTCAGCGCAGAGGATTACACTGCCGCTTATTACAACGAGTCTAACGGAACATGGGAAGAGTTGAATTACACTGTCAATGAAGATGAGCAAACCGTAACATATCAGACAAACCACTTCACAAAGTTTGCCTTAGTCGCAGCTTCTGACACCACTCCACCAGCTGCACCATCCTCCATATCAGCTACGGCCGGCGATACTCGGGCAACGCTGTCGTGGACCAACCCTACTGATGCCGACCTGACGGGTATCAAAGTTTACCGCTCCACCACTTCAGGAACGCTGGGCGATTGGATCACAACCATTACTGGCACTACAACGACGACATACGCAGATACCAACTTAACTAACGAAACAACATACTACTATACCATCAAGGCGTATGATACCTCCGGTAATCTTTCCAGCAACACCGACCAAGTTTCAACCAAGCCTTCGGTCGCCACTCCAGTCAGCACAGCAGTAGCGGCAACGCTACCAAAGACCGGCATGGACAGCAACCGCACCTATGACTTTTCAGCAATCATTGCAGTCCTGTCCTTCGTTTTGGCGCCACGGCTTATACTAAGAACAAGACCAGCAGGCAAATGATATGTTGACAAATTATCGCTCCTAATGTTAAGTTATCACCAAATGAATAAAACGATCGACCAAACTATCATTTCCATTATTATGCAAAGACTTCACGGAGCCATAGCTTAATGATGAGATAATTAGGTCAATCACTAAACAGGGCTCCACCAAGGAGCTCTTTTTAGTTAAGAGGAGAAAGAGAGATGAAGACGATCGGATTAATCGGCGGCATGAGCTGGCAATCAACTGTGGACTATTATCGAATCATCAATGATTACATACAGGAACAATTGGGGGAGCTCTACTCTGCTCCGATTCTTCTTTCGAGTATTAATTTCCATAGTCTGGAGAATCTGCAAAGAAATAATAGATGGGACGAAGCAGCAAAACTGATACTCAAAGAAGCGAAAAGACTCGAAAAAGCCGGGGCTAACTATCTATTTATTTGCTCTAATACCGGAAATGAAAGCGTGGAAAGAATAAGAAGCCTGATCGGTGTGCCGATTGTTCACATCGCTGATGTTGCGGGACAAGAAGCCAGAAGACTGGGCCTGAAGAAACTTGGCCTTATCGGTACCATCTATACCATGGAGAAAAACTATATCAAAGGAATATTGGAGCAGAATTATGAGCTAGAAGTGATAGTACCAAACAAGAACGATAGGAGCGTTATTAATAAAATCATTTACGAAGAGCTATGCTTTGGACAAATAAAACCTAAATCAAAAAAGGCCTACCTCGCAATAATTGATAAATTAAAGCAAGAAGGCGCAGAGGGAATTGTCCTGGGGTGTACCGAGATACCGCTCTTGATCAAACAGGCAGACCTGGACCTGCCGGTACTAGATACAACGCTGCTTCACGCAACGTGTGCGGCCAAACTTACAATTGCCGGTTTCTCTAGCGCAAACAAGATGGTACCCTTGATGCACTTCATCTCGAACACCTGATTAAGTGGCTGGATCAGATAGTAAAAATATTTAAATGACCCAAGTCAGAAATTTGTATTAAAATGAGTGCCAAAATATTTGATCTTCCAATACACCGGAATACTTTATAACTTTAAGCTGTTCTTCGGAAAAGGTTTTCTTCTCCCACAGGTTTTGTATACCTATTGCTTCAGCTGTCCACCCATATTTTATCCAGTAGTATTGTTTTTTGTTCTTGTCTATTAAAATCAATCTGCCGCTTAGATAGGCCTGGTTACTTTCATCGTAGTAGTGATCAACTATCTGGTATCTGGCATCCTTTAGCCTTGCTCTAATTTCTTGAGTAATTTTTCTCAGCTTAAAACTAACTATACTGCGAAAGATCATTTCAATGGTTATTGTTACCAATATCAACATTAAACCGATCGCCAGGACCGTTCCAACGGAAACAACTGGTAATAGGTCATTGGTATGTATCTCGCTTTTAGCTTCTGCGGAAACAACTAAAAATACCCCTAATGCGAAAAGGTTGCGTGACAAGTTGTGAGAAGGGTAAAGGAGAAACTTAGTAAGCAATGAAGATATGTCCATTTCAGTAAATATCCTCTAACGATCTTGCCGCCTCCGAATTGTGTTCGCCACCGTTAATAATCTTTTCGTATAATTTAGTCGTGGCAGAACAGAGATCTTGATAAAAAATATCTACATCGACAACCATCCTTGGATATTCTGGGCCTGGTCGAGGATTAAAAGAGTTGTTGTTAACACTCGCAAAGTAGAGGTGACGAGCATCGGAATTTCGCAATTTTCTATTAGGATAAAACGAATTCTTGAAACCCAAAATATGGCTATGAAGCAATCCGCAACGGTAGCGATTATATATTTCATTTCTCAAATCATAATATCTAGCCGGGAAGAAGACTCTAATAAATTCCGTGAAACATTGACTGGACACTCCAACATCATCCTTCTTTCCCAACCATACTCTTCCGAGGGTTTCAATAGCGACACACATCAGCTGGATTGATCCCAGATTTGACTCTCCTAACAAGATCCGCACACCAGAGACAGTTTTGCTTAGCGGCTGACCTGTGTCCCTAACCGTCCATCGCTTTGAGTTGGAATAAACATTCACCGCGATATCCCTAAAAAGCCAAGAGATTAATATATGTAATTTTTTATCGAGCTCATTCACGACTCAACCTTCTTTCGGCAAACATTTCTCAAGGCCACAGCAATAATACACATTTATTCGAACACCGACTAAGTCGCCCGGAGAGGTAAAATCAGCTTTCCGGAATTAGGTTTTTGTTTGGTACCCGCGAGAGGACTCGAACCTCTGACTTTCGGCTCCGGAAGCCGACGTTCTATCCACTGAACTACGCGGGCAATCAAATTATTCTTCACCATGAAAGAAAAGGGAAGTTTTTAACACATCGATAATGATCTTCTCAATGAAGCTCTGATTCAGCTCGGCAATGTTAGCCATTCCATACTGCCCTACTACTCCACCTTGGCCAGGCATCATCGTTGACACCATAATGTTAATCTTCTCCGCAAAACGATCTGCCTGAAATGAAATATATGGAGTAGACTCTGGCTTTTTCATGCCCTCGCTAATCAATGCCGGATAGATGTTAAGGGTAATATGCGCCGGATGATATGTTGCTGTTGCATCCATATACTCCTTCTCCTCTGTAACATGAAAATCATGGCCGTATTTTGTTAATTCGTTACCGGCATCTACGATGGTAGGCCAAATTATCTCATGTTTTAGACGTTCAAATTCACTCACAAACACCTCCTGGGATTTCTTCTGTTTTTGCTTCTCCTGCTTAATCCCCTCAAGATCATTTGTGTAACGATCCATGATTCTATCAAGCTCTTTGATATTATTGTCCAGCATATGGCCCCTGTTCTAGTTTATTAACTAATACTATACTATATAGTAACGCTTTAATCTAAAAAGTAAACCACGATTTGGAGTAGACAATATGGGCCAAAGAATTCAACTTAACCGCAAAAACCAATTTTTAATCATTGACTCATCTGGCGGCATAGCACAATACTATCTGAATGAAAACGGAGAACAACAAGATATCATCTATGGCTATGCCAGTAACAAAGAAAAAGTCGGATCGATGGGAGACGTCCTTTTCCCTTGGCCCGGCCGAATCGAAAATTGTCAGTACGACTTTGCCGAAGAGCACTATAACTTAAGCGGAGTTCGAGTAAAAGACGGTCATGCAAACCACGGTTTTGCAAAATTTGTGCCATGGGAAATCGTCCAATCGGGAAGAGACTCGGCGCAGCTCAGGTTCAAAACCAGCAAAGAAGAGTACGCAGAGAAGGGCTATCCGTTTGCTCTGGAATTAACGCTATCATACGCACTGGACGACAGTGGCATGACCTGTATGGCCTCGGTAATAAATACCGGCGATAAAAGTGCGCCCTTTGGGCTTGGCTTCCATCCCTATTTCTCGCTTGGCGCTGAGTCGATTAGCAATTTGGCGCTACAAATCAACGCCAACAAAATGGTAGAGTTTGGCCCCGACCTAAAACCGACCGGCGAACTGCTTAATATCTCCGGCGAACTGGATTACACAAAAACAAAAAAGATCGGAAAGCAGGTTGTTGATAACTGTTATGCCGATCTTAATTTTGAGAACGGTATTGCCAAAACGACTCTTTCGAATGATAATGGCGAACAAGTCGTTGTATGGCAAGATGAAAGTTTCCCTTATCTTCAGCTCTACTCAGCCGACACTATTCCCGATCCTCACAAACGCAGAGGCCTGGCAATCGAACCTCAAACATGCACCGGCTTTGCCTTCAACATGCCCAAAATGGGTTTGCGAGTACTCAGACCTAGCGAGAAATTTACGGGCAGTTGGGGGGTAACCCCTATTTCGTAAACTGAAATGAAGAAACGACCTTGTCGATTGTTCCACTATTATCGGAAATGTAGTCAAGCATGTATGTATTGTCACCGATAACGGTGTAGTACACAACATAGTCATAAAACCATCGGACTGACTCATTCTTCGAGACAACAATTTTTGTCCAATTCTTGCCCGCGATCTGGCCATCGCCCGATTTTTTGCCCTCTATATAGTAAGCATTATTCTTTTCCATCGTACCATTTTTGTAGACATAAACTTCAAACGACTTACAATTTGGATTGCTGTCACCAGAGTAGCACTCACTGCTTCTAGTTGTGACCCGCAATTTGTCATTGATATCCCAAAGGGAAGGATCAGTTTTTTCTGATGTATCAACTTTCCAGCTGCTTGGATATTTGAAACTAAAATTATAAGTCGAGCTAGAGTAATTTTTCCAACCAGCAGTTGAATCAATCTTGGCGACGATCGAATCAAACTTAATGGTAGACGCCAAAGCATCTAGCTGATCAACTGTTGTCTGGGTCAAGCCTTTGGCAGTACCCGACAGTTCGATCGTCTTTGAAAAATCGTTATCGGAGTATGCCGCCAAGTAGAGCGGATCAATACCTGACGTGCTTGCTTTTGGCTGAGCAAAAGTGCGGGAGAACGCTAAACCGGAAGCAGCTTTTATCTCCTTGTTAGAACCGGAATCCCAAGCCTCATACCCAACTTCTCTGGCAGGATTATAAAGATTGAAAATTGCTCCAGTGTTAGCCGTTATTGTAACCTGAGCTTTAATCGCACTATTTGCCTTATTTTCAGCAGACACTGCTGTCCAATTCTCAGGATACTGGAAAGAGAACCCTTGGCCCTCATATGTTTTTAGACTAGCACCTAAAGTTGAGTTATTGTTCGTAGCAGGAGTATCATCATCGGCAATTGTACCAGTCGATTTTTCCACTGAAACCACGGGCTTATCCGATTCCGTTCCCTGGCCACTTAGGGCGGTCTTTTCGTTCTCTGGTTTAGCCTTCCTACCTTCGGCATAATACCAAACCCCACCGACCACGCTCATGATCAGTAAAACCATCAAGGCAACCAGTGGCCACTTCGGTTTTGTTTTAGCAAACTCCGGACTTATCTCTTCAGAATTTATCTGAGTGCCATCATACATTTTTCCTCCTACTCACCAATATTAAGACCGCTCCAGTTTGCGCATCTCTTCTGTCTCAGTAGGCCGATTGTTATCGTCCTGAAGGCGATAAGTGCTACCTGTCTCTGGCGTTGACGATTCAATGAACGTCATATCGGTCACAGCGGCGACGCGGTGAACTTGACCGGGGCGGACAAAATAACCCTTGTTCAACTCCATCGGCACCTCAACTGTCTTACCCTCCTGATTCATCAGAGTGATTATGCCCTCGCCCTCGATCAGGCAAAGGGTCTCAACTTTTTGATCATGATACTGAAGGCTCAAGCGCTGTCCAGCCTTGACATACAAAATTTTGCCGACGGCCGATGCATCAGCTGGCGTATAGATAATCTCATGTCCCCACGGCTTGTCGACGCGTGTCTGGCAAGGCATCAACGAGTAATCGCTCTGATCAAATTCCTGTCCCATGGTCAATCCTTAATTCGTAGTTAGTATTTCGTATTTAGTGGTTGGTATTTCGCAGTTCGCAACTCAATTCCACGCAACGTACTGGGTAGCAGCAGAATTAATCCCCCAAATACGAAATACGGTCTACGATTTATTTGTCTTTTTGGTCCAGGGGCCGCATCAAGGGGAAAATCTGACATTCTCGAGCAGAGCGGTTGGACAAAAAGGCAAACAATCTCTCAGAGACACCAAATCCTGTCGTTGGTGGCATTCCATACTCGAGTGCCTCAACAAAATCCGTATCATTCATTTGTGCTTCTTCATCTCCGGCTTCACGTAATCTTGCTTGCTCTTCAAAACGCTGTCGCTGGTCGATCGGATCATTCAACTCAGAGTATCCTTTCCCCATCTCACTGCCACCGAGAATCACCTGAAATTGTTCAACCTTCCGAGGGTCATCAGACTTACGCTTTGCGAGTGGGCAGACTTCGACTGGATGGTTAATCAGAAAAACCGGTCCCCCAATCCCCTTGCGGATCTTTTTCCAGAGAGTATCGATCAACCGCCCGCGGCCATCTGCTTCATCAAAATGTAAATTTAAACTAGACAGCTTTTCTCGCAGCTCGTCCTCTGAAGCCTCCAGCACATCGATTCCAATCTTATCCTTGATTGTATCAACATAATCTATCTCGCCCCATTGGCCCGATAGATCGACTTCGAATTCGCCAATTTGAAACTTAAGAGTACCAAAAGTCTTCTCCGCCACGTGCTTATACATCTCTTCAACTAAAACCATAGAATCCTTGTAGTCAGCATACGCCCAGTAATACTCCATCTGGGAGTAATCTTGAAGATGTTCTCGGCTCATACCTTCATTGCGAAACTGCCGGCCAATCTCAAAGGTTTTTTCGAACCCACCGACCATTAATCGTTTTTGCCACAGCTCACCCATAGAAATACGGAGATATACGTCAATATCGAGAGCGTTGTGATGTGTAATAAACGGGTTGGCATCAGCACCACCAGCAGTTGTCTCGAGAACAGGAGTCTCAACCTCCAAAAAACCTTTTTGTTTTAAGAAATCACGCATTGAAGACCAAAATCGTTCCTTCTTGTAGAAAAGCTCTCGCAATGATGGATTAATAACCAGATCAAGGTAGCGTTTGCGCAGTCTCGTCTCTTCGTCCTGCAGCCCTGCCCTCTTCTCTGGTAATGGCCGAAGCGACTTGGAGAGGATCTTAATCTTGGTCGCTTCTATCGAGGTTTCACCCGCCTGAGTCACAAAAACTTTACCCACCACCTCAGCAAAATCTCCAATATCCAATAGAGGCACTATCTCCATCTGGTCCGCCAAAATATCAGACTTAAACATGGCCTGAATCTTACCCGTTTCATCAACAATATCGCAAAAGACAAGCTTGCCGTGCCCACGAATAGCCATGATTCTTCCAGCAACAACAACCTCTTTGCCCGCATCGATCAACTTGGATTGATTGTCCAAAACCTCCGAGGCAGAGTGGTCTCTGGCTGATTTCGATGGGTATGTATTTATACCCATCTCTTGCAATCGCTTCATCTTCTCTGTCCGATTGGCAATTAGCTCTTTTTCAGTTTTTCCAACTGTTGTATCCATTAGGTCCTCTCATATGAAAATATTCAACAAGAGTATAGCAGAATTTTCGCTTTCTGTGAACCTAGAAGGAAAATGTCGCCCGGCAATGCCGCACGATACAAGATTTGAAAAATCATCACGACAGGTATGGCCAAACCAGACGAACGTTTCGCGCCTATTTACTCACATAAATCAGGTGCGATAATGAGCCTAACCACAAAAAAACGAGAGAGGGGTCCACGTCCTAACTCAGTGTAATACTTTCTATGATTACTGATTTGATTGTGCATTAATTAAATAAGGAAAAAATGTCGAGCGGATCTCCCGCTAGTAGCGCGATGAAAACTGACGGTGCCCCCATAGTCCAAAACAGATGCAACACGTGTCTGGACGAACTTAACAGTTCTCTTTCCAAAGCCCTAACCCCCATTGGAATTCAGGCAAGCAATTCGAAACTGTTCAAAGGCGCGATTTTTGGTCGCGACTCTCTTCGTGTTGCCCTCGATCTTCTACCCTGGCATTCGTCGGTTGCACTTCTTGCCATAACCAGCTTGGGCAGGCTTCAGGGCAATAAACATGACAACGATAGCGAAGAGGAGCCTGGAAAAATTCCTCACGAATATCGTTCTCTCTTCCTCGAGGACAAGAAGATTAATCGAGACCAACAGAGAATTTTGCAGGCCCTTGGAAAGCAGTGGGGATGGAATCGAAATAAAAAAGAGGTTTGCTATTACGGCAGCATAGATGCGACACCCCAATTTATCAGACTCGTCTCAAAGTACTGTCTGTTATATGGGGACGACATTCTTGAGCAAGAAATCAAACATCAAGACGGCGAACGAACCACCGTTCGAGAAATTGCCCTGAGGTCAGCTCGATGGCTCGCTCAAAAACTTAAACAATCTGATATTGGACTACTCGAATTCTGTCGCACAAATCCGCGCGGCATCAAATGGCAAGTACTAAGAGATGGGTCGACTGCCTATA
Organism: Patescibacteria group bacterium; assembly: GCA_041666325.1. Taxonomy (GTDB): domain Bacteria; phylum Patescibacteriota; class UBA1384; order XYA2-FULL-43-10; family 1-14-0-10-43-13; genus JBAYHC01. Next base: position 451,957 of record JBAYHC010000001.1, read on the forward strand.
TTCATCCCAACGGTTCTCTCGCAAACTTTCAAGCACCTATTGCATCCATAGAAGTTCAGGGACTAGCATTCGATGCCCTACTGAGTGCAGTGAATTTGTTTGAGGACAGCTACCCGAGAGAGACACGACAGTGGCAGAGGCTAGCCAAAAAACTCCAAAGAAACACTCTCTCGCTCTTTTGGATACCAGAATCTCAGTTCTTTGCCATGGCGCTAGACCGGGATAAGAACGGGCAAGTGCGGCAAGTCAAAACGCTCACAACCCTGCCAGGCGAACTGCTAGAAAGCAACATATTTGATAACATCCCAGTAGAAGATCGGCAACAATATGTCTCATCCATCGCTAAAAGTTGTTTCTCGGCAGAATTCCTGACCGATGTCGGCATCCGCGCTCGAGCCTTGCGCCACTTTGGGGCGCTGGATTACTGCGATTACCAAGGCTCAGCAGTATCTTGGCCAGTAATGACAAATATCTTAGCTTTAGGCTTCCGCAAGCAAGGGCTACTACTACTCGCCAACGATCTAGAAAAGAGAATGATGAACGCAGTCACAATTTCTCATTCTCTGAGCGAGTTCTTTTATGTTACACGTGAGGGTCATGTTAATTATCACCCCAAGTGCGCTTCCACACTACCCAGATCCGATAATAATGTTATTTATGGCACTAATATCCCGGAGCACATTCAAGCATGGACCGTTTCAGCTGTACTTAGGGCCAAAATCACTTCAGAGCAATTGGCCGAACCTAACTCTGGTCAAAACTATCTCGAGCTTGAATCGGATCTCCTCTCTGAGTTCGGTACACGTTTGATCAACCCAGAAGAGGCAGAAGCGATAAGCACTGGCCAGTCATCCTTGCACATCGATCGCGAGGAGGGTATCAGGCGCGAGGTTGCCCTCCTGGAGTACAACAAACGTTTACTTTGAGACCTAAATCGAACATCGAAACTATTTATAGAGAATCTTCATCTGGCTGTCCGGAACAGACAGGCTGGGGCTGAACGAAATTGGCAGCTTGGCCGACAGGAGATTGAGGAGTGGATTTTGCTTCGGTGTTTCGTACTCTACGACCGATGGATCAGATAGATGTGCGCTCTTTTTGAGCCCTTCGAGCGCTGCATCGAAAGTGGCAATCTCGTCCACAAGGTTTTGCTCCATTGCTGCCTTGGCCGTAAATATTCTGCCATCAGAAATTGCTTTTGCCTTCGACTCGTCCAAATTTCGTTCTGCCTTCACTGCTCCGACGAGAGAGTCGAAACTGTCATTCAGTATAGCCTCGATTACACTCCTGTCCCCTAATGTCATCTCTCGCCACGGAGAGCCGGAGTCCTTGAATTCGCCGGATTTAAGAACGATCTGTTTGTAGCCAATTTTATCAGCAACTCCAGTATAATTCGGCACCTGCATAATAACACCAATGCTACCGACGATTGAGTGTGGGTAGGCAACTATCTTCTTCGCACCGATTACAGCATAGTACGCCCCGGAAGCAGCGATTTGATCTATGTAGGCGACTGTTTCCTTCGTCACTGAGAGGTCCTTAATTGCATCGTAAATTTGAGCGCTGGCAACAGCCTCGCCACCAGGAGAGTTTATTTTGAAGAGAACTGCCTTTACGTTTCCATCCTCTTTTGCCGCCTTGATTTGCCGCAAGATCATATCTTGATGGAGATAGCCACCGGAAGCTTGGCTCAACCCAGATTCCTCAGAGGTAATCTCTCCCTTGAACGGAATGACCGCAATTTTGTCAAAACCGATTCCACCTGAAATAATTTTTTCGGTCGTAATATTCTGGCTCCCCTTACTAAAAGGCAGAGAAACAAGAGAGAGGAAAATGAAGAAAACCAGAATGCCAAACAACACGCCAAGACACTTCCCCAAATACCTTCTAAAGTTATTGAGAAATTCCCCGTTCCAGTTTAGTCGCGGTCGGAAAATTCTTGTAATAAAATTTTTGTAGCCAGTGGCTACTCTGTTTAGGCCTTCTTTGCTCATATCTCTCCTACTTATATAGGTGTATTAAAGCATAAATTGACTCGCCCTATCAACAAAAAAACCGGGCCATGACAGCACCGGGTTGGGAAATAAAACAAAATTGAAATCACGGCACAAGCTTAACGCTCGGCCGAGAGAGAATGGCCTGGGCAGCCTCGAGTACCATTTGCTCCATCTGTAAGTGCTCGATCAGGGCCCGTCTCTCCTTGATCGCCGTTGCGATATCAGTCGAGGGTTCGCCCTGAACAATGGCCGGATGGACGCTGAGCAAGCGAGCAATAACGCTAGCACCATCGGACGGAAACTGAATGAGAGGCGCTATTTCCGTCGGAGCAACCGCGGCGGACACAACGGCAACGGGTGCAACTTTACCCTTCCGCTGTCTGGCAGATGCCTCAGTCGCTTTGCTATTGGGCGGCACAACCACCGAATCGGACACTGCCCACGAAACGCCTCTCTCGATCAACTTGGGCACAACCACGTCCAGACGGTAAACATGGCCGGATAGGAAATCGATACCGCCGAGCGTGATATTGCCACGCTGGAGCAAAACGTCGCTGCCCTTGCCCCGAACGTAGCCCTCAGCCTCGCTGCCCTCAAGCATGGTCTCGATAACAAGGCCGACATACGGCCTGATAGCGAAGGGATGCGTTCTGAGCAATTTTGCCAAGGCCTCAACATTAACAACACCTCTCTCCAGCCGGCTGAACCCAGCCCAAATTGCACAAACAATCGATAATTGTTTCGGGGTTGCAATGATATTATGCGTTTTGGCCTTCTCCATCACTGTCTCCTCTCTGGCAACCGGATTGGGATCGACTGCGATGTTCTTGACTGCTGATCGCGTCGGCACCTCGCTTGTCATGGTTGCGCGCATTTGCACAAGAGCAGACGCCTGCAGTCTTGAGACGTGCATCTGACTGCTCCCGATCACTTTTGCTACCTCAGTCTGAGATAGCCCGCGCAAGAAACGCAGCTCAATGACTTTCTTGAGCCGTGGCGGCAAGCGATCAACAGCATCCCTCAATTCGTCACTTTCGACGACCGCCTGAATTGCCCTGTCTTCTTCTCCATAGCGATCTTCAAAAAAACTTCCGTCCCCATCATCCGCAGAAGAAAAATCCTGATCGATCGACAGGGGCGAAGAAGAGGCCCTAAACGTTAGCGCCTCAAGAACTTCGTTCTCGCTCACACCAAGGATATCAGCCAGCATGTCCGGGGTTGTCTCGACTCCTTCGCCGGCCATCTCATCCTCGAGTTTACTGATGCAATAAACCAACTCCCGGAGTGATCGCGGCACTTTGAGGCGTTGTTCCTTGTCACGGAAGTACCTCCTAATCTCTCCGATAATACAAGGAGTGGCATAAGTAGAAAGTTTGAGCCCACGGCGGGCATCAAAACGATCAACGGCGTTGATCAGACCAATGTTTCCAACCTGAACCAGGTCTTCAAGCGGAACTCCCCTGCCAACAAAGCGCCTGGCAAGTTTCTCAACCAAGCCCTGATTGGCCATGATGACCTGATCTCTCAATCTGGCATCGCCCGTGCGAGAGAAGAGATCGGTTATCTCCATCTCCTCAGCTGTGGCCGGCATCCATTATCACCTCCTCTCAATCGGCAACACCTTCGGGGATTATACAACTTTTTGCCACAACAATCAAGGCTAAGCACCAAAAAAATATCCGAGCAATCATCGGCCCAGGATTGAAAAAGACCTATTTTTGTGTTATGGTACTGATGTCCGAAGAAAGAGGTACATCGATGAACAAGCCTTGCGCATGGTTGTCGCTCACCGCCGCCTGCAACAATCGCTGCCGGTGGTGCTATGAACACAAAGTGGTGCCGAGCATACTACACATGCCATTGGAACGAGCAATTTCTATCATCGAGAATCTGGCAAAACTTGGTTTCGGCTCCATTACTCTTCTAGGCGGAGAGCCGCTACTCTACCCCTTCCTGCCGGAAGTCGCCCGCCGGGCCAAAGAGTTGGGCCTGGAAGTTTGTATGATTACCAATGGCCGTGCCGGTGCACAAAGGAAGTTTCTGGAGGTCATCCAAGATGTTGAGATGATCGCCTTCACCGTCTTCTCAGTGAATCCCGATGTCCACAACTCCATAGCCAAAGCCAGTGCTTGGGATGAGACAATAGCAGGAATGACAATGGCAATTCAGGCAGGTAAAGCCTGCTGCGTCAACTTGGTTGTTGGGGAACAAAACTATGCCGATGCGAGCGAAACTTTACGTTTTTTTGACAGTTTGGGAATTGCCGTTATCGTCAGCCCCGCTCTTCCCAGAGTTTGCGGCTCCCTTGATCATATCGATGGCCAGGAAGCTCTGCACCCCCAACGCTTTGCTGATCTTATTGGTCATTTGGCTGGAGAGTTTGGCACAGATCAAAACATTCAGTATGTATTTGAGGCCCCGCTCTGTCTGCTCGACAGAAGCACGTACGACAGCCTAGTTGAAACTAACAAAATCGCCGGCGATTGTAAGATCGGCCCAGAGCGAATAGTCATCAACGTAACGGGTCAGGTTGTGCCGTGCAACGTACTCGAGACAGAGATTATGTTCGAAGAGTTAGGTAGCGCCGCTGAGTTCATTGATCTGTGGCAGGGGCAGGTCAAAGCAAAACGCAATCAGCTCTTGACGATGAGTCCCAAGTGCACAAGCTGTGCACTTTTGCCCAATTGCCACGGCGGCTGTCCGCTCGTCTGGCGCTATTGGAACCTAGAGAACATTATCATACCAGTTACAACTCAGTAGCTTATCTTCGCCCAGCGCCTAGCCGACTGGGCGTTTTTCATTCTTCTTGAGGTTTTCCTCAATTGTCTCCTCGAGCTCGTCCAGCAAGGTATCAAACATCTCGAGAAGAACCGGATTCTGAGAGACATGCGGCAGCGCATAGTCGCGCGACTCCTCCTTGGTCGCATACTCACGATGCCACTCAACTTTCTTCGAGATTGAATACTGTAAGGTGTGGCTAATCTTATCCAGACCCTTGGCAATCTTGGCCTCGATCGTCTCACCCGCTTCGTACTCCTGCCACAGCTTCATAAACTTGCCTGCTAGGTCAGCTGGCAACAAACCGAACACTCTCTTGGCTGATACGAGCTCATTTTGCCGCTTTATTGCTTTGCCGGCAGTGTCTGGCACCCAGTCATCCTTGGTATCAATTTCAACCAGATCGTGCACAAGAATCATCCTATAAGTCCGGGGTAAGTCACACTTAATCCCTAAATCATCCTCAAGCGCCAGGAGCATTAGGGCAAGATACCAGGAGTGCTCGGCATCATTTTCTCTCCGAGCTTTGTCCGAAAGGTACGGAATGCGCTCGACTAATTTCAGCCTCTCCGCCTCCTTGAGAAAGTTGATAATTTTTGTCAGCCTTTTATCCTCTTGCATTGCACCAATTTAACACATCTCTTCGTCTCTAACCATACCTTTGGCAAGACTCCCGTTCCGAAAAACACTGAACAGGATTGCCTATTGCATTATTTTTGGTTTTATGCTATTATATAACCAGTTTGAAGCCTCTCGTCATCGTTAGTTGGATTTTTGCATAAACGGATTGAGAAACGCCAAACGGGTCGATTTATTAGAAATTTATGTTAGGAATCCTATGCAAGAAGAGGCAAATAAGCTCTATATTGGCAATCTGTCATTTGCAGTTACCGATGACCAGCTTCTCGAATTGTTCAGCGCCCTTGAGGGTGTCGACGTAGTTGACGCCAAAGTCATCACCGACCGTGAATCCGGTCGATCACGTGGTTTTGGTTTCGTTACTGTTGCAACTCCTGAGATGGCTCAAAAAACCATCGAGCTCATGAACAACAAAGAAGTTGATGGCAGAACCATCTTCGTCAACATTGCTAAGCCACAGCGCCAGGACAACGATAGAGGCGGAAACCGCTTTGGCGGCAGAAGCTTCGATCGTTCAGGCCGAAGATAAGCTGACACAGTTATAACAAAGAGGTCACGAGTAATCGTGGCTTTTTTGTTTATCTTGACTTTCGTTCTGTCAAAGGTTAAAAATAAGTTGGCGCCGATCAAGCGCTAATCCCCACACAAGGAGGTAGGAGGCCATAAACTACCAACCAGTTGCAAGACCCGTTGTCTTGCTGTCCACGAGTGGATCTGAGTTGATTACACAATCGATATATGAGTCTTTGGAGGCAAGGCTTAAGTACCAGGGGCAAAACGGTGAACGGATTTCCTATTTGCCGCCAAGGGTTGACCGCTTCTCCAATGATAATATCCAGGTTCAGGTCCCCGAACACGTTCGTGGCAATCTCGCCATTGTGGTCCAAACTCAAGTTCCGCCGGTTGACCATCACCTGATAGAGCTATTCTTTCTGCTTGATGCCCTCAAGAGCGCTCGCTGTGAAGACGTTCTGCTTGTTTTCCCCTACATGCCCTATGCTAGAAGCGATCGCAAAAACCAACCCCGTATCTCGGTTGGTGGCCGCACTATTGCACGCATTCTTTCTTTGGCCTGTGGCGTTCGCCGGGTTCTACTCCTTGATCCACATTCGGAGTATACGAAGCATTACCTCGAAGATGGCGGCGCTCCTCCGGCCGATGAGGTCAAGGCTTGTTTCCTTATGACAGACTACATGGAGCGTAAGTTCTTCCGCGAGCATCCGCGCGATAATTGTGTTATCGTCTTTCCTGACGCGGGCGCCCAGGACAGATATGGCGACCTGCTCGATGTCACCGGATTGGCCGGTGCAGTCATGCACAAGGAACGAAAGGACAACACCGAAAATCCAGTCGTTACACGACTGATTGGCAACGTCAGGGACAAGGTCTGCATTATGTTCGACGATGAGATCCTGACTGGTGGAACTCTAGTCAAGGGCGCCGAGATGCTGCTGCAAGAGGGAGCAAGAGAAGTGTGCGCCTTTGCTATCCACGGTGTGCTCGAAGATCAGCGCAGTTCAGCCTTCGAGCTAATACGTAGACTGGACGCCTCACCCATCTCGCACTTTGTGGTGACAGATTCGGTTCCTGTCACGCCAAAGCTTGTTGCTGCTAACAGCAGGAAGTTTGATGTCATACCCGTCGGATCACTCTTGGCCGAAGCGATTTGGCGTATCATTCACAATGAATCAGTTAGTGATCTTCACGATCCTGCCAATGTTGGGCTTTATCGTTCTTGATGTCTCCGCGGAGTATTGGGCTGTCCCGATCTCCGCTTTTTTAATGGCTGAGACAATCAAACTTGACCCTGGTTCAGAAAAATGCTATACCGCGATTGGCAAGTGATACCAGAATCGACACGACTCACGAAGGAGGATGTCAATGAACTGTATCAGAAGCGGCATTCTTAGGGCCTGTTTTGCCTACCTTGTCACAGACAACAATGGCTTAAGTTGGCTTGTTGTTTCGGCTAGCCCAATACTGCATCGCATAGACCAATTTACCTCAACATTGGCTCTGGTCGATGAAGCGCCCGGATCGTCTCGGCACTGTCTTGTCGGGAGCATTACTGATGACGACGGCGATATTCTTTGCTCGGCACCCGGCCCCGAGACTATCTTTAATCAGATTGTTCGATCTCAGATATCGTTTAACGAGTGGCGCCTGCGCTTCGAGAGACAGGTGCGAGAAAGAGCGTTCCTTGCCAAACAGGCAGAGGAATTAGCCAACCGAAACCGTCGCAACGACACGGCTAGCGACATCTTGAGCAAGCTGCAGATCAGTGAAACGGATCGGGCAACCGTTGCAGACGCGCTAGCTCTGTGGGTAGAAGCACGGAGTAAATGAGGACTGTCGGTTGGAAACCATTGACAGGACTAAATAATCATGGTAGGATACTGGCTGTTCGCATATCACTGTTCGAAAGACCATCCGAGGAGGAGTAAGCCGATGTCGAACGCAGTAGCACTAGAAGAAGTCGTACCCGCCGAAGAGTCAGCGCCAGAAGAAGCGCTGGACGCAATCGGGCGAATGGACGAGGTCTTCGGGCCGGATGCCTACGCTCTCCGGGTCACCGCGACGCCGGACGGCCAGGCCACGATCGTCCTCGTGGCCGGCGAGAACCCGAATGACGAGTCAGCCAGAGAGCTGACCGGCCCCGTCACCACCACGCCCCGCCTGGCAGCCACGATTGTTGCGCAGGTCTTCGAAGAAAGCGCGGTCAGTGAGCCTGGTCACGTCGCCGACGCAGTC